>JAFTJZ010000001.1 GCA_017456145.1 Clostridia bacterium
AAACACCTCTGCTTGACCGCGCCGCTTTTGCAGTCTCCACTCGGGGCTCCGCCCCTCCTTTCGACTGCAAAAGCATTAACTATAACTCGTTGCTTTTATTTTTACTTTTTTAGTCTCACATCATTGACAAAACTACATTTTGCGAAAAAAGCAAAAATCCTCCCCGCACAAAGCGGGGAGGCTCAAAGAAATCAATCCAACGTCAGGGGAATGATGTCCTCGTCGGTCAGAACGGACTTACCGTAGGGGATGAATCCGACAAAGGAGGGCGGTGTACCGTTGCCCATCACATAATCCGCCGGTGTGATGCCGCAAAACGTCGCAAATAGACCCTTGTCCGAGGAAAACGTATCCAGATTGGTCATGCGATACGTTTTCAGATCGATGGTTGCCATCGGCTCCAGCGTCTCGGCATCCAGCACGGATACGGTGCTGTCATGCCCTGAAAAGCCGTGTGTCAGCTCGACGTTGGACGGTGCCGCGGGATCGTCGGGCAGATACGCATACCGTTCTTCCCCGGAGAAGATCGGTCGCTTGTCAACCAAAACACTGGCGAAATATTGCGGAGAAAAATGAAAATACAGGATATGTCCGTGCCCCGCCGAGCCGATGAGCACGTTCTCCGCGATCAGCTGCGGCTCGGCATGCTCCCGTGTTACGTCCACACGATAAAAATTCCCATATTCAAAATCGGCATACGGCGCGACACCGTACTGCTCGGACAGTGCCACCATATCATCGGGGACATGGATCCGCTCGGTTCCGACCGTCTCGGTGTAATAGACATATCCGTCCTGCAAGGGAAAGCCGTAATATTCCGTTCGCTCAAGAACCGGCTCCGCTGCGGACAGATCCAGGCGATACACAAGGGTCGAGAGGGAATAACAGTACAGCACGTCCTCCTGTATATACTGCACCTTGACGATCTCGGGTGCGCGGGCGATGATGCGGTGCTCTCCCGTCAGGCCGTTCACCACACACAAATACGGCTCCGCTTCGTTGTCCTCGTTGACGATGTAGGTGAAATAATAAATATCCTCGGTCAGCGGGTCGAGCGTCCATGTGTTGATGATGCTCGTGCTCTCCAGCAGAGTGATCCGCTTGCCCGTCGCTTGGTGGTAACGGATCAACTTTCTGCTTGTATAGGCCGTCATGGTCTCATCATCTACCGTTGTTCCGTCAAGCTGAACGTATAAGATCATCTCTCCCGTCTCGGACGAGGGGGATGCCAGAAAGCACGTTGCATCCTGCAGCATTTTGGCGTCACAGAAATCACTGCTGTGATCCGCGCACAGCGGGTCGCTGCAGATGGAAAAGCCCTGCCCCGTTGTCAGGTCAAAGATCATCCCCTCCTTGGTGATGGCAAACTGATCTATGGCAGCCTTCGTACTGCTCGGAATCCACGTGTTCCGTTTCGTGCTGACGTTCTCATGGTGCGCCTGCTCCGATGTGTCGACATCGGGAACGGTCTCAGAGGGGGTGAACGTGGGGGCAGCAGGCGTGCAGGAGGTGAGCAGCAGGCAAATGCATGTTATTAGAAACAAGAGTTTGCAGCACCTATACATTTTTACATTACCTCATGTGAATCTCAAAATATCGCTATAGCCCATAACACCACTATCGCTCCACAAAACAATTCTTCCCTCAATATCTGCGGCTCGATTATTATATACCTCATGTGAGGTAATGACATAATCAAAAGGATTCGTAGCATCAGGAACACCCCAAGGTGATTCTACTTGATCATCAAAAAAAAACACTGTCAAAACCAATTTCCGTGTTAATCATACTTCTCTTCTTCATAACAATATCCTTTTTCCTTACACTTATTATACCACATAAATAAATAAATGTCCATACCCTTTATATCTTTTTGCCATTTTTATGACAAAAGGCACACGGCGCACACTCCATCAAGAGGGTGTGCGCCGTGCGTCGTATCCGTATTCATCTTTTTCGAGGCGGACATGTGCCTCCATCGACAAAGTATCTTCTCGCGTACTACTCCGCTGCCCGAGCAGCATCTGCCCGTTCCATCTTACGCTTGCAGAAAAAGAGCAAGGTATACTGCACCGCGCCCGTGATCAACCACGTAACGGGATAGGAGAGATAAAGGCAGGTCATGGTGGGAATGGCGCGGAAGACAACCAGTACCCACATAATACGGATGCCGCAGACACCGGCCAGCGAGACCAGCATGGGTGTGATGGTGCGTCCCATCCCTCGCAGATTACCCACGGCCACGTCCATCAGCCCGCAAAGGAAGTAGGTCGCTCCCATCAGATTCAGGCGCTGACGTCCCCACTCCACGGCGGTCGCGCTCATATCGGGGGCATAAACGGTCAGCAAGGGCTTGGCAAACAGAATGACCGCCCCGCCAAACAAAAAGCCGATCGCCGTGACCAGCACCATGCTGTTGAGGATGACGCGGGTCAAGCGCTTGTATTTTTTTGCACCGACGTGCTGCCCCGAGAAGGTGATCGCGCCTTGATAGACCGAGTTCTGGGCATTCCAGATAAAGCCGTCAATATTGGCTGCCGCCGCATTTCCGTCAATCACCGCCTCACCAAAGCTGTTGACTGAGGATTGAATCATGACGTTGGAAATACTGAACAGTACGCTCTGGATGCCCGCAGGCAGACCGATGCGCAGGATCTCCACCAGCTTTGCGCGATGGATGCGAACGTTTTTCCAGACAATGCGGCAGTCATCCTTCAGATGCGTCATGTGAATCAGGATCATGATCATGGCTGCATACTGTGAGAAGGACGTTGCGATCCCGACGCCGACTGCGCCAAGGCCAAACACAATGACCATCACCAGATTCATCACGACGTTGAGCAATCCCGAAATTGCCAAAAAGATCAGCGGGCGGGTACTGTCCCCCTTGGCGCGCAGCACGGCAGCGCAGTAGTTGTAGATCATCATAGCGGGAACTCCCGTCATATAGGCGCGAACGTAGGGCAGCGCCTCGGCGAGCGTCGTCTCGGGGGTATTCATCATCCGCAGCGCCTGCTCGGCAAAGATAAAGCCGAACACGCCGACAAAAAGGCCCATCATCGCAGACAGTGCCACCGAGGTGTGCACCACCGCGCGAACGTCCTCGTTTTGCTTGGAGCCTATGTACTGCGCCACCGTGACGCTGGTGCCGACGGACAGACCGATAAACAGATTGACCATCAGATTGATCAGCGAGCCGGAGGAGCCGACCGCCCCCATGGCGGTGTCCGAGGCGAATTGCCCGACGACGATCATGTCCGCAGAATTATAGAGCAGCTGCAGCATCCCCGACAGCAGAATCGGGATGCAGAACAGGATCATCTTGGGCATAATCGCCCCTTCGGTCAGGTCTCCCATACGACGCTTGGATAATAACATGGTAACAAACTTTCCTTTCATATAGGCGGAGCAGCGACTCCGAAAGCAACTATAGGGTATTATACTCCGTTTTTCAAAAAAGTCAAGAGACCCGCGCGATATTTGCCGATTTTTATCAAAAAGAAAACGGTGATTTCAAATAAGATCGCCCCCGCAGACCTGAGCCTGCGGGGGCGGGGGTTATTCGGTGACGTGGTCGTTGTCGCCGACCGTGTGCTTGATGACAATATCGGAACCGTCTGCAATTTCACCATTGATTCTGATTTTTCCATTTAACTCATACACTTCCGGATAAATATAGTAATGCAGCGTGGTTTCCTCAGGCCAGAGCCAAGGATACTCCTCATACGCCTCCGGGGTGCTGGAGTACCAGTACTCAATAAAATTAGAATCCAATTTAGCATATATAAACTCATATCCATCGGGAACCTTGGTAGAATCTATCACGTAATAGGTAGCCACATTGTTAAGTTCAATCGCTGCCAACAGTGCATAGGCCTCACTATCTTGAGAAATATGGTTTGCAGAGTCGATATAATTACTCAATTCTTCCGTAGAGTAAAAATACAACTGATCTTCTATACATTGCGGCAATTGAAAATCCTCAATCGGCTCAATAGGGGTGATGGGGGAGATTGGCTCAACGATGATTTCATCTTCAACAGGTTTCTCAATTTCTTCGTGCAAGGGTGAATCATTCACGGTTGTAGTCGGAGTATCATTGCCGATATCCGCTAAAGGATCTTCTGATATTTCGTTTTCGCAACCGAAGAGCAATAGGCTCAAAGCGATTGCCATGATGCCAATGACATATCTGATTTTCATAATCGTTTCCTCCGTTGATGAACCTCCTTGGTTATTTGTGTATCTGTCGAATGTGCCTTTCCGTGCAGTCGCCCCTTGCGCCTGCACGCATCATCGATAGAAGATCCACCTCGGATGACAGCCGAGATGAAGTTTGTGGCTGACAAAAGGAATAAATACATGGTCAAATTTCATATCCGCTGTCTCCTTTCTCTTTCTGCATCTTCAATGCATTTATAGTATAGCAGAAAATGGTAGACATGTCAATAAACAAAGTGTGAACATATGATATAAAATAAAACTTTGTTAACCTGCACAATTTCGGCGGAATAAATTTGTATACATACACCAAAGCTATATACCACATCTGCATCGACCCAACCGTTGTTTCCTTTCGAAAAAGTAACGTCTTCTGCAATTTTCACACATCTTACCGCGAAAATTCAACATCGATGATTGACAAAGCGCACGGAATATGATACAATATTGGCATATAATATCGGTAGAAAACGATAAAGGAGCGATATCACATGGTTGTAGTATTTCTTGCCAACGGATTTGAAGAGATCGAGGCGCTGACCCCCGTGGATTTTTTGCGCCGCGCAGGTGCCGAGGTCGTCACCGTCGCCATTGAAGAAGGTGGCGCACAGGGGCGCGAGGTCGTCGGTGCGCATGGTATCACGGTGCTCGCCGACGTTGCCGAGCGCGATTTTGTGCTGCCCGAGAACGTTGAGATGGTCGTCCTCCCCGGGGGTATGCCGGGCGCAAGCAACTTAGACGAATCTCCTCTGATCGACGGTGTGCTCTACACCGCGCGCGAGCGCGGCGCTTATCTGTGCGCCATCTGTGCCGCTCCGCTGGTGCTGGGCCACCGCGGGTATCTGGAGGGCATACACGCCACCTGCTACCCGGGCTTTGAGACCGAGCTTTGCGGCGGCATTTATGAGCGTGAGATCACTGTGGTAACGGACGGCAAGATCATCACCGCACCCGGCATGGGCACGGCTCAGCAATTCGGTCTTAAGCTGGTCGAAGTACTCTACGGCAAGGATCGTGCCGATCAGCTTTGCCGCAGTGTCATGACTCCGGGCATATGATCATGCAGGATCAAAAGCAACACAACACGCCGGACGGTAGCATTTCGTCTCTGATCCGACAGCTCTTACGCCATCCTAAATTTCGCGAAAACAACGCCCCCTCGCTTTTGGTGCTATCCGTCTTTTCCCTGCTCATTCTCTCCCGCCTGATCGACACGGCGCTGCTGGGGCGCGAGCAGGAATATCTGAGCATCATCCTGCTGCAGCTGCTCATTTTTCTGATCCCGGGACTTCTTTACTGCAAGCTGCAGGGGAGTGATTTTTCCTCTCGGATTCCACTGCGAATGTTTCGCCCGTCGCACATCCTGTTCCTCTTCTCGGCGCTGCTGGTCATGGTCGCCGGCTGCTTGCTCATCAGCATTCACACAGGTGGCATTGAGGGGAGCGAACGTGGCTTTTCTCTGTACGAGACCTTTACTGCCGATCTGTCAAGCTCGGCGGGTGTGGTGCTCTTTCAGCTGCTTGCCTTTGCTGCGTTGCCTGCGCTGTGCGAGGAGCTGGTCTTCCGCGGGATCCTTCTGACAGCACTGCAGCAGCGCGGCAGCGTCTGCGCATTCGCTTTTTCGGCACTCTATTTCGGCATGCTGCATTTCGATTTTGCCCAGCTGCCCGTGTATATGTTCGCAGGGCTGCTTTTGTGCCTTGTGGTACGGATCACACGCTCACTGCCCGCGGCTATCGTCGTTCATTTCCTATATAATATATTCGGGCTCTTCGGTCAGAGCGCATTGGCGCGCTTTTATTCCTACAGCGGGAACGACACCATGTTCCGCTTTCTTCTGACCGCGGCTCTACTCATCGGTGCCGCAATTTTCTGCGGAGAGGCCAGCCGCATTTATCAGCGCTACGCCGCCGAATCGCTCCCGCCGCCCGACCTTCGGGAAATCCCCCGACGTGCGCTGCCCGCTGCACTTGTCCGTACGCTGTTTCCCGCGGCAGGCGTGCTTTGCATTATCATCTATATTTTTGTCACACTGTTCGGATAACACAAAAAAGGGAGAATCAAATGTAAAAAATGCATTTGATTCTCCCTCGTTATTTTTTACGGCTGAACGCCGCAACCGCATATTCCGCGCGAAAAAGCCCGCCATCGGCTTTTTGGCAAGCGAACTGCGCCAATATATGCGCCCCTTTTATCGGCTCACAAAAATCAGTTAACCGTCACGGTTACAGGGAAAACCGCCTCCATCAACCGTGTGCCGGTATCGGGATCAAAGCAATAGACCGTGATCTGCCCCGCACGGATTCCCTGCTCCATGGTTTCTGTATACAAAAGCGGCAAGGTAGTGACACAATATCCCGATGTAATGCGCCGCGATTGAGCGATGGTTACGCCATCCAAATGCAGTGCTATCACCACATTGTGCTGTGAATGGGAGGGATTGGCAAACAACAAGCCGACCCGTTCTCGCGAGAGATCCACGGATATCCGCTCCTCAAAGACAAACGTCAGGGCATCCTCACCGTCGGGATGCGGCAGTGCGGCGGTGTCCGAGCTGCCCGGGTAAGGCTGCGCATCCGGCTCCGGCGCCTCATACGCCTCCTCCGGTGAAAGAAGAACGTCCGCAGCGTTTTCTTTCAGCAGCACGACCAACGCCACCGCCAGCCCGAGTGCTGCCAGTGCGATACCACACCAAAGGACCCGCGTGATCGTCGGCGATCCGCCGCTGAATTCTTGTGATTTTCCCATGCGTATGCCTTCCTATCATTATCATTACGCATATTATATCACGTTCTATCCGTCAGTGCAAGGGGTTATTGCAAATCCTCTGCAGCGATGCTTATTTTTTCACCAAAGCTCCTCAAAAAACTCCAATATCCGAAAGCGGAGCTTATACTTGGTATTTTGGGTCTCGGTGATGATGCTGTACTGATTTGGCGTCAGCCCGACAGAGATCAACGCGTTCTCTGCTTCGTCCTTGGGCACACTTGCAACACCAAGGCACATCGGCGGGAAGAGCACGCACCAAAAATTCTGCCCCGCGGCGTCGCCGATCATGACCCGCAGCGAAAGATATTCTCCTGCGGGAAAGCAAAAGGTGTCGTAGGTGCGGGTGGGATATTCCTCCTGCCCCAGCACGACACGGACGGGCTGCTCGCTCCCTCTTTCCCGCAGCACCTCTTGTGCGGCCTTTTCCAGTGTCGGCAGCATCTGCGTCAAGGCTGCCCGCGCCGCCTCGCGCGAGGTCATCCCCAGCGTCGCCTGCGACGCCAAGGTGAGCACTGCGTCCCGCACGGCCAGCTTATTTTGCTGATCCGCCTCGCTGTCCGAGTTGGCGATCACGTGCAAGCGGATGACCGCATCATAAACCGCCGCCTCTCCATGCACGGGCAAGCAGGTGTAAATGACCGAAAACAGCAGCAACGCTGCGCATAGCCCCGCGATAACGTGGTGAATCCAATGGCTGCGACGGGGGATCATGTACGGATGATTTCTTTTTTTAAGCATATAAAATACCTCTCTTTCCTGCCCTATCATGGACACAAAAGAGAGGCTTTATTCATTCTTACTGCTTTTTTTGACAATTTTGCAGGACAAGCTCTTCACGCAGTGCCGCACGTAGCCGCGCGAGCACCTCATCCATGCTCTCTGCCATCACGGTACAGCCCGCCGCCTTGGCGTGTCCGCCGCCACCGAAACGTGCACACAGCGGTGCGACACAAAACGCACCCGATGAACGGGTGGACACGCGATACCGCCCTTCTTCTGCAGGCTGACGCACCGAGAGCACGATCTCCACGCCTTCAATCACGCGTGCCACGTCGACCAGCGTTTCCATATCCTCATCACGGATGCCGTTTTCCGTTTTGAGCGCGTAGCTGAACGGAATAACCGCCACTCTGCCATCCTCCCACAGCTGCAGGGCCTCAAAGCCCAGATGCTCCGCCTTCAGTTGCGTGAAGGACTTGCACTCAAACAGTGCGTGGCTGATCGCTGCCGTGTCCACGCCGCTCGCCCGCAGCGCAGCCGCACAGGAAAACGTGCGCTCGGTCACGTTGGTGTAGCGAAAGCTGCCCGTGTCCGAGCTGATCGCCGCGTATATGGCGATATTTGCCGCCGCGGGGATGGCATCGATCGCCCCCATGCGCATAAGCTCGTTGCCCAGCGCATAGATCAGCTCTCCCGTTGCTGCCGCCGTAGGATCGATCAGGGCGGGCGCATACGGCGTCCCCAGCTCATGATGATCGATCATCATCTGCACTCTTCCCTGCCATGTGTCAGCAAGTGCCCCCATCTGCGCCACGGATGCCGTGTCCACGCTGATGACCACGGTCTCACAACATAGAAATTCTGCGGGCAGTGCGCTCTCCGAAACACACGTCTGTACGCCGTCGGTTAAAAAACGCAGACGGCTCGGAACCTCGTCGGCACAAAGGCAGCGCACCTTGAGCCCCATCTGCTCCAGAATCATGCGCAAAGCGAACGCCGAGCCGACCGCATCACCGTCGGGGCGGGCGTGAAACAGTATGACCGCATGCGTCGCGGACTCTGTCAGCGCACAAAGCACATGGCAAGCCTCCTTGAGCGAATATCGGGGATATTCCATACCCATGTCCATATCATTCTTCCTCGTCGTCTTGGGGATTAAGTTCGACAGCCGCAGCTTCGCGGGCGTCAATCTCGGCAAGCTCGTCCTCGACCTTGCTCAACAGCTTGTTGATATGTGCGCCGTATTCCAGTGAGGTGTCACGCACGAAGGTCAGCTCGGGCGTGATGCGCAAATTCATTCGTTTGGCAAGTCCGCCGCGAATAAACACCGATGCCGCCTTGAGTCCGCGGCGCAGCTCCTTCTCGTCCCCGTTGAGGAAGGAGTAATAGATTTTTGCGTATTTGAGGTCGGGCGTCACCTCTGCACCCGTCACGCTGACAAAGGCGTCGCGGACTCTGGGGTCCTTGACCTCGCGCAGGATCTGCGCCACCTCCTTTGTGACCTCGTCGTTGATGCGACCTCTTCTGTAATTTGCCATATATCGATTCCTTTCTGCCGACGTGCGGCATCCCGTCATTCTACCACTATTTTACCATAAAATCATCAAAATTACAACCCCCTGCGGACAAACATTTTTACCATAAGGCGGCAAAGAAGAAAAAAGCTCCGAAAAAAAGGAATTTGCTCTTGCAATCTGCGCGTTTTTCTTGTATAATTATCCTATCACTTGTAAAGGAGCGTTTTCCCATGAAAGAAGTCCATTTGATATGTAACGCGCACATCGATCCCATCTGGCAGTGGGATTGGCAAGAGGGCGTCAGCGTCGTGCTGTCCACCTTCCGCTCGGCAGTCAATCTTGCCGGGGAATTTGATTACATCTTCTGCCACAACGAGGTCACGGTCTACAAGTATGTCGAAGAATACGATCAGCCGCTGTTTGCCGACATCTGCCGTCTGGTCAAGGAGGGCAAATGGCACATCATGGGCGGCTGGTACCTGCAGCCCGATTGCAATATGCCCAGCGGCGAGAGCTTTGTCCGCCAGATTCTGGAGGGCAAGCGCTATTTCCAGAGCCGCTTTGGCGTCTTCCCCACCACCGCCATCAACTTTGACCCCTTCGGACATACCCGCGGCTTGGTGCAGATCATCAAAAAATGCGGGCAGGACAGCTATCTCCACTGCCGTCCCAACCCCGGCGAGTGTCCCCTGCCCTCCGATCAGTTTCTCTGGCGCGGCTTTGACGGCTCGACCATCAAGGTCAATCGCGCGCGGAGCTACGGCACGCCTCTTGGTCACGCAGCCACTGCCATCATCAACATGGCTAACGCTCAACCGCAGGATACCATCTGCGTGCTGTGGGGGGTCGGCAACCACGGCGGCGGTCCCTCCCGCAAGGACCTATCCGACATCAAGGAGCTGTCCGAGCGCGGTGAGATCACACTTCTGCACTCCACCCCCGAGCAGTTCTTCGCCCGCATCGAGCCGACCGAGGTCGTAGAAACGTCGCTGCGTATGTTTGCACCCGGCTGCTACACCTCGATGGGACGCATCAAGCGCAAGCACGTCCAACTGGAAAACGAGCTGTATCTGGCGGAAAAAATGCTTTCCGTAGCAAACCTCTCGGGTGCGATGAACGAATACCCCGAGGCAACCGTTCATACCGTCACCGAGGATCTGCTCAATGCCGAATTCCACGACGTTCTCCCCGGCAGCAGTATTCAGGCCGCGGAGGATAACGGCCTTAAGCTGTTGGATCACGGACTTTTGGAGGCCGAGCGCATGAAGACCAAGGCCTTTTTTGCCCTTGCCGCCGATCAGGCAATCGCAGCCGAGGGTGAATATCCCATTCTTGTATTCAACCCCGCCGCCCGCAGTATCACCGAGAACGTGGAATGTGAATTTATGCTGGCCGATCAGAACTGGACCGATACCGTCACCGAGATCACGGTCAAGGACGAGAAGGGCAACATCATTCCCTCCCAGACCATCAAGGAGGAGAGCAACCTCAATCTTGACTGGCGCAAGCGCATCATTTTCTCCGCGACCGTCCCCCCCATGGGAATGCGCCGTTACAGCGTCTACACCAAGGTCGTGGAAAAGGTCGCGCCCTCTCGCCCCGAGAACCCCGTCTTCGACAACGGACACAAGCGTGTGGAGATCGACGCGACAACGGGTCTGCTCAAGACCTACGCGCTGGACGGCGTGGAATACATCAAAGACAGCTTTGAGCTTTGTATGTTTGACGACAACCCCGATCCGTGGGCAATGCAAGGGTTCCAGCTTGCCCGCCTTGGCACAAACGAGCGCCCTTTCCATCTCAGTGAGGCTCCCGACGGTGTTTTCCGCGGTCTGAAAAACATTTCCATCACCGAGGACGGCGACATCTTCATGGGTGTTGAGGCACTCTTTGAGCTTGACAACACCCGCGCCCGTATTTTCTACAAGATATACAAAAACAATGATCTGATCGACGTTGATGTCAACCTGTTCTTCGGCGATATCAATCGTTTCGTCAAGCTAAAGCTCCCCTTCACCGCCGAGGGTACGCTGATCGGTCAGACCGCCTTTGGCACCGAGGAGCTGCATATGGATGCCCGCGAGAACGTCTCCCAGCGCTTTATTGCCCTGCGTCGGGAAGACGGCAAGTGCCCCGCCGTGCTCAACAACTGTCTGTACGGCAGCCACTTTGAAAATGGTGCTCTTTATCTCTCCCTGGTTCGCGGTGTCAGCTATTGCGCACATCCCATTATGGATCGTCCCATCATTCCCACCGACCGCTTTGTCAAAAAGATCGACCAAGGGGAGAACAATTTCTCCTTCCGCCTTGGTGTCTTTGCCGAGCGCGAGCTTGAGAATGCGGCACAGCAATTCAACCAAAAGCCTTATGCGCTCAACGTCTTTCCGACGGGTGGCAAGGCAACGAGCGAGAATACATTTTCCATCGCGCTCCGTGATGAGTGCATCAGCGTGGTGACCATTAAAAAAGCGGATGATACCGAAGGCACCTACGTCGTTCGCCTGCTCAACAACACCCCCGATGCCGTTACGACCGATTTTTCCCTTTGCGGGGCCAAGATCGATCTTTGTTTCGTTCCTTATGAGGTCAAGACCCTTCTTTACAAAGACGGACGCCTGACCGAATCTGCACAAATGATTATCTGACATAAAAACGAGAGATCCGCGAGCCGCTTTGCCCGTTGGATCTCTCGCTTTTTATGGAATCAAGCATTGCCCCATCTTCGAGGATCATTCCCTGTGCATCATCTCATCCGTCAGCTGCAATATCAGGGGAGCAATCCTTGCACGTTCCCTGTGCACCAACATCGTATAGATCGGATATGCCAGAGCCGCCAGCACGATGCCGCCGACCCCGACCGCAATCCCCACGGGCAGTGCCGCCATTCCAAGTCCCGCCCCCAGCTCTGTCATGATCAGGCTCATTCCCGTACCCAAAAACAGTGCGCCGAGAATGCCCAGCGTCATAGAGGCGACCGTCCCTTTCCGCGTCACGGTGCGATCCAGACGGCGCAGCTGCTCCATTTTATCCTCCGCGGGGGGCGTGCGGTCATATTTTTCCCGAATTTTCCGCACCTCCTCCTGCTCTCTTGCGGAGTAGGTGTAGGAAAAAGAGTCTTTCTCCTTGTTGTTTATAGGATCATTCATGATCATTCATCTCCCTGAATTTTTTCAATTGTCTGCCGGCGTGTACGATCATACACACCGCTGCGAGCGCGACAAAGCCGCAAACGGCCGTACCGTAGCTCGCTGTCATCCATTGCCAGAGCACGGTGTCCGTGCCATCGCCGAACGCCGACAGCATCGCGGTCTCCAGCGTCAGCATAGAGACCGCTGCGCTTGCAAGCCTTATGACTCGCGCCGCCGCCAGCGTCGGACTGTTGCCCTCCCGTTTGCGATCGCGGACAAACGAAACGATCGCCGTCGTCAGCGCATAAAAGGTATAAGCCGCCATAGCAATGGTTGTAATGGCGTGATGCGAGATCCCGTAATGAAAGCGGGTAATATAGAGCACAATGCCCCCCAGCGTCACATTCATGAGCAAAAGCAGATAGGCGCAGCGGCGATATCGGATATATTCTTGCTTGAGCGCAGGTGTTCCCGCTCCTGCAGAACGGATGTGCCGCAAAAGCGAATACCGCATGACGGAAAGCAGCATATAATAAACGAAAAACGAAAAAAACCAAACCGAATGATGATACAGGGCAAGCCCTAATTGAAATATCGCGTACGCCGCGCTGAAGGCAAGCGAGCCGAACAGAGACAGCCGTGTACGATATCGTACATCCCGACTCCAGCGGACAAGATACGCATTTTCCCTTTTGACCCGCTTGATAAAGCGTATGATACGGGGGATTCGAAAGCAGACCGCACTCAGCGCGTATGCCGACAGCCCATAAGAGGTATATACCAGAACCGCCTTCTCTGCCCAGACCGTAGCACCACCGATCAACAGCACCGCCGCGGCGATCGTCAGTGGGATCAGCAGCCAAAGTGGTGGAAAAAGCAGATGCACCCCCATCCGTTTCCAATTGATCTTACCCATTCTTCGGCAACCTCACAGTAAATTTTGTTCCCACGCCGACCTCACTCTCCACGGCAATATCGCAGCCGCACATATCGACCACTCGCTTGACCAGCGCCAACCCCAGGCCATTGCCCTCGGTGGCGTGTGAGGTGTCCCCTTGATAGAACTTGTCAAACATATGCTTGCCTACCTCGCAGGAAACGCCGCAGCCCGTATCTGCGATCTGCACCTCGGCAGCCTCTCCGCAGTCGCGTACCCGCAGCGTGATGGTGCCGCCCCGTTCGGTGAATTTGATGGCATTGGAAAGCAGGTTGTTCCAGACCAAGGACAAAAGCTCTGGATCCGATCTGACACACACACCGTCGTCGATCTCACTCTCCAGCTGCAGCCCCTTAGCCTCCCAGGCCTCCTCAAAGCCCAGCGCACATTCGCACACCTGCGCGCTCAGATCAAAATGCTGCGCGGTGGGCGTGATCTGCTGATGCTCCAGCTTATTGAGCTTGAGAATGTTGCTCACCAGCGTTGCCAGCCGACCTGCCGCATCGGTAATTGCCTGTGCATATTCCAGCCGATCACTCTCGTCAAGATGAGGGGAGCCAAGCAGTGTACCATAATTCTTCATCACGGCAAGCGGCGTTTTCAGTTCATGCGACACGTTGGCAATAAAATCACTGCGCAGCGTTTCATTTTCCGAGAGTGCCAGCGCCATTTGGTTAAAGCAAGCGGCGATTTCGTTGAATTTATCCTCCGTATCCAGGCTTTTGCTCATGGGAATACGAACCGAAAAATCTCCCTGCATCATCTTTTGCGCTGCCTGCACGATTCTTTGTACCGGACGATCTACCGTCATCTTTCTCCGCAGGGTATCCAAAATCGTAAACACCAATGCCAGGGCAATCACGTTGAGAAGCGTCAGTTTCGCCGCCACCTCGACGTTCTCACCGGTCAGCTCGATCCCGAGTGTGCGCGTCATCACCGTCACAAACAGCATCAGCGTACAGGTGATCAAAAACGCGGCGATCAAAAAGAAGACCAGAAAATGGTGCAACGCCGAGAGCAGTTTCCGATAGGACAGTCCTCTTTTCATGAGAGCACCGCCTTATATCCCAAGCCATGCACCGTGACGATCTCAAAGGCATCGCAGCCCGCAAGCTTGGCGCGCAGCTTGGTCATGTAGACGTCGACCGTTCGCGGTCCCGATGCAGTGTCCGCATCCCAGAACTCATCCATCAGCTGTGTCCGCGAGAAGGTCTTTTTGGGATAAGAAAGTAATTTATAAAGCAGATTGAACTCCCGCGCCGTCAGTGCGATCTCCTCGCCATCCAGATATGCCGTATGCTCATCGACGTCCATGATGAAATTCCCCACCTCCAAGCGTCGATTGGCAGCGATTCCCGCACGGCGCAGAAGTGCCCCGATACGTAAGAGCAGCTCGTCAAGATCGATCGGCTTGACCATATAATCATCCACGCCTGCGCGATATCCCCGCTGCTTGGAGGCAAGGTCGTCCCGCGCCGTCATAAATAAAATGGGAATTTCCTTATTCAGAGAGCGCACCGTCTGCGCAAAGGAAAAGCCGTCAATCTCCGGCATCATAATATCCGAGATGATCAGATCAAACATGGTCTCATACATCGCATCGTAAGCCTCGGTAACCCGCAGGCAGCCCGTCGCTGCATATCCGTTGGCATTCAGAAAGGTACAGACGCTGCGGCACAGCTGCACGTCATCCTCCACAACCAGTATTTGAAACATCGGTGATCCTCCTTATGACATTGTAATCCATAGATATTGTACCATACAATTGTTAACGAAATGTTTGCAAAGACGCCTGTTTTGATATTTTTTTGCATTTTTTTCAAAGCGCAAAGGCTCCACACACGCAGCGCAGGATTTTTACCGCGGGGTATTGAAAAAATCTTCCTGATATGTTATAATACTTCTATCCCGAAACTATTTCAAGGAGGCGTTTCCCATGCGTATTGTATTGCTCACCGCGTTGGGAGTCGGCGGTGCGACCATCATCGGTGCGCTGCTCGGCTTTCTGCTAAAAAAACCATCGCACAAATTCAACGACATCGTTCTCTCCTTTGCCGCGGGCGTCATGCTGGCAGCGGCGGTCATCGGTCTGATCCTCCCCTCCCTGGAGTACAGCACGGCCTCCGCTGCCATCACGCTGCTTGTCACCGTTGCGGGTGTTTTCTGCGGCGCACTGTGCCTCAATCTTGTGGACAAGCTGGTACCGCATCTGCACAAGCTGACGGGCATCGAGGGCGAGTCCCACCCGCAAAAGAGTGCACAGTTAAATAAAGTTCTCTTGTTCGTCATCGCCATCGCCATTCACAATCTACCCGAGGGCATTGCCGCAGGTGTCAGCTTTGGCACGGGTGACAATCTGCAAGCATTGACCGTCGCCGGCGGTATCGCCCTGCAAAACATTCCCGAGGGTATGGTCATCATCGCCCCCATGCTCGCCTCCGGAATAAAGCCGGGGCGCACCTTCATCATTGCACTGATGACCGGTGTGGTCGAGGTGCTCGGTACGCTGGTGGGATATTTTGCTGTCAGCATCTCCACCGCCATCCTCCCCTTTGCCCTTGCCTTTGCGGGGGGCACCATGCTTTATGTCATCAGCGATGAGATGATCCCCGAGACCCATGCTCACGGCAACGAACGCGGTGCGACTTATACCCTGCTTGGCGGATTTTGTCTGATGCTCGTTTTTGACTTTTTACTGGGTTGATCGCAAGCAACGGTTGACAAACTGCAGGCAATATGATATAATTGTTTATACCCGACACTACGGCGCAAAAGCCGCTGCGGCGCGCGTCGAACCAGATAGGAGATATACCATGACACATCCATTTCAAAACATCAAGAAAAACTTCGGCTTTGGCTGTATGCGTCTGCCCATGAAGGACGGCGAGGTAGATCATGCCGTCATGTGCGAGATGGTCGACACCTTCCTTCGCGCAGGCTTTAACTACTTTGACACGGCACACGGCTACATAGGCGGAAAGAGCGAGCTGGCGCTACGGGAGTGTCTGACCTCCCGTTACCCCAGAGAGGACTATATTCTGGTCAATAAGCTCTCCGGCCCCTATTTCAAAACACAGGAGGAGATCCGCCCCTTCTTTGACCTCCAGTGCAGGGCGTGCGGTGTGGATTACTTTGATTTTTATCTGATGCACGCGCAGAACCGCGACGTATTCGAGCAGTTCAAGCGCTGTCGCGCATACGAGACGGCGATGGAGCTGCGCGACGAGGGAAAGATCAAGCATCTCGGCATTTCATTCCACGATACGGCGGACGTGCTGGATCGGATCCTGACCGAATACCCGCAGGTCGAGGTGGTACAGATCCAATTCAATTATGCGGATTATGAGGATCCCTCGGTGCAATCACGCAAATGCTATGAGGTCTGCCGCAAGCACCAAAAGCCCATGATCATCATGGAGCCCGTCAAGGGCGGCAGTCTGGTCAACCTCCCCGATGAGGCAAAGGCGATCTACGACACTCTGGGTGGTGGCTCATATGCCAGTTATGCCATTCGCTTTGCTGCAAGCTTTGAGGGCATTTTCATGGTACTCTCGGGCATGGGCGACATGAACATGATGAATGACAATATCTCTTATATGCAGGACTTCAAGCCGCTCGATGAGGCTGAGCTGTCCGCCGTGGACAAGGTCTGCTCCATCATCCACGCCCAGCGCCTCATTCCCTGCACGGCTTGCAGCTATTGCACCGAGCAATGTCCTCGCCAGATTCCCATTCCCGACGTTCTCGCCTGTCTCAACGCCACCAAGGTCTACCGCGATTTTGACCCCAAGGAGCGCTACGCAGTGATCACCAAGGACGGCGGTAAGGCAAGCAGTTGTGTCGGCTGCGGTCAATGCGAGGATATCTGCCCGCAGCACCTTCCCATCCGTGAGCTGCTCACACAGGCTGCCGCACAGCTAGAAGAATCATGCTGATCAAAGGACTTGCCAAGCTGACGCTGCTGGATTATCCCGGGTGCGTTGCCTGCACCGTGTTCACGGGGGGCTGTAATTTCAAGTGTCCCTTTTGCCATAATGCCTCTTTGGCTCTTCGCGCCGCTGCGCTGCCAAGCATTCCCGAAGAGGAGGTCTTCGAGCTGCTCCGTCGTCGACGCGGCATCCTGGACGGCATTTGTGTCAGCGGCGGCGAGCCTCTCCTTCATCCCGATCTGCCGGAGTTTCTGAAAAAAATCAAGGCCCTCGGCTATCGGATCAAGCTGGACACCAACGGCGCATATCCCGACCGCCTTGGCGCACTGATCGATCATGGGCTGATCGACATGGTCGCCATGGATATCAAGAATGCCCCCGATAAATATCCCCTGACCGTGGGGCTCCCCTCGTTTGATATGGCACCCGTCCGCGAGAGCGCAGCACTCCTGATGCGCGGCACCCTCCCATATGAATTTCGCACCACCGTTGTCCGCGAATTTCACGAAAAAGAGGATTTTGAGGCGATCGGCACGTGGATCCGCGGCGCAGCTGCCTACTATCTCCAATCCTTCACCGATTCGGGCGATGTTATAAAGAGCAACCTGCACGCCCATACCGCCGCGACGCTGGAAGTCTTCCTTGCCACCGCAAAAAAATACGTAAGCAACACACAGCTGCGCGGTATCTGAACCATATATTGTGATAAAAGCAGAAAAAGACGCAACATCTTGTGCAAAAGCACTTGACATTGCGCCTTTTTTCTGCTATAATGTAAAAGCACGCCGAAACGGGCGATTTGTACCCTAAAAATATATACCCAGCACGGAAAGAGAGGAACATATGTACCAGATCATCAAAAGAGACGGCCGAATCGACGATTTTGATATTACAAAAATCAGCGCCGCAATCACCAAAGCGTTTATATCCCAAAGCAGAAATTATCATCCCGAGGTCATCGATTTTCTCGCACTCAAGGTCACGTCCAACTTTGAGCCAAAGATCAAGGACAATAAGATCTCCATTGAGGACGTTCAGGACAGCGTAGAGTCCGTACTGGTGCAGGCAGGCTATGACGACGTTGCCAAGGCATACATTCTCTACCGCCGCCAGCGCGAAAAAATGCGCAACATGAAATCCACCATCCTTGACTACAAGGATCTGGTCGATAAATATGTCAAGGGTAACGACTGGCGCGTCAAGGAGAACTCCACCGTCACCTATTCGGTCGGCGGCTTGATCCTCTCCAACTCCGGTGCCATCACCGCAAATTACTGGCTCTCCGAGATCTATGACGATGAGATCGCAAACGCCCACAGAAATGCCGACATTCATCTGCACGACCTCGCCATGCTGACCGGCTATTGTGCGGGATGGTCGCTCAAGCAGCTGATTCAGGAGGGGCTTGGCGGTGTCACGGGCAAGATCACCTCCGCTCCCGCCAAGCATCTGGCCACGCTGTGCAATCAGATGGTCAACTTCCTTGGCATCATGCAAAACGAGTGGGCAGGCGCACAGGCATTCTCCTCCTTTGACACCTATCTGGCACCCTTTGTCAAATGCGATCACCTCACCTACGATCAAGTCAAGAAGTGCATCGAATCCTTTATTTACGGTGTCAATACCCCCTCCCGCTGGGGTACGCAGGCTCCCTTCTCCAACATTACGTTGGACTGGACGGTTCCCGCAGACCTCGCCGAGCTCAACTGCATCGTCGGCGGTGTGGAGCAGGACTTCAAATACAAGGACTGCAAGGTCGAGATGGATATGATCAACAAGGCGTTCCTTGAGACCATGATCGAGGGCGATGCCAACGGCCGCGGATTCCAGTATCCCATCCCCACCTATTCCATCACGCGCGATTTCGACTGGTCCGACACGGAGAATAACCGTCTGCTCTTTGAGATGACCTCCAAGTACGGCACGCCCTACTTCTCTAACTACATCAACTCCGATATGGAGCCCAGCGACGTTCGCAGTATGTGCTGCCGCCTTCGTCTGGATCTGCGCGAGCTGCGCAAGAAATCGGGTGGTTTCTTCGGCAGCGGTGAGAGCACGGGCTCGGTCGGTGTCGTAACCATCAACATCCCAAGAATCGCTTATCTCGCCGAAACCGAAGCGGATTTCTACAAGCGTCTGGATCACATGATGGACATCTCCGCCCGCTCGCTCAAGATCAAAAGAACCATCATCACCAAGCTGCTGGACGAGGGGCTCTACCCCTACACCAAGAGATACCTTGGTACGTTTGCCAACCACTTCTCTACCATCGGTCTTGTCGGCATGAACGAGGCGGGGCTCAATGCCAAGTGGATCGGCAAGGATATGACCCACAAGATCACGCAGGATTTCACCAAGGACGTTCTCAATCACATGAGAGAGCGCCTGTCCGATTATCAGGAACAATACGGCGATCTGTACAACCTGGAGGCAACGCCCGCCGAATCCACCTCCTACCGTCTGGCAAAGCACGACCTTGAAAGATATCCCCATATCATCACCGCAGGCGAGGCCGACGGCACCCCCTACTACACCAACAGCTCTCACCTGCCCGTCGGCTACACCGAGGACGTCTTCGCCGCCTTGGATATTCAAGACGAGCTGCAGACGCTGTACACCTCCGGTACGGTCTTCCACACCTTCCTGGGTGAAAAGCTGCCCGACTGGAAGGCCGCAGCCAATCTCATCCGCAAGATCGCAGAAAATTACAAGCTGCCCTATTACACCCTCTCTCCCACCTATTCTGTCTGCAAAAACCACGGTTACATTGCAGGGGAACACTTTGAGTGTCCCGAATGTGGCGAGAAGGCCGAGGTTTACAGCCGTATCACGGGCTATTACCGCCCCGTTCAGAACTGGAACGACGGAAAATCGCAGGAATATAAGGAGCGCAAGGTCTATAATATCGCCAACAGCACCGCACCTCGTGCCGCCTCTGCGGAGAACGCCACCCTCCCCGAAGAGCATACCGCAGCCCAAGAGGATGGCATCATTCTCTTCGCTACCACCACCTGCCCCAATTGCAAGGTTGCAGCCGCACTTCTGGATAAAGCGGGGGTCATCTTCACCAAGCTGATCGCCGAGGAGCATCCCGATGCTGTCAAGGCATACGGCATCAAGCAAGCCCCCACACTGACTGTCATCGAAAACGGCGAATACACCAACTACAAGGGCGTTTCGGATATCAAGAAGTATATCGAAAGTCTGTAAATCCCATCCACGTTTTGCACCGACTCCCATCGGTGCAAAACTCTTCATAGGAAAGGAATCGAAAAGTCATGGATACGGTAAATTACGATATCATCGTCGTGGGCTCGGGGCCCGCGGGCCTGACCGCCGCCATCTACGCCCTGCGCGCGGGCAAGAGCGTGCTGGTGCTGGAAAAGTCAGCCTTCGGCGGCCAGATCACCCATTCCCCCAAAATCGAAAACTATCCCGGTGAGATGCAGATCAGCGGCAATGAGCTCGCCGACAAAATGGTCGATCAGGTGCTCTCTCTCGGAGCCGATGTCAATCTGGAAGAGGTGCTCGACGTACAGCTGCTTGAGGACGGCAAGCGTAAAAGAGTCGTCACCGAATACGGCGAGTACACCTGCCGCAGCGTCATTCTGGCAACGGGCGTCAAGCACCGATTGCTCGGCGTCCCCGGCGAGGAGGCGCTGATCGGCAACGGAGTCTCCTTCTGTGCTGTCTGCGACGGTGCGTTCTACAAGGATCGGGAGGTCGCCGTCATCGGTGGCGGCAACTCGGCACTGCAAGAGGCAGTGCTGCTCTCCGAGAGCTGCAGCAAGGTCACGATCATTCAGAATCTGGATTACTTTACCGGGGAGGCCAGACTACTTGAAACACTACGTACTCGCAAGAACGTCGAATTTATCATGGGTACCACCGTCAGCGAAATGCTCTCCAAGGACGGTGAGCTTTGCGGGATCCGCATCGTCAGGACGAATACCGGCGAGCAGCGAGAGCTGCATTGCGACGGCGTTTTCGTTGCCATCGGACTGATCCCCGCCAACACCGCCTTCGCTGCTATCGCCAAGCTCAACGACTGGGGCTATTTCGACGCAAGCGAGGAATGCACGACACAAACCGCAGGGATCTTCGTAGCAGGAGACTGCCGTGCCAAAAAGATCCGACAGATCACGACCGCCGTCGCCGACGGTGCCACCGCCGCGCTTGCTGCTTGCCAATATCTCGACGAATAAACGTCCCTTGCCTGTTGCGCTCCGCTCGTGCGGAGCACAACAGGCTTTTTTTATAACAATGAACGTATATTCCCGGATTTCATTGGAGCTGCGTGATCACAAGATGCGCGGATACCGGGCGTGTTCCTCCCGCCAGTGGGGTAATGGTCAACGCTGCGGCATTTCCGGCGGGATTGCGAACCGTCAGAACGGAATTGACTGCCGTGGTCGTTACGATCGCCATACCAATGATCTGTGAGGTGCCTGTCGCACGCCCAACCACGGTATAGGCCAAATCTTGCCCGTTCAGCGTCAGGATCAGTTGTCCTGCCTCGGTCACACCGACTTGGAACAAAACCTGATAACTTCCGATCGGGCCAAGATAAAACGACGAAGGACCGAGACGGCCAATATTCGTATTGGCAATCGGACCGTTCTGCGGGAAACTCACATCGGTACCGGGAGCCACCGTCGCTGCATTGTCAGGGGGCATCAGAGCATAAAAATCAGCATAACTCAGCACACCGCCGGGGATCCCTTGCGGACCTTGCGCCCCCGTGTCCCCCGCCGGCCCTTGTGGGCCAACGGGACCTTGAGGGCCAATCGGCCCCGTCGCACCGGTGGGACCTTGCACACCCTGAGGACCCGTTTCGCCCGCGGGACCTTGCGGACCTTGTGGGCCTTGAGGACCCATCGGACCGGTAGCACCGATCGGGCCTTGCGGACCTGCAGGACCGACGTCGCCGACAGGGCCTTGTGGACCAACGGGACCTTGGGGACCGACAGCTCCCGTGGCTCCGACGGGACCCTGGGGACCTACGGGGCCGATCTCACCCGCGGGGCCTTGAGGACCTGCGGGGCCGGGATTTCCCACCGGGCCCTGTGGACCCGCAGGACCTACCTCACCTGCAGGACCCTGTGGACCCGTGAGTCCCTGAGGACCTGCAGGGCCCTGAGGGCCTTGAGGACCGATCTCA
>JAFTJZ010000048.1 GCA_017456145.1 Clostridia bacterium
AATGATATGGCGGGGGAGAAAACTTCTTTCGAGAAGTTTTCTCCCCCGCGCCCCCTCTTTCAAGAACTTGAATAAAAAAGGATAGGATGCTTTCGTTACGATGACATCCTATCTCTTTTATTCAAAGTTTTTTGAGGGGGGCGGGGGGAACTTTTGTACACAAAAGTTCCCTCACACAAAAATTTTTTCTAAACCCCTTGACATACCTCGTAATCCATGGTATAATATATACATAGATTTACGATGCATCGAAATTCAACACATAAAAAGGAGGATTTTTCATGAAAATCAGCAAAGAATTACTCAAGGGCAGCACCGCCATGATGGTGTTGCGTATCATCAGCGAGAACGAAACCTACGGCTACGAGCTGGTGCAGCAGCTTTACCGCAAGTCGGGTGACACCTTCAAGCTCAACGAAGGCACGCTCTATCCCATTCTGCACACCATGGAAAAGGAGGGCTACATCGAATCCTTCCGCCGCGAGAGCGAAAGCGGACGCGAGCGCAAGTATTATCGCATCACCGCCGCGGGAAAGCTCCGTTTGGCGGCTCAGCTTGAGGAATGGGCTGCCTTTACCAAAGCAGTGGACGGCGTACTGGAAGGAGTGAATTGATATGTTCATCATCTCCAAGGAGCTGCAATCCGAAATCCGCCGTTACAGCGCCCGCATCGCCTACGATATTCACTCCCGCCGCAAGCGGGAGGAGGTCAAGCGCGAGTACGCCGAGCATCTGGAGGATGCGGTCTATTATCGCATCGTGCAATACGGCATGGAGGAAATGGACGCCTTCCGTGATGCTTGCGAGGAGTTGGGCGATGTAAACAAGATTCAAGAACTGCTCGCCATGACGCACAATCAAGACTCACATCCCACCGCCGTCAAGGTCGCACTGTGCCTGCTGGCTGCCGTTCTGCTGGGAGCATCTTATTTTTTGATAAACAACGAATCTTATCGTTCCTATTTTATCGTCACGTTGCAAATCAGCATTTTTGTATTGGGCGTTATCGCGCTGTTGCATGCGCGATTGTATCTGCGTGCGATACGCATCCGCGCCAGAGCGTATCGGCAGCTCAAAAAATATGCTGTAAGGAACGGTCACACCTTCATCCGCCGCGCAAATTCCTACCGTTCGGTCTTTCATCGTACCACGACACCCGAGTGGATTTACGAAACTGACACCGAGTGCTATATTCTGTCGTTGTTTGCGACGGTCAGGCACAAAAAAGCATTGCGTATCTCCGACACCGGTCTATATTCATATGAGGATAACATTGCCTTTTCACTGGTATCCTACGACTACGCCTTTTGCGCCTTGAACTTTGCAACTTCGCAGGGCAGCACCGCCACGCAAAACTACTTTTTTGCCATCTCGGATATTTCCACGTTCTCAAGAGGAACCTACCTCATGCCGGATATTCAATGGAAAATCGCTGAACATCCCACAAAGAAAAATATACACGTGCTACTGCTCAATCCTATTCCGAGTAATACCTTTCTTGTTGAGCGTGGGCATGCGAGGGAATCGGGCAGCTGCGACCATCTTGGAGATTTGCACATCTACTCCGCCTCAGGCTTGATCTCCACCTTGGAGGGCTATCGCTTGTGCGGCAAGCGCGATGATACCAAAACACATGCATAACACGGAGGACACCTTATGAAAAAAATTATTTGTTTGTTTTTAGCGCTCCTTCTGCTTACTTTGTCGGGCTGCACCGCATCCCCGCCGGACACCGATGAGCCTGTATACGCCCCCAACACCGAAAGTCCCGACGATACATCCTCCGCTGAGGACGAAACACCCAACAAGCCAAACACCCCGCCCGAAATCCCTCGCCTGCAGACGCTGCGGCTGATTACCAACAACGGCAACGCTGAATACATCAACCGCTTGGTAGAGGGCTTCAGCAGCGAAAACGCCAACGTCGAGATCGAGGTCGTACATTTAGACCATATCTCGCAGATAAGCTATGTAAACGACATCAACGATATGGTCGCGCAAGGAAAAGCGCCCGATATTTTTCTGTATTCTTCGGTGTTTTCCGGCACCGACTTTGTCAGTGCCGCGCTTTCCGACCGCCTTTTGGACATCAATGAACTCAATGACCTTTACGACTATCTTGACTGGTCGGACTATGAGGAAAACATTTTAGAGGCAGGTGTTTTCAACGGAGAACGCAAGTTTGTCCCCATCTATTATCAGGTTCCTCTGCTGGTCGGTATTGCGGAAACGCTGGATGCATACGGGATCGCTTACGGTCAGGGCACCTCGTTTTCCGAGTTTTCCGAGAGCATCGCCGCATCCGGCTATGACGGGCTGACAGTTTACAACATGTATTCTCTGCATGAGCTGATGTTTCATTGCAACAATCTGCCAATCAATCTGCAGACGCAAACCGCACACTACACCGATACAGCGTTTGTGCAGACCGTCCGCGATTATGATCGCCTCTTCCCCGGAATTTACGGAAGTGACTTGGAGATACTGCTCAGCTACATGGGCTCGCGATTGGAGTATGACAGCAGCTGTGGTATTGAGGACAAGAAACTCGCTGCTCTCATCCTCGGCAAAACGCTGTTCCTTAATGCAAGTACGTCTGGTATTGGTATGTATCGATTCTCCAATCCTCAGCAGCTTTCCGATCTGACCTACCGGATCGCAGAGCTTGGGAAAACCCCCGTCCTGACCACGCCTCCTAATGCGCAAGGCACGGATACCGTGTACGGCGATATTACCATTGCCTTTGGCATCAACGCCGAGAGTGAAAATAAAGAAGCGGCTCTGCGCTTTTTGCGTTACGCGCTCAGCTTTGATGCCTACAACCACGCACAAAGCTGCTGGACCATGTCCATCCCCGTCAACAAGGAGTTCAATCAAGCCGTGAAATCTCATCTGTACGGGCAGGCGATCGACCTCCCCGTCGGCATGGCAAGAAACCAGTTCGTTCCACCGCTTATGACCGCCCTTGCTACTACCACAGATCACGCGATCCTCGATCAATATTACGACATTCTTTCCCGTACGGTCATTCCGCAGCAGGCTGATGCCAACAGTTGCTTTACTGCAACGAAAGCCATGATGATCGAAGTGGCAAACGGCACCCCCATCGATGAGGCAACCGCCAAGGCACAGCAAGAGGCAGAGGCAGCTCTGGCAAACCGATGAGTCAGAAGGCAGCCCCCATGAACATCACGCAAGTTGTCGGAAATCACGTCTGTATACTGCGTAAATCCAATCACATGAGCCAAAGCCAGTTAGCCAATATCCTCGGTGTTACCAAACAAGCGGTTTCCAAGTGGGAATGCGGTCTGTGCGCGCCGGATTTGTCGGTACTGGTGCATATCGCGCGTATCTTCGGCGTGACAGTTGACTGTCTTCTGGGAATGAAATCGGATAATGAATGATATGGCGGGGGAGAAAACTTCTTTCGAGAAGTTTTCTCCCCCGCGCCCCCTCTTTCAAGAACTTGAATAAAAAAGGATAGGATGCTTTCGTTACGATGACATCCTATCTCTTTTATTCAAAGTTTTTTGAGGGGG
>JAFTJZ010000049.1 GCA_017456145.1 Clostridia bacterium
CCCCTGCCCCACAAGATGGAGATAGATAGAACGCGTTGGATAAAGTGCCCCTCGCCCCCCCTTTTCAAAAACTTTTGGATAAGGGGGCTAGGTTGGAACTGTTACGGTTCGGTTCTATCGTTGGTGAGTGGTATGCCATGTGGGGACCCCTGCCCCACAAGATGGAGATAGATAGAACGCGTTGGATAAAGTTCCTTCGCGCTCCCCTCAAAAAC
The DNA here is from genome assembly GCA_017456145.1 of Clostridia bacterium. Taxonomy (GTDB): domain Bacteria; phylum Bacillota; class Clostridia; order Oscillospirales; family CAG-272; genus SIG644. Next base: position 216 of record JAFTJZ010000049.1, read on the forward strand.
TTTTGGGAAAGGGAATGGGTTACGGGTCTGCGTAGATGTGCAGGCCTTTTTTATGGATTTCATAACATTTCATTCCCTCAAATCCGGCGAATTTCTCAAGAATTTCGAGGAATTTGGGTGAGGTATAATGATGAAAAATCAACGTAGTATTTTCGTCTAAAACCATATCCTGATGACGGCAGTCCAGTTTACGATTTCCGTTGCTGACGATAGAAAACTCCTGCCCTTTATGACGGACGGTCAGGCCTGTAAAGCAGGCATCCGGTGGAGCTTGTATGAAAAGATGCTGATTATCTAAAAGTATTTCAAATTTCATAATCTTCCACCGAAATAGTGACGTGGGCGCCGGGGTGATTGACTTCCACGATTGGACCGGTGAGCCCGGCGTCGATCATGCCCAAGGTGCTGACGACTTCTCCGTACGCATCTTCGCCGACGAGTTTTTTGAGCGTTCCGTTTTCCATGGCTTTATTGATGGCAGCTACGGGAAAGCGTGTGATGATGGTTGTGTCGCCGTCTTCGTTACCGTCTTCATTTGCCTGCACATGGACACGAAGGATTCTGCGGTCAAGCTTTTCCAGCGTGGTTTCTTTCATTTCGGGAAATTCTTTGCTCCCGTTAAAAATACTGTCTACACTGATACCGAGCACTTTGGCAAGAGAATTGATCACGGTAATATCGGGGTACGAGGCATCGCATTCCCATTTGGAAACAGCTTGCGCTGTTACTGACATCTTTTCTGCTAATTCCTCTTGGGTTAATTGCTTTTGTTTTCTGAAATATGCTATATTTTGTCCGATGGTGTTCATAAGGCGTTCCTTTCTTTCTGTTAGTTATTATCGAGCGCGCTTCGATGGTTATATTATAGCATAAATTCGGTATGATTCCACCGACTGGCTGTTGTTTTTTTGATTTTTTCACAACAGTTAGTTGGGTTACTGTAAATCAAAGAGGAATATTCACGGATAGGATCAGCGGATTCTTGGCCTTTTGAAATGCAAAACGCGATGGAGAAGAATGCGAAGATTATGCTTGATACGCCGACGCGTGATGGCAGGCGATTTGAAACTTACGGCGACACATAGATTCCCGCTTTTTTCATCATCGATAAGGCGCACTTCTCCCCACGGATACGCGGCGGATTGGGCACTCCATTGATGACGGAGCAGCCATTTTTCTATTTTCTTCCGAATCATTTTACGCTCGGGAGGCTCCGGAAAGGTAGCGGGCAAGCAATCGGTCGGATATATGTAGCATCCGCCGATGATACCATCTGCGGGGATTTCAAAGCATATGACTTCAATTCCGTCTCCCGAGGTTGCATGGCGCAGCTGAACGTGTGTAAGATCGTGAAAATAGGATGGGCGGGTGAAAAATTGCTCCTCCTCCCACACAGCCGCGAGAAGGTCGGAATGGCGCAGATTTTTGTCGATGATGAGGCCGTTGTCGCAAATGATTTTCCCGTTTTTGAAATCGACCATGAAAGTGTTCCTCCGAATCATAGAGTCACAGTTGTTCTGTGTCAAATACAGTATACCATAAAACTTATGACTTTTCAACCCACACCATAAAAATAACCGTTCGCCTTGACGAAAAGCTAACTAATATACTTCTTCACTCCCACGTTTGCGTGGGATATTCACTATTTATATCCTTCCAAAAACCTTCTCGGACGGATGTAGTGAAAAGTGAAGAATGAAAAGTGAAAAAGAAAAAACCTTCCCGAACTTCGTCCGAGAAGGTTTTTGTGAAGGGCGGACAAAAAAGATATTTTGGCAGTTTTCGTATGGATTTGAACTCACGTATAAAATAAACTCTTTTCGACCAAAGGGAGAAAAGCTACATCAGCACCTTTTCACTATTCACTTTTACCTATTACCTGATCGACAAGTTTCGAGAGAAGAGTGAAAAGTGAAGAGGTAAGAGTGAAGAAGTAAAAATCGACAAGCTTCTGTCGAAACTTGTCGATTTTTGGAGCTGGTGGCCGGACTCGAACCGGCGACCTGTTGATTACGAATCAACTGCTCTACCAACTGAGCCACACCAGCGACCGACGATTATTATACCACATTCTTTCGGAAATTGCAAGAGCTTTTTGAAAATTTCTTGAAAATCTTTTTTTCGCTCCCGTATGCCTTGATTTTGCCGTGCTTTTATGTTATACTATATGTATATTTTTGATAAAAGTTTTGGGAATCCAAAACCCTTTTTCAAAAGGGTTTTGGCCGCCGGAGGCATATTATGGATCTTTGTGATATTCGGGAAATCAAGCAAATAATGAACGTGTTCCATCTGAACTTCAAAAAGGAGTTTGGACAGAACTTTTTGACTGACCGCATGGTGGTGGAGGACATCGCTGCGCTTTGCTGCGACGCGGATGCGCAGGACAGCACCATTTTGGAGATCGGCCCCGGCATCGGCACGCTTTCCTGTGAGCTGGCAAAGCGATATCGCCGCGTTGTGGCGCTTGAGATCGACACGGGTCTGATCCCCGTGCTGAAATTCACCATGGGTTCGTATCCTAATTTCACCGTGGTCAACGAGGACGTCATGAAGGCGGATCTGAATGCGCTGCTTGCCGACGCGTTTGCCGAGGGCGCGGTGTCGGTCTGCGCCAATCTGCCGTATTATATCACCACGCCCATTCTGATGAAACTGCTGGAGTCGGGTTGCCCGTTCGAAAATATCACCGTCATGGTGCAAAAGGAGGTCGCCGACCGCTTGTGTGCCCACGCGGGGAGCAAGGATTACGGTGCCATCACGGCGGTGCTTGCTTACTACGGCGAGGCTGAGGAGCTCTTCACCGTCCGCGCCGACCGTTTCGTTCCCGCGCCCAAGGTGGATTCTGCCGTCGTGCGTATCAAGCTTCACAAGGAGAAACCCTATGTTCCGAAAAGCGAGGCGATGCTGTTCCGTACTATCCGCGCGGCGTTTGAGCAGAGGAGAAAGACGCTGCCCAACTCGCTTTGCACCGGCTTTGGTGAGCTGCCCAAGGAAACCTTGACCGCGGTGGTCGAGCGCTGTGGCCATCGTCCCGATATTCGGGGAGAACGCTTGGATATTGCACAGTTTGTGACGCTTTCCGACGCGCTGGGCGAGGAGCTTGAGAAGAAAAAGATGGACGAGGGGACGACAGCATGAGCACGATGCGATTGATCCATTGCGCTGATCTGCATCTGGGCGCCAAAATGACGGCGAATCTGGATGCCAAGCGAGCCAAGGAGCGGCGGGATGAGCTGCTTTTGACCTTTGGTGACATTGTTGCAACCGCGGCTCGGATGGAGGCGCGGGCGGTGCTGATCGCGGGAGATTTATTTGACACAAGTCGAGTGACCGTGAGCACGCGACGGCACGTCGGACAGCTGATCACGGATTATGCCGATATTTGCTTTATCTACGTCAGCGGCAACCATGACCGTGATGTGCAGCCGCTCTTCCCCGAGGATCGGCTGCCGCAAAATTGGGTCGATCTGAGCGGCGAGGTGTGGACAAGCGTGACACTTTCGTGGGACGGCCTTCCCATCACGATCAGCGGCACGTCGGGCACCGAGCATGCAGAGATCTATGAATGTGTTCCCGCAGCGCCGGGATATCATATCGTTATGCTGCACGGAGAGGTCACGCCGTCAGCAAGTGTTGGGCGGGACGTGGTCAGCCTTTCACGCCTTTCGGGAAAGGGAATTGATTATCTGGCACTGGGGCATGAGCACTCTTATCGCGCGGAAACGCTCGATGCGAGAGGTATCTGGTGTTACAGCGGCTGTCCTGAGGGGCGCGGCTTTGATGAGTGCGGGGAAAAGGGGATCGTTGTTCTGGAGTTGAACAAGGATCTCTCGTCCCCGACGGGGGTTTCCATGCAGCAGCGCTTTTTGCCCATCGCACGCCGCACGGTGCATCGATTGCAGGTGGATGCTTGCGATTGCGACAACGATCGCGCACTTTGGCGCTGTATAGAGTCGGCAGCCGGCGACATTCCGCGCGAGGATATGCTGCTGCTTACTCTGGTGGGGGAGATATCGGCTGAGCTGTATGTGGATAGTGAGAGTCTGGAGCGACGGTTGAGTGAGCACTTTTTTGCCGTCAAGGTGGACAATCGCACCACGCTTGCCCTGCACGCAGAGGACTATCTGCACGACATCTCGCTCAAGGGTGAATTTATCCGCACCGTGATGGCCTCCAAGCTCTCGCCAACGGAGCGGGATCGCGTCATTCTTTGCGGCTTACGCGCCCTGCGCGGAGAGGAGGCGGAGTTATGAGGATCTTGTCTCTTTATGTGGAAAATTTCGGTACGCTGCAAGGCTTTTCCTTTCAGCCTGCAAATGGGCTGAACACGCTGCTGCGTCCCAACGGCTGGGGCAAGAGCAGCCTTGCGGTGTTTATCAAGGCGATGCTTTACGGGCTGCCCGTCTCCACTCGCCGATCACTGATCGAAAATGAGCGTAAGCGATATACCCCGTGGCAGGGAGGCGTATACGGCGGATCGATGGATGTTGAGGTGGGCGGCAGACAGCTGCGCATTGAGCGTACGTTTGGCGCCAAGGAATCCGAGGATACCATGACCCTGACCGATCTGCAAACGGGTATGTCTGATCCCGTGGAGGGGCGGCTTTCGTGTGGCGAGGAGTGGTTTGGTGTCGATGCAGCGGCATATGAGCGCTCGACGTATCTTTCTCAACGGCCGATCGACGAGAGTGACGGCAATCTGAGTATTCATGCCAAGCTCAACCGTCTGGTAGATGCGACAGATGACATCGGCAGCTATGACCTTGCCGTGGATCTGTTGGAAAAGCAGAGAAAATATTATACCGTAAGCGGGGGGCGCCGCGGAGCGATCGCCGACGATGACGAGCTGCTGTCACAGCTGGAGCGGCAGATGGCGGAATGTCGGGTGCACAGTCAAGCGGCGGCACAATGCAACGAAACGCTGGCAGCACTTGCCGATCGTCTGGCACAGACACGGCGCGAAAGCGAAATGCTGCTCGCTCGCGAGCAGGCGTATCTCAAGGCGGGCGAGCTGGAGGCAAAGCGACAGACCTGCCGCAAGCTGCTGGCACTGGCAGACGAGGCGGGAGCCGCGTATGAGCAGATAATGGCAAGCCTTGGCGGCGCACTTCCTACTCCGCAGATGATATCGCAGCTGGAAAAATTGGAGAGTGAACGCGCTGCGGCACAGCTGCAAGCACAGCAATTGGCACAATGCCTGGAATCGCGCAGCCCCGCTCGGCAGGAAATGGTGGGATATGAGACATTGTTTGGTGAGAATGTCCCCGATGACGCCGCCTTGATACGATTGCGTCAGGTCGCAGAGCAGGCGAAAAGCGCGGAGCAACGATGGCAGGATGCGCTGGAACGGCGGCGTGAGCGAGAACCGTCCGATCGTGAGGCGACAGAACAGATGCCGCCCTTGCCCGACGCGCGGCGTTTACAGCATTTTTGCTTGCAGTATGACGGGCAAGCGCGGAGTTTGGTGCGGGAACGAGATCGCACCGCCGCTGCGATGCATCAAGCCGAGATCCGCGTCGAGCAGAGCCGAAAAGGAAAACGCCGTGCGGCGCTGCTGTCTGCTGTGCTGGCACTGTGCGCTACAGCCGCTACGGCGATGTGCGCGATATTCTTGCCGCGGAGCCTTGGGGCTGTGCTGCCGGTGTGCTTGCTCATACTTGTCTGCAGCATCGGTGCGTGGGTACTGCTTGCGCGCATCGAAAAGAATACCACCGAGGAATATACCCGTGCACATAAGAGTTGTGCCGAGGCGCATCAAGCCTACAAGGAGCATAAGAAACAGCTGGAGATCGCTTGCCATCGCGTTAAAGATGTGCTGGGCGTATCGGTGACGGATGCCGTCGAAGCAGCCGAGGCCATTGCCGAATATGAGCGGGCGTGTGCGCAAGCGCAGATGCAAAAGCAGGAGCGCGCCGCAGCAGAAAAGCAGTGGCTGCAGCGGAAGCATGAACTTCGCACAGAGGCAGAGGCGCAAAGGTCACGTTTCGCCGAGATCTGGGGGTGGGGAGCTCTCCCCGCGGTGAAGGACGCGCCCGTAGAGGTCGAAAGGCTGGCGCAGAAGGTCGCACGGTACCAAGAGCTTGAACGCGAGCTTGCCGATGCACACAAGCGACAGCAAGCGCTGCATGAGCGGATTTTTGCAATTGAGAGCGAACGCCGCGCACTGCTTGGCGGATGTGACTCAGCTCCCGAGAGCGGTGCGGCTGCATGGCTGCGGGAACGGAGTGAGAGCGCCGTGCGGAGCAGGGAAGAGCAGGCGCGGCACCGCGCCGAGGCACAGGCGTATGCTTTGCAGCAGGGGCTTGATATTGCGGCGCTGCCTGCAGGGAGTCCTGATGTGATGGAAGAACAGGAGGATTTTCATGAGCAGCGGGAGCGGCTGCATACGGCCGAGGAGCAGCTCCACGGGGAGATCGCGCGCACACAGCGGGAGCTGGACGAGCATCAGAATGCGGCGGCGGTAATTGACGCGTTGGAGAGCGAGGCAGCCTTGGTGCGCACACGTCTGGAACGGGCAAGAGCAGCACTCTCCACCGTACAGACGACACAAAAATATCTCAAGACCGCCCGCGAGCAGTTATCGGGACGGTATCTGCAGCGGATGAAGGACAGCTTTGCCGATTACCTTGGTGTACTGACCGGAGAAAACGATGCGGTCTTTACCATGGATGGGAATTTTACCGTTAAGCTGCGTCGGGTGGGCGTGGCGCGCCCGACCGACGCGATGAGCGCCGGGTGGCGGGATGTGATCTCATTATGTGCGCGGCTGTCTTTGGTTGATGCGCTTTTTGAAGGGGAGACGCCCTTCCTTGTGCTGGATGACCCGTTTGCCAATTTCGATGACGATACCGCCGCACGTGCCGCACAGCTGCTGCACCGTGCTGCGGAGAAATATCAGATCCTCTACCTGACCTGCCACAGCAGCAGAACATGAGAAGGGAGAGCGGGGAGAGATCCGCAAGCTGACGGGGCACCGCCCCGATCAAGCACCATAGAAAGGAGATAATATGAGTATAAAACTTGCGGCGACGTGCTTGTTTGGCTTGGAAAAGCTGCTGGGCGAGGAGATCGACGCGCTGGGGCTTACGCGATTGGAGACCATCGACGGGCGCATCATTTTCGAGGGCGAGGAGGCAGATATCCCACGTGCCAACATTGCGCTGCGCTGCGCCGAGAGAGTATTTGTTTTAATGGGCGACTTCTTCGCGCCGAGCTTTGACGCGCTTTATGAGGGGACCAAGGCTTTGCCCTGGGAAGATTGGATCGGTAAAAACGATGCTTTTCCCATCAGCGGGCACAGCATTAAAAGTACGTTGACCTCCATTCCTGCCTGCCAGAAGATTGTCAACAAGGCGCTTGCCGACCGCTTGGGCAGCGCATATGGGCTGTCGTGGCTGCCGCAGGACAGCGGGATTACCTACGCGGTGGAATTTTTTCTCTTGAAGGATCGTGCCATGCTGCTGATCGACACGTCGGGGGCGGCACTGCACAAGAGGGGATATCGCCCTCATGCCAACGCGGCACCGCTGCGGGAAACCTTGGCGGCGGCGATCGCTTTGACGGCGCGTCCGCGGGAGGACGTACTGCTCTGGGATCCCTTTTGCGGCTCGGGAACCATTGCCATCGAGGCGGCGATGATCCTGACGGGACGTGCACCGGGGCTTGCCCGCTCTTTTGCGGGGGAGAGCTTTGCACGATTACCCGCCGTGCTGTGGGAGGATGCCCGTGAGTCAGCCCGCGCCGCCATCAAAACCGACAGCGCGTGTGAGGTGTGGGCGTCCGATATCGACGAGGATGCGCTTGACCTGACCTACGAAAACGCGCTGCGGGCGGGTGTGGAGGAGCAGTTGAACATCTTCACCGCCGATGCAAGGCAGATTGTTAAGCCTGACCGGCGCGGAACAATATTATGTAATCCTCCTTACGGAGAGAGATTGATGACCCCCGAGCAGGTCGAAACGCTGTATCGGGAGATGGGGCGGCATTTTGCCACGTTTGATCCTTGGCAGATTTACGTTCTGACCTCACATGAGGAATTTGAGCGCCTTTACGGGCGCCGCGCCGATAAGGTGCGCAAGCTGTACAACGGTATGATCCCATGTTATCTTTATCAATTTTTTAAGCCCGCAGCGGCGCGTGAGAATGCACCGAAGGGCAATTTCAAGAAAGGAAGACACAATGATGGCAAACACGATCAAAACAAGAGAAGATATTGACTTATGCGATCGCTGGAATCTCGATGATATTTTCCCCGGCCTTGACGCATGGGAGACGGCACTGCGCGAGGCGACCGACGCATTGTCTAAAATCGCGCCCTGCCGTGAGATGATCGGCAAGGGACCCGAACAGTTGAGAGAGGCACTGGACTGCATTTATGGTGTGTCCGAGCTGGTCGAAAAGGTGTACGTCTATACCTTCCTGCGTTCCTCCGAGGATCAAGGCGACAGCTTGAGTCAGGATATGGTGGGACGCGCGCAGCGCCTGTATATGACGATGCAGGGGGAGACCGCATTTCTCAACCCCGAGATCCTCGCTGTGGACAATGAGACCATGAAGGCTTGGCTCAAGGAGGAGTGTCTGGCGCCTTATCGTCACATTTTAGGTGATATTCTTCGCTCCTCTGCGCACGTTCTGGATGAGAAGAGAGAGCATCTGCTTGCCAATCTGTCCGATGCTGCGGGAACACCCTCGCAGGCCTTTGATATGCTGGAGGGCGTGGATATGAAGTTCCCGAACGTCCATGACGAGGAGGGCAATGAGGTTCCGCTGACCCACGGGACGTTCGGTGTGTTCCGAGAGAGCAACGACCGCGCTGTGCGAAAAGAGGCGTATGAGGCGTATCTCGGAGAATATAAAAAATATACCAACACCTTGGCGGCACTGTACGGCGGCTCGGTTAAGATGGATTGCTTTATGGCGAGCACACGCGGTTATGAGGATGCCCGCAGTGCGGCGCTGTTTGACGGAAATATTCCCACCGCGGTCTACGACAGTCTGATCGAGGCGGTGCATGAGGCACTGCCCGTGCTGGAGCGGTACGCTGCACTGCGCCGCCGTGTCCTTGGCTTGGACGAGCTGCATATGTACGATCTCTACTGCCCGCTCTTTCCACAGGATGACAGCCGTGTGGATATCGTGCGAGGCAAGAAAATGGTGCTGCGCGCCATGGCACCTTTGGGCGAGCGGTACGTTTCGCTGCTCAGGGAGGCGTTTGATCACCGCTGGATCGATGTCTACGAAAATCCCGGTAAGACGACGGGGGCTTATTCCTGTGGTGTCTACGGTGTGCATCCTTATGTGTTGCTCAATTATACCGATACGCTGGAGGATGTCTTTACGCTGGCGCATGAGATGGGGCACGCGATGCACTCCTATTTCTCCGCAGAGACGCAGGATTATGCCAATAACGATTACCGTATTTTTGTTGCAGAGGTTGCCTCCACAGTCAACGAGGTCTTCTTGACTCGCGCGTTGCTCAAGGAGGAGCGTGATCCTCGCCGTCGCGCTTATCTTTTGACGCACTTCCTGGAAGGATTCCGCACCACGGTTTTCCGCCAGACGTTATTTGCAGAGTTTGAGAAGGCCTCCCATGCCATGTACGAACGGGGAGAAACGCTGACTGCCGAGTCGATGAGTGCGGTGTATCGCGAGATCAACGTCAATTATCAACGCGGGGTTACGGTGGACGCCTTGCACGACATCGAGTGGGCTTGCATTCCTCACTTCTATCGTGCCTTCTACGTCTACCAATATGCGACGGGCTTTTGCTCTGCGGTGGCTATCGCAGACGGTGTGCTGGAAAGCGGAGATGCCTCCGATTATCTGCGCTTTCTGACTACGGGTGGCAGTGACTATCCGCTGGAGGAGCTGAAGATCGCCGGTGTCGATCTGACTACGCCCGAACCGATCCGCCGCGCCATGAAGGTGTTTGAGGAAACACTGGCAGAGCTGGAATCTTTGGTAGAGCAGGGAATCTGATACGGTCCCGGGGCTTTATCCCAAATCTCACTCAAGGTGCTTTTTTGCAAAAAAAGCACCTTGAGACAGACTGTAGACCAAAGCATTCTCCACCCAACACGGTGGGGCGAAAACCCATATAATGATCCTTTTGAAAAAGCTTTTTAAGGATTCTTAAGGTGCTTTTTCTCGAAAAAGCACCTTAAGTGGGGTTTGGGGCAAAGCCCC
>JAFTJZ010000050.1 GCA_017456145.1 Clostridia bacterium
AAACACCTCTGCTTGACCGCGCCGCTTTTGCAGTCTCCACTCGGGGCTCCGCCCCTCCTTTCGACTGCAAAAGCATTAACTATAACTCGTTGCTTTTATTTTTACTTTTTTAGTCTCACATCATTGACAAAACTACATTTTTGTGTTTTTTCGGTGTGGGAGCGGGATGTGCTACGGAAGAAATGCCAAAAACAGAGCAATGCAAACAAACGCTCCCACCACAAAGCCCAGAGAAAAGACGAGCAGGGCGCGGCGACGAGCGGCACGCTTGTTCTTTTTGGCATTGGCATGTGCGTGGGGAGACAGACTTTCGGCAAGTATACGGTTCGCTTCCTCCAGCATGGAGCGATGGGCGACGGAGGTTCCCTCGTCCGTGCCGTCCCGAAGGACAAAATACGCCGTTTCAAACATGGTGCTGCTTGCCGTCCGCAGCACGACCATTCGCTTTTGAGCACCTTTGAGCATGATGATCTACCCTTTCCTTGTTTTTGTATTAAGTAATATCGGTACAGAGCCATCTTTGCCCAAATTTCCGTGTTTCAAACAGTGCTGCGGCGTTTATTGCACATATTTTTGCAGATGAGTGACGATCTTTTTTGCCGCATGACCGTCACCGTAGACCGCTGCGGGGTGTGCCATACGTGCCCGCAGTGCGTCATCGTCCAAAAGACGACAAGCGGCTCGCTCCACGGGCTCTCCCTCGCAGCCCACAGGCAGGAGCACACCGGCCGCCACCCCCTCCGGGCGCTCGGTCACCTCCCGCAGCACCATCGTCGGAATGCCCAAATAGACCGCTTCCTCCTGCAATCCGCCGCTGTCGGTCATAAGCAGAGTGGCACGGGCAAGCAGCCGCTGCATATGCGGCAGCGCGAGCGGCTCGATCAGATGCGCGTTGTCGCAGCCTGCAAAGGCCGCTGTTGCCGCGGCACGGATGCGAGGAGAGGGGTGGACGGGGAAGAGCAGACAGACGTTCTCCCGCCCTTGTATGGCGCGGCGTATGGCGCATAAAAGGGTGAGCAGATGCCGGTCGTCAAGCTCGCGGCGGTGAGTCGTCAGGAGCAGCAGCTGCTGCCCCGACAGCATCTCGCCCGCGGGCAGGGGCTTGCCGTCAATGGGGGTGCAAGCGGCAAGCAGCGCTGCGGTGGACCATCCCTCGTCTCCACTAAGGCACAGGCGCACCGCATCGGTCGCCGTGTTGCCCGTCAAAAAAATGCGATCCTTCGGTCGCCCTTCCCGCAAGAGCGTGCATACGGCTGTCTCGGTGGGGGCAAAAAAAAGGTCGCTTGCCGCGTCAATGGCGACCCGATGATATTCCTCGGGGAAGGGCGCACGGATATCACCTGTCCGCAGCCCTGCTTCAATGTGCGCTACGGGAATGCCCGATAGATAGGCGCACAGCGCACCCGCAAAGGCAGTCGCCGTATCGCCGTGAACTGCGACCATGCGGGGACGATGGGTCTGATAGACGCGTGGCAACCGTGCAAGCAGGGTCTGTGTCAGGGACAGCGGCGTTTGTGCGGGCTGCATGATGTCAAGATCTTCGTCCGCGCGGCAGCCAAAATAGCGCAGTACCCCCAGAACCATATCGCGGTGCTGTCCCGTATTGACAGCGCTATACGACAGCCCCGCCCGCTGCATTTCCAAAAAAACGGGGCACAGCTTGATGGCCTCGGGGCGGGTGCCGAACAAAAACAAAATCCCGCCGTGCTCACTTCTGTGTTGCATAAAAGATCTCCTTTACCGTGTGATTTGATTCATTGTATGCAGAAGGCGGGGACAATTTGCGGTGAAAATTGACTATTGACGGAAAGAGGATTCTGTGGTACAATATTGTACGAAGGCAAGCAAGGGAGGATTTGACATGAATGGAGATGTGCGTGAGCAGGATATTCGTACGGCGGCCATGCTGGGCGCGGGCGGCCTTTCGCGGCTGCAGCGTGCGCGGGTGCTGATCTTTGGCCTTGGCGGCGTGGGAGGACATCTTTGCGATGCGTTGGCGCGCGCGGGTGTAGGGTCGCTGGATCTGGTGGATCACGACACCGTCTCTCCCTCCAATATCAATCGACAGATGGTGGCGCTGCAATCTACGCTGGGGCAGCACAAGATCGACGTCATGGCAGCGCGGATCCGCGACATCAATCCCGACTGCCACATCCGCGTATACCGATGCTTTTATCTTCCCGAAGAGGCTGACAGATTTGATTTTTCCGCATACGATTATATCGTAGATGCCATTGACACAGTGCGCGCCAAAATCGACATCGTGATGCGCGCCAAGGCGGCGGGGGTTCCCGTCATCAGTGCCATGGGGGCGGGGAATAAGCTGGATCCGACCCGCTTTGAGGTGGCGGATATCGCCAAAACCTCGGTTTGTCCGCTTGCCAAGGTGATGAGGGTCGAGCTGCGGCGGCGTGGTGTGGAGCATCTGAAGGTCGTTTACTCCCGCGAGGAGCCGCATACCCCGCCCAAGGATGCACCGACGCTTGTGAGCCCGGACGGGAGTCCCAAGCGCGCCCCTGCCAGCATATCATTTGTCCCTGCGGTGGTGGGGCTGATCATGGCGGGAGAGGTCATCAAGGATCTGTCGGCGATCATATGCGAATAATTGCAAAAAATACGGAAACAATAACGGAGAGAAAACATGAAGATCAAAAAAATGACGATGATGCGTATCCTTGTTGCGTTTATGTCGGTGTTGCTGCTGCTCGGTACGGTGGGCTGCCGCGATGGAGCAGACACGGAGGAGGGGGAAACGCTGCCCGATCTTGAGAACAACGTGCTTGCGACGTTGGACTATACTTCGATCTGGTATATGCAGACGATGTTTGATGTTGAGAACGGTGTGGAATACACCGATCAGACCCGGATGCTGCGCATTGTGGCGCTGTTCAACGATCTGACATTTGAGCCGATGCCTGCCGACAAGACGGAGGAGATCTATCTGGAAATGATGGATGCGCAGTATTTGCTCCTTGAGGGCGGCGGCACGGTCTTGGTCGGAGAAAACGGGCGCGTGCTTTTGACGACGGCGGACGGCGGGAGCATGATTACCGACGTCGCGGCAATGGATCCGCAGGCGCTGCGAGATCTGATCGCCTCATTTTCGTCCGAAGAAGAGCAAGGTGCGGTATAAAGCACGGCGTGTTGCGGATATTTTCGTAAAAATTTATCGTCCCCTCTTGACAATCGCCGAAAAATCATGTACAATAATATCGTACCCTGTATGGCACGGGGCAACTCTTGAAGGAGGATATACCCATGAGTAACAATGATGTGAAAAATGATAGAAACGACGAGGAGGTCTCCCGTTTTACCCTGACCGACGAGGAAGGCAATGAGCTGGAGTTTGAGCTGATCGGCTCGGGCGAGGTGGACGGCGTGATGTATTACGCGATGATCCCCGCGGAGGATGCCGACGATGAGAACAAAGACACCTTTGAGTATGTCATTCTGAAGAGCGAGATCGATGAGAACGGCGAGGAGTCGCTGTTTACCATTGATGACGATGAAGAGTTTGATCGCGTCGCCGATTTCTTTGACGATATGTTTTCCACCGTCGATTTTGACGAGATGGAGAGCGAGGGCTGAGTGCCGTCTGCATTTTGATTTATTTCCTGCTTAGTGCGTGATGACTGCGTGTTAGAACCCACATCGAATGAAAGGAGCCCGAATGAGTATTCCGCGGTGGTTTGCAGACCTCCCCGTGCGTGTATCGATCGACTTGTCTCGACACGCGACGGGACGCTGGGAGCAGTAAAGCCGAGGATAGGGCACCGCCCTGGCACACAGGGTTTCTCAATATACAGTCACACGGCTCGGCGGGATATTCCAAACAGAAAAGCAGCGGATGGCGTCAGGCTATCCGCTGTTTTTGCGGGGAGCTATGTGGAAGGCGGGAACCATCTCAAACTGCCGAAAGAGCGACCGAGTAAAGAAGGCGGTTCCCCAAGTGCTCCTCCGGTCGCCCGCATAACGCAAGCGTTTCGCCCGCGGTTTGAATTACATCCTCCAAAGCCCTTCACGCCTCCCACCCTCCTTAACTTGGCGGTTCGCCGTCCGTTTCAAAGGGAAACTGTTTTTTACCGAACTTGTGGTGCAGGGGTCCCATGGATACGTTGCAGTCGGTAACGAATAACCGCTGCAGAAAAAATCAAAAAATAATATATAAAAGTTTTTGGAGATTCTCAAGAACCTTTCTCAAAAAGGTTCTTGAGCCCGCGGAGCGCGGGTGCAGGGCAGAGCCCTGCTCGCCGAAGGCAAGAAAGGACATATATCATGCAAAATTTACTCCAACAATTATCCCTGATCGGCATCGTGCCGGTCATCAAGATCGATGATGCGAAGGATGCTGCTCCTTTGGCGGGTGCGCTGGTGGAGGGCGGTCTGCCCTGCGCCGAGGTCACCTTCCGTACCGCAGCGGCACCCGACGCCATCCGCGCTATGCGCGATGCCTACCCCGACATCCTGCTGGGGGCGGGTACGGTTCTGACACCCGCGCAGGTCGATCAGGCCGTCGAGGCGGGCGCATCATTCATCGTCAGCCCGGGACTCAATCCCGCCGTGGTCGAGCACTGTCTGGAAAAGGGCATTCCCGTGCTGCCCGGCATCAACAACCCTACAGGCATCGAGCAGGCACTCGCTCTGGGGCTCAAAACCGTGAAGTTTTTCCCCGCCGAGCCTTCGGGCGGCCTGACGATGCTCAAGGCCATGGCGGCTCCCTACGGTGGCGTCAAGTTCATGCCTACGGGCGGTATCAACCCCTCCAACGTCGGCTCTTATCTCGCGTGGAATAAGATCGTTGCCTGCGGCGGCAGCTGGATGGTTCCCTCTGACCGTTTAGCAGCGGGCGATTTTGATGGTATCAAGGCGCTGGTACGCGGCGCGGTTGACACCATGCTGGATCTGCGCTTTGCTCATATCGGCATCAACTGCACCGACAATGATCTGTGCGAGAGCTCGGCTGCCACGGCATCCGCGTTGTTCGGTATGGAGCAAAAGAAGGGTGAAAAGTCCATTTTCGTTGGCAAGCCGTTTGAATTTATGCGCTATATTGGCGTGGGCAGCGTCGGCCATATCGGTATGGCGACCCCCAACGTCGACCGCGCCATGTTCCACCTTGCCCGCCGCGGCGCTCGCTTTGACGAGTCCACCATCCAAAAGGATGCCGACGGCTCTACCAAGTTCGTCTATATCAAGGACGAGATCGCAGGCTTTGCGTATCATCTGGTGAAGGGATAACCTCGCGCTCCCTCTAAAAAACTTTTGGGCAAAATGGGACGTATAAATTTGATTGTGCAGCGGCAGCCGGATAGGTTTCCCTTGTTTCAAAGTTCTGAAAGGGAGGGGTACGGGGAGGGAAAATTCTTTCAAGAATTTTCCCTCCCCGCAAATCGCATTTACTCATTCACCTTTGGGTTGTCGGTACGTTTCATGATATAGTCCATGCTGACGTTATAATAATCGGCAAGCAGCATCAGCGTTTCGGTGGGCGGGACGCGCACACCGGTTTCATACTTGGAAAGCAGCGCTTGCTCGATTCCCGTGTCCATTTGCAGCTGAAGCTGCGTTTTTTTTCGCATTTTTCTCAAGATCCTTAAATTGTTTTCCATATCGCAGCGCCGCAACCTTTCTCTTTTTATGACATTTTATCATATTTTATGCCCTATAATATGACGATTAGTCATAATAACGGCGACAAAAGAGAAAATGCGGGCAATTTTTAGTGGTTTAGCGAATTGAAAAATATGACAAATTGGCATATAATATAGACAATGCAATCAAAGAGAGGCGGATTTGAGGTATGGACTTGACGCAAATCGTGGCGTTTTTGAAGGATTATGGGATTTTGATCGTTCTTCTTCTTTTGGTCACGGTGGTATACATCGTTGTTATGATCTGTCGTAAGCGTCGGCAGGAATATGAGATGCGGGTCGCCGCATTGGTTGCGAAATATAAGAATAACCCCGTAACGGTCAAGGCAGCAGAAAACTTCGCCGTACGCCTGATCGAAGAGATCAAAAACGCGCGGAGAAGTCCGGGCCGAAAAGAGGTCGTATGCAATTTTGAATTATATGCCGGAATATCTGCCAGAAAACAAGCCTGCTGTGATAGTATCTATTGTCATGGCATCGGAGATTACATTCACATCATTGATTTTTACGGCGAGCATCTTCGCACGCTGCAAAGCAAGGAGGAAATGTACGCCTTTGTCCGCGCGGTCGCATGGCACGCACTCAATATTGTCCGCGATACATATAAAAAGGACGAGAGCGGAACGGACTATCTCCTTGATACCGAGGAGTTTCTAAGTAAGGACGAAAAGTATACCGGGCGCTACCAGATCACCGTAAACTTTATTTATTTCGCAAAAAACGGATATTATCAGGAGCCAAAAGCATGGTAGGAAAATAGGCGTGAATTTTCGGGGTGAGTCAAATGCAAAATGCATGAAAAACTCACCCCGTCGTTTTTTCTTTGCGGCTATACTCCGCGCAGCCAAAAATCCTATCGTCCCTAAAAAACATTATCAAAATCACAGCTGGGCTTGCGCCGTTACGGTTCAAGCTTATTTATTTTTGATTCAAGCTCTTAAAGGGAGGGGTGCGGGGAGGGAAAATTCTTTCAAGAATTTTC
>JAFTJZ010000014.1 GCA_017456145.1 Clostridia bacterium
CGCCGGAGGCATTCTGATGAAAGTTGGGGCGCTGCCCCAAGCCCCGCCAAGGAAAATTTTTGGAAAAAGTTTCCTTGGAACCTTCAAAAACTTTGTATAAGCACAATTTCTTTTAATTCAAGTTCTTTGGAATCCAAAACCTGTCTTTCAAGAAAGGTGTTGGGTGGGTTCCAAGGGGCAACGCCCCTTGGTCGCCGAAGGCAATCTCATGAAAGGAGGAAAAGCACATGGTTTTAGGTGTACTGGCGCACGTTGATGCGGGGAAGACGACCTTGATCGAGGCGATGCTGTACCACGCGGGTGCAACGCGACGCGCGGGGCGGGTTGACCACGGAGATGCCTTTCTTGACACCGACCGCATGGAGCGGGCGCGCGGCATTACGATATTTTCCAAGCAAGCGCGGCTATCTCTGCCGAATACAGAGCTGACGCTGATGGACACCCCCGGGCACGTCGATTTTTCCTCCGAAATGGAGCGAACGCTGTCGGTGCTGGATGCGGCTGTGCTGGTCGTCAGTGCGACCGACGGGCTGCAAAGTCACACGCGAACGCTTTGGCGGTTGCTCAACCGTCATGAGATTCCGACCATCATTTTTATCAATAAGATCGACCTCCCGGGATATGACCGTGCGGCTATCATGGAGCAGCTGCGCTCTCTGTCTGAGGGGTGCGTTGATATCCTTCCGGGACGGACGGCAACCTATCACGATGCTGGAGAAAGAGACGAGCAGCTGGCCGTATTGGATCCTGTATTGATGGAACGCTATTTTGAGGGTATATCCCCCGCGGATGCCGATGTTGCCCGCCTTATTTGGGAACGAAAATTGTATCCCTGCTTTTTTGGTGCGGCACTCAAGCTGCGCGGGGTGGAAGAAATGCTGTCGGCACTGGATGGCTGGGCGACGCATCATGATCGTGGCGATCCGAAGGCTTTATTTGGTGCAAGGGTCTACAAGATCAGTCGAGATGCGGAAGGAAATCGCCTGACTTGGCTGCGGGTAATGAGCGGCAGCTTGCGGGTACGGGATATTATTACCTATCTCCCTCGTACGCATGGAGAGGCACTCTCCGAGAAGATAAGTCGCATTCGCCTGTATTCGGGGAATGGGCATCGGCAGGTGGACGCGGTGGCAGCGGGCGAGATCTGCACAGTCATCGGGCTGAGCGCAACCTATGCGGGACAAGCCCTCGGCGAGGCGACACCGGCCACGGCAGCCATGCTGGAGGGGGTATTGACATATGGCGTACAGCTGCCGCCGCAGACTGACGCCATGACCGTTCTGCCGTTGCTGCGACAATTGGAAGAGGAGGATCCCCTGTTGCGCCTGTACTGGCAGCCGCGCTTACAGCAGATTCAGCTGCAGCTGATGGGAGAGGTACAGCTGGAAGTGTTGCAAACCGTGATCCTTGATCGTTTCGGGATTGCGGTCACCTTTGATGAGGGCAGCATTCTCTACCGTGAAACCATCGCTGCGCCTGTAGAGGGAGTAGGACACTACGAACCTCTGCGCCATTATGCCGAGGTGCATTTATATATTGAGCCTTTGCCCGCGGGGAGTGGAGTGATTTTTTGTTCGGCGTGTGACAGCGCCGCGCTGGATGTTTCATGGCAGCATCAGGTGCTCTGCGCACTGGAGGAAAAGGCGCACGTTGGCGTGCTGGGCGGTTTCCCCATCGCGGATATGAAGATCACGCTGGTTGCGGGACGGGCGCATCTCAAGCACACCGAGGGCGGAGATTTCCGTCAAGCGGCGTGGAGGGCGCTGCGTCATGGGCTGATGCGAGCTGCCGAGCGAGGCGAGGCGGTGCTGTTGGAGCCGGTGGAAAGCATAGAGCTGGAGGTACCGCGCTATTGTGTCGGTCGCGCGATGACGGATCTGCAAAACATGGGCGCGACGTTTGAGCTGCAAGAGATGGACGAGGCGGGTGAGCGCGTTCGATTGGTTGGCCGCGCACCAACTTCATCGCTGCGCGGTTATGCCCGCGAGGTCGCAGCATACACCCGCGGTGAGGGCAAGCTGTCGTGCGCTTACGATGGTTATGCACCTTGTCATAATGGGGACGAGGTGCTGCGTGTATTGCGTTACGAGCCGACACGTGATCTTGACAATCCGTGTGAGTCTATCTTTTGTGCGCATGGCGCGGGCTTTTCGGTGCCGTGGTTTGAGGTGGAGAGTCATATGCATCTGCCAGCGTATGTGGTACGCCGCCCAAGTGACGAAATCAAAACGACTCCCGTTGCGAGCGGTCGGAAAAGGCAAGCCGCATTTATTGCTGACAAGGAGCTGGAGGCGATCATGGAGCGGGAATTTGGCCCCATCCGTCGCCGCAGCTATGGCGAAAAACGCGTGGTGGCGCAGGTGTCACATACAGTGCCAAGTGTTGCACCCAAGCTCAAGCGTCTGGTGCTGGACGGTTATAATGTGATTTTCGGATGGGAAGTGCTGCGCGAGGTGGGGGAGGACTCCATCGAGACGGCGCGGGAGCTGCTGATCGACGCTATGTGCAATTATGCGGGGTATGTGGATGTTCCCGTAGATATCGTGTTTGATGCCTATCGTGTCAAGGGTGGTGTCGGCGAGGATTACCAAAAGGGAAATGTACACGTCGTTTACACCAAGGAAAACGAGACCGCAGACAGCTATATCGAGCGCCTTCTGACCCGTGAGAGTCGGGATTATTCCATCCGCGTCGTGACCTCCGATCGCCTTATTCAGGTGACCGCCGTCAGTACGGGCGTTCTGCGAATGCCCGTGACCGAGTTCGTCGAAGAGCTCTCCCGCGTGCGTGAAGAAATCATGCAGATCGCCAAGGAGAATTATCAGTGACTCGCTACCGAAAGAGAGACAGAAGAAATCATCTTTCCAAATGCATTCAGATGTGGTATGTTATTGCGATAGAAATCTTAACCTGAATCTTTATGGGCTGACCGAAATGAGCGGTCAGCCCCAAAATTAATGCTTTTAAGCAGGTTGAGCGCGGTGAGGCGCGCGAAACAAACAAGGGGCTGTTGCAAATGAAGATTTGCAGCAGCCCCCGGTAGTATTGGGCTTTTAGCCCTCGTGCAAACCACCCGTTTGACGGGGGGGTGTGATTCAATTCACTTATCTTTGTACTCTGCCCGAGCCGTCGCCGCCGGCGAGCTTTTGAACCTCGTCCACGGAGACCATATTGAAGTCACCCTCAATGGAGTGCTTGAGGCAGGAGGCTGCCACAGCGAATTCGATGGTGGATTGTGCGTCATAGCCCGAGAGCAGGGAATAGATCAGGCCTGCACCAAAGCTATCGCCGCCGCCCACGCGGTCAACGATGTGCATACGGTACTGCTTGCTGAAGTAGTAATCCTTGCCGTCGTAGAGCATGGCAGCCCAATCGTTGTCGTTGGCGGAGATCGAGGAGCGCAGCGTGATAGCCACGTACTTGAACCCGAAACGGTCAGCAAGCTGACGGGCAACGTCCTTGTAGCCGTCGTGATTGACCTCGCCCTTTGTTACGTCGGTGTTGGCTGCACTGATACCGAATACGTCGGAGGCATCCTCCTCGTTGGCGATGCAGACATCCACATACTTGCAAAGCTCGCCCATGACCTCGCCTGCCTTTTGCTTGCTCCACAGCTTTTTGCGGTAGTTCAGATCACAGCTGACAGTAATGCCGCGAGCCTTGGCAGCCTTGAGCGCCTCTACACAAATGGCGGCAACATTGTCTCCCAGTGCGGGTGTGATGCCCGTGAAGTGGAACCAATCCACGCCCTCAAAAATAGCATCCCAATTAAAATCGGCAGCGGTCGCCGTTGCGATAGAGGAGCCGGCGCGGTCGTAGATGACCTTGGAGGGGCGCTGGGAAGCACCTTTTTCCAAAAAGTAAATGCCGACGCGATCCCCGCCGCGGGTGATCATTGAGGTGTCTACGCCAAAGCGGCGCAGGGAATTGACGGCTGCCTGACCGATGTCGTGCGTGGGCAGCTTGGTGACGAAAGCGGCATCCATGCCGTAGTTGGCAAGCGAAACGGCGACGTTTGCCTCACCACCTCCAAAGGTGGCGCCAAGCGTGTCCGCTTGTACAAAGCGATAATAGCCCTCCGGGGCCAGACGCAGCATGATCTCACCAAACGTAACGATCTTTTTCATGATGATATATATTCCTTCCTTTGAATTTGTGACGTGCTGTGTCAATACACAACACCTCGGTCTGAAAAACACTCCGTTTTCAGACTTGATTTTCTTTCATGCGCATAACATTTTTTGATATGCGCATTTTCTTTCATTCTATATTATACACGATTTTGTGCTTTTGTCAAGAGTTTCCGCATAATATCTTGAGGATATGCCGATAATTTTACCACAACCTATTGACAAAACATCGAAAATGTGATAAAATAGTATCGAAAACCAGATAAAAGAGTGAGATGTACGTAGCTGTACGCATGAAAAACATAGAAATGGGGAAAAATCATGAAGGAGCGTCGGATCATTGAATACAGCGATGAGAAAAACGATGAGTTTTCCACCGCGCAGATCACACCGCGCCGCATCGACGGAAGCTATCGGTATCAGCGGGGCGCGGTGGCGCACTTCTTCTGGTATCGCATGGTTGCAACGCCACTTGCGTTTTTCTATCTGAAATTGAAATTTCACCATCGTGTCATCGGTCGTGAAAAGCTGAAGAGCGCGAGGGAGCAGGGCTGCTTTATTTATGGCAATCACACCCAGATCGTCGCCGATGCGCTGATTCCGTCCTTTGTCAGCTTTCCTGTCGATGCCTATGTGGTGGTGCATCCCAATAACGTCTCCATGCCGTATCTCGGACGGGTGACGCCCTACATGGGGGCGCTGCCGCTGCCCGACGATGCCGAGGCGGCGAAAAATTTTACCGATGCCATAAAGCGCTGTATTGAGCGAGATCGAGCGGTTGTCATCTACCCCGAGGCGCATATCTGGCCTTATTATACCAAGATCCGTCCATTTGATGACGCATCGTTTTTTTATCCGATCAAGCACGGAACACCCGTATTTTGTTTCACCAATGTTTATCAAAAACGCAAGCACACCGAGCATCCGAGGATCGTTACCTATGTGGACGGACCGTTTCTTCCCGATGCGGCACTGCCGCTGCGGCAGAGAAGGCGAGCCTTGCGAGATGCGGTCTATCAGGCCATGTGTGCGCGAGCGAAACTGTCCGATTGCGAATACATTCACTATCAACCAAAGGAGAAATAAGCCATGGTCAATCTTTTGTTTTGCGGCAATGACGGTGTGTTTGACGGTGTGCTGACCTGCGCGTTGTCCATCTTGCATCGCAGCCGCCTTGACGAGCCGTTTCATTTTTACCTGTTTACCATGGACGTACGGCATCTGGGAGAAAAGTACACCCCCATCACAAACGAGCACGTGCGATTTTTTGAGGATACGGTCAGAGCATACCATCCCGAGAACCGCGTCAGTATGTTTGACGTGAGCACACTGTATGCTGAAGAATTTGCGGGATGTCCCAACGAGGGGGCGTATTGCTCTCCGTATACGTTGATCCGTCTGCTTGCCGATCGAGTTGAGGGATTGCCGGATAAGATGCTGTATCTGGATGCAGACATCATGTTCAATCGCGACATCCATCTGCTTTATGATATTGATGTCAGCGAGGTGGAATACGCCGCCGCGCGAGATCACTACGGCAAGTACCTGGTACATCCCAATTATGTCAATGCGGGCGTGCTGCTCTGGAATCTGAAATATATGAGAGAGACGGGGATCCTTGCGCGGGCGCGAGAGCTGCTGCGCCAAAAAAAGCTGACCTTTGCCGATCAGAGCGCACTGATCCGTTCGACGACCAAAAAGAAAATGCTGCCTCAAAAATTCAACGACCAGAAATTTTTACACAAAAGCACAGTGGTCAGGCATTTTTCCAAGCGGCTGTTCTATCTGCCGTATCCACATACGGATAATATCAAGCAATGGCAGATTGAACGCGTACACAGCGTCTTTGGTTACCGACAATTTGACGACATTTATGAAAAATATCAATCGCTCTGCGCACAATATGCGCAATCAGGGAAGGGAGAGCATATCCAATGATGAGAGCCAGTGAGGATCAGACCATTCACATTTTTTTCGCTTGTGACGATAATTTCGTTAAATTCACCCATGTTTCGGTCGTTTCCATGATCGAAAATGCGGCAAAGAACAGACAATATCACATTCATGTCCTGCACACCGACATCGCCGAGCAGACACAAGAGGCTTTGCTCAAGCTGCAAAATGAGAATTTTACCATCAGCTTTGATCATGTGGGGGCGTATCTCGACAGCGTCAAGGGGCAGATGCCGCTGCGGGACTATTATTCCAAGACGACCTATTACCGCTTGTTTATCGCCGAGATGTATCCGACCCTTCAGAAGGCGATCTATATTGACAGCGACACAGTGATCACGGGAGATATTTCCGCCCTGTATGATGAAGATGTAAGCGATTTCGCACTGGGGGCGTGCCACGAGCAGGTCATGGTGCAGACCGATATTTACGGTCGATACGTTGAGGAGTGTCTGGGCATTGACCGCCATCAATATTTCAATGCAGGAGTTCTGCTGATCAACTGCCGTTATTTTCGCGAGGCGGGCGTGTTGGGTGAATTTATGCGGTTGCTCGGCGTGTATCACTTTGCCGTGACGCAGGATGAGGACTACCTCAACGTCATCTGCCAAGGACGGGTCAAGTTTTTGCCGCAACGCTGGAACACCGAGGTGTATGGAGAGATTCTTGACGCCCCGGAGGATATCTGTGTGCGACACTATATTATGGTTTCCAAGCCCTGGCACTACAGCGACTGTCGCATGGGAGAGGTGTTCTGGCATTATGCTGCCAAGACCGAGGTGTACGGAGATATTTTAGAGATCCTTCGTAACTACACCGATGAGGAGCGGGCAAGAGATGCCGAATCCTGCGAGCGTCTGGCACAGCTGGCCGCTGCGGAGATCGCACGTCCCGACAATTATCTTGCCCGTATACGTGCGCAGGAGGATGCGGGAAAATCACCCGACAGGCTGCGGGTGCTGCACAGAATCGCAGAGCTGGAGCGACTCGGACGCTTTGATGAAGATGTGGAGGAGGATCCTCCCTCGCGCACCATTGAGCCGGGCGAGGTGGATTATCTGGGGGAGCGGTGGAGCAGCCGCCTGCAGTGCCGACTTGCCTTTGCGGCAGCGCGGCGCTTTGTGTACCGCTTGATGCGGGAGAATAAAATGATCGTCAAGGAGATCCGCGGTGCCGAGCATCTGGCATCGCTCTCCACGGGAGCGATCATGACCTGTAATCATTTCAACGCACACGACAGCTTTGCCGCACAGCTTGCATTTGAGAGCGGTAATTTCGGCACAAAACGCAAATTCTATCGCATCATCAAGGAAGGAAATTATACCTCCTTCCCCGGGTTTTACGGCTACCTGATGCGCCACTGTCGGACGCTGCCGTTGTCCTCCAATCCCAAAACCATGCGTGAATTTATCCGTGCGACGGATATGCTGCTCAAGGAAGGGAACATCATTCTGATCTATCCCGAGCAGAGCATGTGGTGGAATTATCGTAAGCCCAAGCCGCTGAAGGAGGGGGGGTTCACTTTGCCGCCAAAAACGGTGTGCCCGTCGTGCCGTGCTTTATCACCATGCAGGACAGTGATATTATAGGTGAGGATGGATTTTTCGTACAGGAATATACCATTCACATCGCGCCTCCCATCTATCCCGACCCGCAAAAGCGCGTTTCGCAGAATACGGTGGAGATGATGCAGAAGAACTACGAGGTCTGGAAGGACATCTACGAGCAGAGCTACGGTGTACCGCTGGAATATACCACGGTGGCAAATTGAAAATATCACGGCAACGTGTAAAAAAGGGGTGGGTCAAATGCACAAGATGCATTCGACTCACCCCGCCGTTTTTGTTTTGCGGCTGAACACCGCAAGTTTAACCTGACTTGCAGGTAAAAACGCAAATTTCGCGCGGCAAAAAGCTTGCCGTCGGCTTTTTGAGCAGGGGCTGCGCCCAATGGACGCAGCCCCTTTATAAATGGATCACACATTCAATAGCAGTGCCACCGTGGGCATGGTGACCAGAGAGAGAATGGTGCTGACAGACACCAGCTTGCTGGCGTAGACGCTGTCTCCGTCGTATTTCTCGGCAAACATGGTGGTGGCGGTCGCCGCAGGTGTTGCGGCAGAGAGCAGTATGACCGTCATGACCACGCCGTCATTCAAAAGTCCGACCAGCGTGCATAGACGCATGACGCCCCAGATCAGCGCGGGGGAGATCAGGAGCCGCAGCACAAGGTACCAATACATCTGCTTGTCGCGAAGAATGCCGCGAAAGTCGATTTCCGCCAAGCGCAGACCGATCAGCAGCATAGAGAGCGGAGCGACCGTCGCCTGCAGACCATCGATCAGATCGTAGGGGATGGCGCGCAGGATATCTGCCATCGTGTGGCTCTCTCCCAGCGGTGCGATCAGGCGGTTTAAGGGGGTCAAAAACAGGATCAGACCCACGTAGGTTGCAAGCGAGGCGGGGTTGAGGAACATTTTACGCGGTGAGATGTACTTTTTCTCATCGGTGTAGATGAACGCGCCCAAGGACCAACAGAAAATATTGAATACGATGACGTAGATGGAGGCATAAATGGCGTACTCGTCGTCAAAAATGGCGCAGATCAAGGGGATACCCATGTAGCCTGCGTTGGTGAAGACGGTCGCAAAGCGCAGCACGCGGCGGCGGGCGATATCACCGTTTCGGAAAACGACAAATGCGAGCAGGATGAACAACAGATGTGTGATGAGTGCATAAATGAGGACCTGCAGCGCACGAGTGAGCACCTCAGTGTCGTACTCGCGGATATACCCCTTTATGATCAGTGCGGGCTGCGCCGCATAGAGGATGACGTTTGCGATCCCCTTGCACAGCCCGGGAGTGGACAGCTTTCCCTTTGCCATCAGAAAGCCGGGGACGATCATCAGAAGGAGCAGAACGACCTTGGAAAAAAGAATGGAAATGTCGATCATCTTACGGCTCCTCGTTTACGGGCACAGGATAGCTGTACAGCCGCTGTGCCCCCAGCAGCTTGCCGAAGATGTATTTGTTACTTGCCGCCTCGTTCATGATATAGACACGACCGTCACGCACGACCAGCTCTTCTGCCATGCAGGGCGCGATGATATCTGCGTAACAGACGGTGCTGTCCAGAAAGAATATCGGTATTTGGCTGCCGTCGGAGAAGGTATAGGTGCCGCTTTGTGCAGGGTCCAGCTTGGTCAGATCATAACAATACAGATGCGAGGTGCTCAACCCCCATGAGGTGGAGAGGATCATCGTATCCGCATCTGCAAACGCCATTCCCTGGACCATGCCACAGGTGGAGACGAGGGTGTCGGGTTTATCCGTTAGCAGCTTGCCCGTATCGGGGTCCAAGGGATAAATCGCAAGCAGCGCGTAGTTCTGATCTCCCGCAGGGGTGACGTACCGTTCACTCTCGGGAGTCTCGTATTTTTCGGGGTAGTAGTAAGAACCCACGTACAGATCGTTGCCGTAGACCGTGCAATAGGCAGGCTCCAACATAACGAAAAGATCCTCTTTGATGGTGACGACACCGTCACCGTCCAAAATATCGGCAAGAGAGAGCCGATGCAGACATCCGTCGCTCGCCAGATAGACGTGATCCGTGCCGGGGAAGGCGGTAATACCGCCTGCATGACCGAGATGATCACTGCCGTCCGCATTTTTGATCGTAATGGGGGCAGACGATTGATAATCCTTATCTACGGTGTAGATGCGGGAGGCGGTTCCGTCGGACATATAGCCGCAGCACAGGAAGATATCCTGCTCTGCAAGATAGTCAAAGCCCTGCGGTGTGTAATTGTCGGACAGACCGGGAATGGTGAACTCGCGGGCGGCATCCTTGTAAAAGCTGCCGTGTCGGACGCGGTCGACGATGATAAAGCCGCCGACGACGAGAATGATCAGGGAGATCAGTGTACAAAGGATCATCATACAAATACGTGTAAGTGTTAACTTTTTTTGCTTATTGTGTTTCATCATTGTGCTCCGGGAAAATTATTTCGCCGATTCCAAGCGGGCGATGGTTTCGGGGATGAAGGGCAGCTTGTCGCTCTCGTCCAGCTCCAGAAGATCGATCAAAGGATTCATTTTTTTAGAAAGAATGTCCGCGAAACTATCCGGATGGTGTGCGTCACCGCCCATATAAAACTTGCAGCCCAGTCTTTTGGCGATGTAGAAGGGGCGCAGTACGCTGTCAAGGTCGCTGCCCTTAAAGTGTGAGGGAACCAGATTGAGCTCGACGCCCATGCCGCGGTCGCGGATCTTGGTGAAGATGTCGATCAGCTCTGCATCGGTAAACAGATTCAGGCAGCGGATATGATCGGCGGAGCAAAGCAGACCATCGCTGAAGTGGGCAATGCCCGTTTTATGGAAGGGAAGATCTATCGAAAGCAGCGTATGTATTCTTTCCTGAAAGCGCTTTTTATGTGTTTCTGCATCTTCGGGAAAATCCTTGGGCACGCAGTAGTTTTTCAAGTGCAGGTGATTGAGTGCAATGACGGCAAAATCCAGTGCTTCAATGTCAGAAATCGAGGCGCTGAGGTTGTCGTTCATATCCATGTCGATCTCTGCACCGTGCAGCAAGAAACAATGCTTACCCTGCGGGATAAATTCCGGTTTCGGCAGAACCTTATCTTGTGTGTACGGCCAGCAGTGGTCGGCAAGGTTGAGCAGTTTCATGCCCGCGGTGATGCCGTAAGCGAGGATGGCCTCGGGTGTCTGGCGTGGATCGCGCGAGCAGGGCGAGAGCAGGGTATGAATATGAAGATCATGATCGGGAACAAAACGCATGGTGGAATACCTCCATTGAATTATGTTGCTAATAGTATATCATGTTTTTGGTAAAATTGCAATACAAAAATGTAATTTTGCGCGGACAAAGTGTTCCTTTGCCTCTTGACGAATGGGCGCGAATGTGGTATGATAAGAGTAGAAACTCATGAGAGGAGAACACAAATGAAACTGATCGTATGCATTGACGACCGCGGAGGGATGGCGTTTAATCAGCGCAGGCAGAGCCGTGATCGTGCGCTGTGCGAGGACGTTGCAAGCATGGTACGGGATGAGGGCGTGACGCTGTTTTGCTCCCCCTATTCTGCGCCGCTTTTTGCCGAGCTTTCTCCGTTTTCACTGTGTGAGGATGCGGATTATGCGGCACGGGCGGGGGTGCATGATTATTGCTTTTGCGAGCGGGAGTCCCCCGCGGCCTATGCACCGAAGGCAACGATGCTGATCGTGTATCGCTGGAATCGGCATTATCCCTCCGATCTGAAATTCGACATTTCCCTTGACGCGTGGACACTGCAGACCACGCGGGAATTTGCAGGAAACTCTCATGAAAAAATCACAAAGGAGATCTATGTAAAATGAAACAAAGCCGTATGATGAAACACCGCCGCGTCTCGATGATGTCGGCGCTGCTGCTTGCTCTTTGTCTGTCTCTTTGCTTACTGACGGGCTGCTTTGAGCTTTCTGAATATCTGCCTGCGGACGGGGCGCAGAATGATGACGTCTCTTCGTTCTCGCTTGCCGAGATACCGCCCTTTACCGATCAGCCTTACGTTATTCTGAACGACAATATTCCCGATTTTACCGATGAGGAGAAGGCGACGGTGACCTCCTTTGAGGAATACGCGCCGCTGGATGCACTGGAGCGCTGCGGGGTGACGGTCGCCTGTGTGGGACAGGATATCATGCCGACAGAGGATCGTGGCAGCATCGGTTCGGTCAAGCCTTCGGGCTGGCAGTCGGTCAAATACGACATCGTAGACGGTAAGTATTTATATAATCGCTGCCATCTGATCGGGTATCAGCTGACGGGCGAGAATGCGAACGAGCAAAATCTGATCACGGGAACGCGATACCTCAACATTGAGGGAATGCTGCCCTTTGAGAACATGGTCGCCGACTATGTCAAGGAGACGGGCAACCACGTGATGTACCGTGTCACGCCCATATACGAAGGAAATAATCTGGTGGCCTCTGGGGTCGTGATGGAGGGCTGGTCGGTTGAGGATGACGGCGAGGGCATCTGTTTCCACGTCTACTGCTATAATAATCAGCCGGGGATCGTGATCAATTATGCCAC
This sequence comes from Clostridia bacterium, assembly GCA_017456145.1. Lineage (GTDB taxonomy): Bacteria > Bacillota > Clostridia > Oscillospirales > CAG-272 > SIG644. The sequence continues at coordinate 12,177 of JAFTJZ010000014.1, forward strand.
GGGCGAGAGCGCACTGTCCGAGGATGGACTGCCCGAAACGCCGACGGTGCAGGAGCCGAGCGCAGGCGATGGGAATGAGATCACCTATGTGCTCAACACCAACACAAAGAAATTCCACGAGCCCGATTGCGGCTCGGTAAGCAGTATGTCCGAGTCCTCCCGCGAGGATTATACGGGAGATCGGGAGTCGCTGATCGAGCAGGGGTACGATCCCTGCGGCAGCTGCAAGCCGTAAAATAAAAAATAGAAAGAAGGCGGGGGAAACTTTTTTGAAAAAAGTTTCCCCCGCCCCCCTTTCAAAAAACTTGAAAAGGGAAATGCTTATTCTCTTGCCAAACGGTAGATCAGATCGTAGGCAAAACGGAGATCCTCGACGGTGCAATGCGCTTGCACGTAGTGCGTTGTGCAGCAGATCCAACGGCGACCCTTGAGCGTGTCAAAGACGCGACGGATCTCCCTTTCCAGCTGCTCCTGTGGGAGCAAGCCGATGCAGGTCTGCACGCAGATGCCGCCAAGGATGGCAAAGCGATCCGCGAAGTTCTCCAGATAAAAATCGTAACCCATGCCTGCGCTCTCCTGCCACGGGTGCACCAGATCAAAGCCCACGTCGGGCAGGCGGTGCGCCACCTTGCGGATGCAGCCATCGGAGTGAAGGCTGATCAATCCTCCGCGTGCGTGCACGTGATCGGCAAGTGCCTTGACGTTGGGATAGATCAAGGAGTCCCATGTGCGGGGGCTGAACAGCATATCCTTCTGCGCACCCCAGTCGTCGGAGACGTGGATCATGTCCACGCCCGCGTCAAGGCAGTGGTCGGCAAATCGCAGCGTCCACGCCTGCTGTCGACGATAAAGCTCCTCCAGCTCGTCAGGGTACATGGCGAGATAGAGCAATTGGTTTTCAATGCCGAACAGCCCGTTGAAATGCTCGAAAAAGCCGGGAGTCTGGATGTAGCAAAAGCGTTCGCGTCCCGCGGCTTTATGATGGGCGAGCTGTGCGCGAACGGAGTCATAATCCTCGTCTCGGTCGGGTGAGGAGAAGATATCTGCCTCGCAAAGAATATCCGGCGTCAGCGTTCCGTAGCGCCCCCGCAGACGATTCAGCTCCTCCTCACGAAAGGATGCCGGGCCTGCAAACAGGTGCGCCATGTCAAATTCATATGCGTCCTCAAATGCTGCGACGGAGCCCCAATCTTTTGTGATGGGACCGGAGAGGTTGGCGGCGACCCAGCCGTAGATCGGCGTACGGTCGACCTCCAACCCTTTGATGGCACAGCGGACACGTTCACATCCACTTAAATGTCTCATGTCCGATCAGTTTATCACTCCAGCGATTCGTAGATCGCCAGAGTTTCCTCCATCTTGGTCTGTGCGGCCTCGGCGATTTTCTCGTATGCGGAGGTGAAATTGGTTGCCTTCTGGCGGACCAGATCGTAGCTGAAGGTTGCGATGTTACCCCAGTTGTAGATGTAACCGAGGTCAAATACGACGTTATTGAAGATGATGTTGAGCGACTCGCGGGATTCCTCATCACGGGCAGCACGACCCTCAAGATAGGTATCGATGTAAGCGGGGGTCAGAATATTCTTGGAGGCAGCGCCCAGAGAATCCAGAACATAGCAGGTGTTATCGATATTGATGTCGTTGGTGACGGGAATAACGATCATACCGGCAGGAACGGGGTTCATGATGCTGCGGTACTGCTCCTGATATTCGTCAAACTTGGGCGTGGGGAGAATACCGAAGTCGGTCTCCATGCTGCGGAAGGTAGCAATGTTGTGCAGCTCGCAGTTGTTGAACAGTGCCTGGTTTCCGGGGAACATGACGCCGACGCCGGCCTCGTTGGGACGGTCACCGCTGGTGATGGAGTGGTCGAAGTCGTAGATGATCTCGGTGATCATATCAAAGGCAAGCACCGTATCGTCATTGTAGAAGGTCAGCTCGGGGATGTCATCTTCATCCTTGGTGACGATCTGTACGCCGGCACCGATCAGACCCGTACCCATGGTGTCAACGGTGTAGATCAGACCGTAAAGGTCGTCGCCAGTCATCTCGTCGTCACCGTTGAGGTCTCTGGAAACGGCGGTAACGCACTCGGCAAGAGCCTCCAGCGTCCATTCACCGTTTTCAACCAGCTCATACATATTGGGAAGATCTTCGTGATCCGCAGCGAGCTGCTTGTTGAAGTAGTAAGCGCGCAGGGACTTGCGGTAGAGAATACTGATATCGCCTGCGATCATATACAGCTTGTTGGCAACCGAGAGGCCGGAGGTACAGCCCTGATCCCACCAAGGAGCCTCGGTGTCCAGAACGATATCGTCGGAGTTCAGGTTGTACAAAAATCCGCGCTCTGCCAGCGTAACAGCCTTACGCGCACAGACAATACCTGTGTCATAGAGGTCATCGCCCGCGCTTACGGCAGTATTCATATAATCAAAGCCGTATCCGGGGCTGGGGTAGCTGACGATGTCGGTGTTCAGCTCCTCCTCGACCTGCACCATACGCTTGTAGGCAGCATCATTGATAATATCAGAGGTGTAGCCGGTGGCGGCAAAGTCAACGTCGTACCACGTAGAGTTGGTGTTGTCGTAGACCAGAATGCGGAATTCTGCGTCGCCCAGATCCAGACCATCTGGAACCGTGGTCGCGGTGTACACGATGGTTTCCTCGGGATCCTCATCTGTGGAGGGCGTAGTGCCCGTGTTGCCGGGGGTGGTGTCGCTGTTCTGTTTGTCGCCATCGGAGGTGTCCTCTGCGCAGCCCGTCATCAGCACGGGGAGCAGCAGCATGGAAAGCACCAGCAGTACGCAGAGCAAGCGGCATGAGAGTTTGCTTTGTTTCATGGGGGGGTCTCACTTTCTTTTTTTAATTTATTTCAATTGAATTGAAAACTTGGCTTATTTTGCGGCACCGTCCGCAAACATAGGGGTGGAGAGGTAGCGGTCACCCGTGTCGGGTAACAGCACGACGATATTCTTGCCGCGATTTTCCCCTCGCTTGGCGAGCTGCAGCGCAGCGTATGCAGCAGCTCCCGATGAAATGCCGACGCAGATGCCCTCATGCTTGCCGAGTGCGCGCCCGATCTCATATGCTTGTGCATCGGTCACACCGATCACCTCATCATAAATGTGGGTATCCAGCACCGAGGGAATGAAGTTTGCGCCGATGCCTTGCAGCCCGTGCGCTCCGACAGAGCCACCCGAGAGCAGCGGAGAGGCGGCGGGCTCAACGGCGATGACTTGGACAGATGGATTTTGTTCCTTGAGATAACGACCTGTCCCTGTGATGGTACCGCCCGTGCCGACACCTGCGACGAAAATATCGACCGCACCGTCGGTGTCTGCCCAGATCTCGGGTCCCGTGGTGCGATAATGCGCCATGGCATTTGCGGGATTATCAAATTGTGCGGGAATAAAGCTGTTCGGTGTGGCGGCGGCGAGTGCTTTCGCTTTTTCGATCGCCCCGCTCATACCCAAGGCCCCGGGCGTTAAATAGAGCTCGGCGCCGTAGGCGCGCATCAGGAGTTGACGCTCATAGGACATACTGTCCGGCATAACGATGACGACCTTATACCCTCTTGCGGCGGCGACCGAGGCAAGCCCCAGCCCCGTATTGCCCGAGGTGGGCTCGATTATGGTTGCGCCGGGGGAGAGCAGCCCGCGGGATTCGGCGTCCTCGATCATGGACAGTGCCACGCGATCCTTGGCCGAGCCTGCGGGATTGAGATATTCAAGCTTGGCGATCACATGGGCATGTGCACCGTACAGCGCCGCAACGCGCGACAGCTCAAGAAGCGGCGTCTTGCCGATCATCTGATCGACGGAGGTATGTATGTTTGCCATATCTGCTGATCCCTTCTTATTCTTGTCTTTTGGGCGAGGAGCACGCAGCTGCCGCAGCGGTATGCTATGCCACTTTATTTTAATGAAGTGATTTCATATGGATATTTCAATCACGACAGAAGGCGATACAATATCACTTTACATTATACCACAATCTTTATGTAAATGCAATGCTTTTTTCCCAAATTCTTGCGATTTTGCCGAATATCTTACGAAGATCTCTCTGAGCGCAGATCAAATCCTCGATACCATCTCGTGATATGGCAAGCATAACATCCATATAGAGAGGCAATTGTCTGTACGGATGCGGGCGTGACACGGATGTTCGGCACTCAGCCTTCGTAAAAAGCACTCGAGCATAAAAGTCCGAACCATCGCCGCCATATACCGATCGGCAGCTGAACGGGAATGCTTTTCCAATCCCTGATGCAAAACTTTTGAAAAGAGGCGGGGCGGCGTCATAACGCGCGGAATCTGTGTTTTTGTCTGCAAAGCAGGAAAAAATTGCGGTATCTCGCCGCAAAGCAAAAACGACGGGGTGAGTTTCAAATGCTTTTTTACATTTGACTCACCTCGCCACTACTATTTACCTTTTACCTTATTGATTATTTCTGATCCCCAACAACCAGACCGCCACATGGGAGGCAAAGCCGTGGTTGCAGCTGGCAAAGTCGGTGGCGTTTTCCCAGAGGGTGCCCGTCTTTTGTGCCATGTAATGGAAGTACCCCTTGATCTCGCGGAGGATCTGCTCATAACGTCCCTCGCGGAAGAGAAGATCCTGCCGCAGATAGTTGCCGACGAAGGAATTTGCGGGATAAATGGCAGGATAGTGTCCATGTCTGGCACGATCGGGGCCAAACTCCTCGGTCAGAATGCGCCAGAGTGCTGCGTGACTTTCGGGGGATGCCACACCGAAATAAAACATATAATATTGACAAACCTCGGTGCATTCGCCCGAAAGCCGCAGTATTCCTCTTTCGTCGCGGCAGGCGTTGTCACAGAAAAAGTCACCCACAAGCGTGTGAGTTCGGATGTACGTGCGGATGCGCTCGGCCTTCTTTTGCAGCGCGGGCAATTCGTAGAGCCGCGCCAATGCGTCCAGCATGGCAGCGTAGAGCGCATTTGTGGGGAAGTTGACCTCTTGAACGAGATCGTTGGCGTGCGACCACTCGACGAACACCCAAGAAGGGAGCTTTTCCAGCAAGCCGTCACTGTTTTCATAAGTCGTGAAGAATCCGTGCAGTGCCAGCATCCGCTCGCGGGCGCGCTCAATCAGGGTGTGGTCACCGCTGCGGGCGAGATATTCCTCCAGCTCCAGCACGTACCACATCGCCCAGTTGGGGATAAACACCCCGTTTGGGTGGTCGGAGGGATAGCACATGGGCAGCATTCCGTCGGGGAGGGAGGGGAAGGATTCCGCCTGTAAAAAATTGTCAAGAAAGGCGCGCTCGACTACGCTTTTACCCGTCAGAGCATATTCCACGCGGGAGGTGAAAAAGCTGTCGCACAGCCAGCCCGCCCGCTCGCGGGAGGGACAATCCATGTAAACATCGGCGACGTTTTGCCGGAAGGTTTCTATCGCAGCAGAGAAGATCTCCTGCTCGATGGGATCGTTGGAGCGGAGTGTTTTTTCGATCTTGGGAAATCCGATGCGGAAAATCCCCGTGTCGTACAGCCTTGTTTTGCCTTTGCTACAGGCAATGACACTCAGATATCGAAACGAATATGCCTCCATGGTGAGCAGGTCAAACTCGCCTGCAGCAAGCTCATACACGACCGCATTACAGCAGTCCAGTCGCGTGGCATCCACCTGACCATCGGTTAAGATCTCGTCAAACAGCAGCACAAGGCGGGTGGGAGCCTCGGTGCTGACACGCAGGGTGATCAGTCCCGTCCGCTCCTGTCCGAGATCCAGCAGCGCGTAGCCGTCGGCGGGCAGCGTCAGGGCGGCTGCATCGACAGGAACGGCATCGGTCGGATGATATTCATAAGCGTGTGCGATCTGTGCAGAATTGATCTCGATGTTCTCGGGCGCAAAGCAGGAAAGAACGGGAGAAGGGTGATATTCTCTCTTGTCGGGATAGACGGGCGTGGGAAACTCGCTGACCGTACCGGACGCGAGCACCGTGCGGGCCACCTCCCGCTCTCCGTCGGTCGGGTAGACATCGCGGGGGAGCAGCGCTTTTTTTGCTTGCTCAAAAAGCGAGACAGATGGATATGCGGCTGCCTCGGGCGAGACGGAAAAATGAGATTGTGCCTGAGTCAGACGGTAGACCTCGGTGAAGAGTCGCTGGAAGGAAAAGCGCAGTGTTCTCTGTACTCGTGAGGTCATGTGCACACAGTGAAAATCGCCGTCCGCTGCCGTATGGGCGAGGACGCGCTCGCCGCTGACGAGCTCGGCTTGCAGAAAACCGACCGATTGCGGTACGGCGTAGCTATAGCAGTTACTGCTTTGTAAAAGAATGGAGATGACGTTCTCGTCACGTATAAGATAAGAGGAAACGTCGATCTCATCCACGCGGAATTTACCCGCACAGGTGCGTGCAGGGCCGCGGTGGATGAAGGTGCCGTTAATAAAAACCTCATAAAGAGTTGCTCCCGTCAGACGCAGCAGGGCGTCGGGAACGCAGGGCACACGCGTATAAAAGCCGAGCTGGAGATTCATTTCTTTTTCCATGTCGGCGGCAAATACAGGCTTGGCTTGCAAGAACATCTGCAGTCATCCTCCTTGATGTGAATGTATGATAATCATATCACAAACAAAAGGCGGTGTCAAGAGCGGAAAAGAAAAAACAAGAATTATTATAGAGACAAAATGGGGGTGAGACCAATGCGAAAATGCATCGGATTCTCACCCCGTTGTTTTGCTTTGCGGCTGAACATCACAATATGCCGATTCGTGCGACAAAAAGCCTGCCATTGGTTATTTTGCCGGGGCGGTGCCAATGACGCAGCCTCAGAGGTTACTGTAGCTTGGAGACCCAAGCAGCCCAACGTGGGTCAGCTTGCATTTCCGGCTTGACGATAGCGTATTCGGGAACGCACCACCAAGGCCAGTCTTCGGCCAGGCTTGCGCAGGGCAGGGGAGCCGCATTGACCATGTCGGGGCATACCTCATACGAAACCAAGCGAATAAGCGGCGCGGTGTAGCTGCCGCTATCCTTGGCATAGCACGCATTCATGCGATTATACTGTGCCAGTGCCTCATCCAAGGCGGCAAACGCCTCGTCCCTCTGACCGTCCAGCCACAGGTACAGAGAAAGCAGCGTGTAAACGCGGGCAATGTAGCCGTGATGCATCCCGTAGTTGCCGTCCGTGCAGACAAGGGAGAACAGATCGATCGCACCGCGCAGGCTCGCCACCTTTTCGGTGGGCGACATATTCTTCTCGTAGGCAATGACACCGCTGACCATCAACTCGGAGCAGGCGCGAACCGTTTTCAAAAGCGCCTCGCCGTAAGCCTTGGCGCGTTCCTTGCCGTCGGTCGCATTTGCCTTGAGAAATTCCCGCGAGTCGTAAATGCTCGGCGCGGTCTCAATCAGCGCAAGCGCTCTTGCGTGCTCTCCGATGCTCAAATACAGCTGCGTGAGCTCGCGCACGGCACGCTGGCGGGACTCCCCCTCCTCCATGGTCTTCAGCAGCTTTTCATAAAGAGAAATCGCCTCATTCCACTCCGCATAAGTGCGGTGCCGCTCTATATCGTATACGTTATATCCGTCGGCATCGGTCTGATGATATTCGCCGTAGCGAGCGTATCCCGCATTGTACAGCACCGAGGCAAGGCACAGCATAATTTTTTCGTTGCCCGGAAATTCGACCAAAGCGGCTCTTGCCATGGCAATGCATTCGTTGATGTTGATATCCTCGCCATTGTTTTGACGGTTCATCCCTTCGATCTTTTGATACAGCTCTTCGATTTTCTTGGAGCGCTCGTTGTCGTATCCAAACAGCTCGTCGATCGAAACACCGAAGAAATTGGCAATGGACGGAATCACCTCCATGTCGGGATATCCTCCGTTGGCCTCCCAACGGGAAACCGCCTGCGAGGTCACGCCGATGGCATCGGCCAGCGCCTCTTGGGTGCGTCCGTCACGCCGACGCAGCTCGCGTATCTTTTGTCCTAAATTCAGTTGCATAAAAGCACCTCCGAAAAATTTTTATCACCGGTGTACCTTTATTATAGCACATATTCGTATAAAAGCAATGATCAATTCATTGTTTCAAATCCAAGTGTGCGTTGGATTTTCGGTGCTTTTTTATATTTCGGGCAAGCATAACACGCACCGATATGCGAATATTTGATTTTACACAAAAAATCAGTTTCCGCAGCATGAAATTTTTTCGAAATCTTGTCTTGTATCTATTGCAAAAGCAGCAGAAAAGTGGTATAATATATCGGTAGAGCCGCGGATGCTTTTGCGAAGGGTTACAAGCAAGCTGCCGATGTGGGCACTCAAATCAATTTTTTCACAAATGTGTGGAGGAAAAACGCATGAAAAAGATGTATGAAGGTAAGACCAAGGATGTTTACGCGCTGGAAAACGGTAACGTTCTTTTGAAATTCAAGGACGATTGCACAGGGAAGGACGGCGTATTCGATCCCGGCGAGAACAGCGTCGGCTTGACCATCGAGGGCATCGGCAAGGCAAACTTGCAGACCTCTGTTTACTATTTTGAGCTGTGCCGTAAGGCGGGCATCAAGACCCACTACGTGGCAGCCAATGTGGAGGATGCGACCATGGAGGTGCTCCCCGCAGAGTGCTTTGGTAAAGATAAGGGCGGCAACGGTCTGGAGGTTATCTGCCGACTGGTCGCAACGGGCAGCTTTATCCGCAGATACGGCGAGTACATCAAAAACGGTACACCTCTTGAGGGAGGCTACGTGGAGTGTACCTTCAAAAACGACGAGAAGGGCGATCCGCTGGTCACGGGCGAGGGCTTGGTTGCACTGGGCATCATGACCGCCGAGATGTTTGAGAGTCTCAAGGAGCAGACCTTGAAGATCACCAAGGTCGTCGCAGACGACCTCAAGACCATCGGGCTCGATCTTTGGGATATCAAGTTCGAGTTTGGCTATAACAACGGCGAGGTCATCCTGATCGACGAGATCGCATCGGGGAATATGCGTGTTTACAAGGGCGACCAGATCGTGGAGCCCGTGGAGCTGACCAAGCTGATTCTGAACAGATAATTTTGACTTTTCTATATTGATTGCAGCCGCCCACGGTCGCAACCGTCAGCATCGGTGCGGTCGCGGGCGGTGCTGCTTATTTGAGGTTCGTCATGATAAGAATCTTGTTTGTTTGCCACGGCAATATCTGTCGCTCTCCCATGGCAGAATTTATCTTCAAGGACATGGTGCGACGCGCAGGGCTCACCGAATACTTTACCGTTGCATCCTGCGCTACCAGCCGAGAGGAAATATGGGGCGGTGTGGGGAATCCCGTTTATCCGCCTGCGCGGGCAGAGCTCGCCCGCCACGGTCTTGACTGCGGCGATAAGCGTGCAGTGCAGCTCACCGCAGCAGATTATCAAGCATACGATCTGCTCATAGGCATGGACAGCGCCAATATTCGCAATATGCACCGTATGCTTTGCGGTGATCCCGAGGGAAAGATCCATCGCCTTTTGGAGTATGCGGGGGAGAATGCCGACGTTGCCGATCCATGGTATTCCGAAAGATTTGACGTTGCCTATCAAGACATTGAGCGTGGGTGTGCGGCACTTTTGCAATCATTGACAAATCATGTGAAGAGAGGAACTGTATGATGAGATACATTGTTGACCACGATCTGCACAGCCACAGTTATATTTCACCTTGCTCGCGGGATGACCGCCAGACCAAGCAAGCGATCTACGCTTATGCGCTGGCATCCGGCTACAAGCTGATGGCACTGACCGATCACGGCTGGGACACCAAGGTGGATGATAAGGGCGCAGTGGGCTGGGTCGGCAACAATATGGATCGGCTGCGGGAAAATCTGCCGCTGCCGCAATCCAAATATTGTCGCTTTCTGATGGGCTGTGAGATCGATATGAACCGTCACGGTGTGTTCGGTCTGTCGCCGGAGGAAAGGGATCGTTTTGAATTTATCATTGCCTCTACCAGTCATCTGAATCTGCGACATTTTACCATCGATCCCGAGACCGTCGGGGATGATGCAGCCTCGAGAAAGGCATACTATCAAAAACGGCTGCATACCTTATTGGATATGGAGGATCTCCCGTTTCACAAGATGGGACTTGCCCACTTTTATACGGGAAACATCTGCAACGCGGAGCCGATCAAGTGCTTGTCCTTGTTTACCGAAAACGATCTGCGCGATATTTTTGAAAAGGTCAAGGCGCGCGGTATGGGGGTTGAGCTGAATTTCGTGCCCCGTGCGGCGACGGCAGAGGATCTGGAGATCGTGCTGCGTCCACATCGCGTTGCCAAGGACGTTGGCTGCAAATTTTATCTTGGCGGTGATGCGCATCATCCCGAGCGCTTTGCCGAGCGGCGAGCGGAGTTTGAGACCATCGTCGATCTGCTCGATCTGCGGGAGAGCGATAAATGGGAGTTTGTGCCGCGCATGATCGCGCAGGAGACAGTCGGACAATAATGTTATTTATATACAAAATGATGATCACAAAAGGAGGATTTTAATTATGCCGGGACCCGGAGGAGGAGGAAGAGGCGGCGGCGGAGGCGGCCGCGGTGGTAGCTTTGGTGGAGGTCGCTCGGGCGGCTTTGGCGGCGGCGGAGGCCGCGGCGGCAGCTTTGGCGGCGGTGGATTCGGAGGACCGAGAGGACCAAGACCCGGTGGACCGGGCGGGTTCCATCACCGTCCCCCACATCATCACGGCCCGCATTTTGGCTTTTGGGGTTACCGTCGTCCGTACTACGGTGGCGGTGGCGGCTGCCTTGGCGGTATGATCGGTGCCATCATTGCCCCGATCTTTGTGCTGCTGTTTATATTTATCTGGATCAGTGCTATGGTTCCATCGTGCTCGCTTTTTGAAGTTGAGACCACGGCGGGGACGCCTGAATACAGCGCAGATGCCATCGGCGATTATGCTGACGAGCAGTATGCTGCGGCGTTTGGCATGACGGACGATTATGAGGATCATATGCTGCTGGTCTTCCTTGCCGATGAGGAATGCTACGATTATTATTATATCGCTTGGGTGGGCGACCATATCGAACGAGATGTTGCTGAGCTGTTTGGCGACAACCAGACAGCACTCGGGCGTGCGCTGGCAGCGTCCGTCAATGCGCAGTCCTACGAATATTCGCTGGACAGCGATCTTGCCTCTGTCTTCAAATATATGGCGGAGCAGGTCACATCTCTCGGGCATGAGAGCAATCTCACGTGCACCGCGCCCGATGCGGGAGTCAGCTCGCATCTGGTCAACCATACCGCGCTGCCGCTGACCGAGGAGACGGTCAACACCGCGTTGGAGGCATTTACCGCGCAGACGGGCATCACGGTTGTCGTTGCGGTGGAGGATATGACCGACGTGCTGGGCGGCGGGGATCACACTGAACCACAGGGGGTGGGTGTCTCTCCGATGCTTATTATTCCCGTAGTGGTCGTCATCGCGATCGTCATCGTGATGATCGTCCGTTCGAAGAAGAGCGGGCAGGGAGGCGAAAAAAAGGATCAGTGGAGTGATTAAGCGCACGACTTTGTATCTATAATATGGGGGTGAGTCAAATGCAAAAATGCATGAAAACTCACCCCGTCGTTTTTTGCTTTGCGGCGGAACACCGCAGTTTTTGCCTGCTTTGCCGGCAAAAAACGCAAATTCCGCATGGCAAAAAAGCCTACTGTCGGCTTTTTTGCACAGGGGCGCGCCGGTGACGCAGCCCCGCTTTTTTTTGTGATATAACGCAGCGGTTGAGAAATGTAACGAAAATGTTGACAGTCAGTTGATATGCGGCGGTTGATATTCATAAAAAATTCAAAAAATCTTAATAAATTGGTGTTTTGGTATTGACAAACCGTTGAATATCTGGTAAAATAGAAGAACAAAAATGTAATATGCCCCACTGTTGCCCGTTTTTTGTCCCGCGCGACAGGGGTTTGTTACGCAATTTTTAAGGAGGCTTATTAAAATGAGCAAGATGATGAAAAGAGTGCTTTCTATGGTACTCGCACTGTGCATGATCGCATCTGCCGCAGTGTCTCTGGTTTCTTGTGCAAACGAGCCCGAGTTCACCGAGGATAACAGAACTGCTGAAGAAGTTCTCGCTGACTACGTTGCTGTTGCTCCCAGAGATTACACCGCTGAGTTTGGTGATGATTATGACGCAATTTCCGCCGCAATTTTTGAGGACAATCTGGGCGAATATCTCGAGTATTACGAGAAGGCGCAGACTGCTACCACCGTTTCCGAGCGTTATGCCCTGATGGCTATTGCTGAGGCAAAGCTGCTGGAGTCCGGCGTTATGCTGCCCCTGACCTCCAACGGCGGTAACTACGCAATTTCCCGTGTAGCTCCCTATACCGCTACCTCCATTTTGTGGGGTAACGACTCTTACAGATACCATCAGGTTCTCGTAGCCGACAAGTTCCTGACCTCTGAGGACAGAACGGAGATGAAGGCAAAGTGGAACGAGCTGAAGGGTACCGGTGAGTACGAGGCATGGGCTAAGCAGTACCTGACCGACAAGGGCTACACCATCTCCGAGAACTATTCTCTCGGTTATTCCTCCGACCCCCAGACCTGGGACGTTCTGGCAACCTCCATGGCTGCTGACTCCGAGGCGATCGTCAACACTTACGACGGTCTGGTCGAGTACGATATCGAGAACGTCCTGCAGCCCGCACTGGCTGAGAGCTGGACGGTTTCCGACGACGGTCTGACCTACACCTTCAAGATCCGTCAGGGTGTGAAGTGGGTCGACGCACAGGGCCGTGAGGTTGCTGACGTTAAGGCTGATGACTTTGTTGCAGGTATGCAGCACATGATGGACGCTATGGGCGGTCTGGAGTACCTGGTTGACGGTCTGATCGTCAATGCATCCGAGTATATCGGCGGTACCGTTACCGACTTCTCCAAGGTCGGTGTCAAGGCTGTTGACGAATACACGCTGGAGTACACGCTGGTTTCTCCCGCATCCTACTTCATGACCATGCTGGGCTATGGCGTATTCGCTCCCATGAGCCGTTCCTACTATGAGTCCAAGGGCGGTAAGTTCGGTGCAGAGTACAACGCAGAGGCTGAGTCCTACACCTACGGTAAGACTCCCAACGATATCGCTTACTGCGGTCCTTACACCGTTACCAACGCTACTGCGAGCAATACCATCGTCTTCTCCGCAAACCCCGCTTACTGGAACAAGGATAACATCAATGTCAAGACCATCACCTGGCTCTACAACGATGGACAGGATCCTCTGAAGGCTTACAATGATGCCGTCAACGGTGTCATTGCCGGCGCAAGTCTGAACTCCTCTTCTCTGCCGGAAGCCAAGAAGGACGGCAACTTTGATAAGTATCAGTACGTTTCCTCCACCGACGCTACCTCCTTTATGGCTTTCTTCAACCTGAACCGTATGATGTTTAATAACTTCAACGATGCTACGGTTTGCGTATCTCCTCAGACCGAGGAGCAGGCTGCAAGAACCAAGCTTGCTATGCAGAACGCTCACTTCCGCCGTGCGATCTCCTTCGCGATCGACAGAGGTGCACACAACGCTACTACCGTTGGTGAGGATCTGAAGTACACCTCTCTGCGTAACACCTACACGCCCGGTAACTTCGTATACCTGGAGGAGGATGTTACCGTTGAGATCAACGGCGAGAAGGTGAAGTACGAGGCCGGCACCGCATACGGTAAGATCATTCAGGATCAGCTGTATGCTGACCAGATCCGTATTCAGGTCTGGGATCCCGATGCTGAGGAGGGCGCAGGCTCTTCCGACGGCTTTGATGGCTGGTACGACGTTGAGAACGCTAAGCTCGAGCTCGAGATGGCAATCAGAGACCTGGCTCTGGCAGGTGTTGACATCTCCGTAGCGAACCCCATCTATATCGACCTGCCCGTATTTACCGGCTCCGAGATCTATAAGAACCGTGCAGCCGTTCTGGCACAGTCCATCAAAAATGCATTTGACGGCAAGGTCGTTGTCAACATGACCGACTGCCCCACCATCATGGACTGGTACAACGCAGGTTACTATCCTCCCACCGGTGCTGAGGCAAACTATGACATTTGCGATATCTCCGGTTGGGGTCCTGACTATGGTGATCCTCAGACTTATCTGAACACCATGCTGCCCGACTACGCAGGCTATATGACCAAGGCTATCGGTATTTACTAATACCTTATTCTTGATCAAATACCATCACGATAGAGGATGGACTTAGGTTCATCCTCTATCCGTGTATAAAATGAGGTATGAAAAAATGACAAAATATTTAGTCAACCGCATACTGCGCGGTCTGTTATCCATTATACTCGTCGTTGCGATCGTTATGATCATGGTCTATTCCTTCTTGGATCGTAGTACCGTTTTTGCATCGGACCCCAACTATTCACACTTGAAAAATAATGCAAAAACCGCCTATATGTACCAAAGATGGGAGCGTTATGGGTATTTGGATTATGTCCCCTATGGAGACTATCTGCAAGAGCTCCTGCGAAGTGGGGAATTGACACAGGAAGAATATGAGTCCGTGGCTGCCATCGGTGATACTGCCGAGATGGACTCCGAGGCGGTGGCCGCTTATATCGAGCAATTTACGGAATACTACGAGAGCCAAGGCTATGAGGTTGAGCGTCTGCCCGCCAAGTATAAGCCCAAGACCGTCAAGTATCACGACGGCGGTGAGCCTCGTCTGTTCGCTTACAAGGATGTTCCGCTGATCTCCCGTCTTTGGACCTATCTGACGGGAATTTTCGAGGTGGACAGCATCCATTACGTTGAAGAAGACATCGCGGATCGCGGATTAACCTTTACGCTCTACGATCCCGTTTACGGTGGTGAGAAATTTTCACCTGCCATAATGGGTAATGGTACCCTTCATAAATATCTTTTGTATTTTGATTCGACCTTCCCTTATATCCACCAGAATCTTCTGACCATCAATCTGGGTACCTCTTACACCGTCAATCAGGGCGTGGATGTATTTGATACCATGACGCAGTCGCAAGGCGCGTTCAAAAATTCGCTGGTCACATATCCTGCTGTGGATGAAAACGGCAACCACTATCAGGAGGAAAGTGCGGACAATCTGCACTCTGCCATCTACGTTGCCGGCTCGTTCGGCGCGGGGAACCCTGTGGTCGACCGTCTGTATGTGGATGATTATACCAACGTGCAGGTCTACAAGAACGGTATGTCCAAGATGGGGTATTCCTTTGTCATCGGTATTATCTCGGTTGCCGTGGCGTACTGCCTCGGTGTGCCGCTGGGTATGCTGATGGCACGCAAGAAGGACAAGCTGTTTGATAAGATCGGTACGCTGTATATCGTCTTCATCATCGCCGTTCCTTCCTTGGCATATATCTTTATGTTCAAAGCCCTCGGTGACAAGCTGAATGCCTCTGCGGGTAAGGCGGTTCTTCCGACCACATTTGATATGACCAACCCGACGTGGTTGATGTATATTCTGCCGATCATTTCGCTGGCACTGCCTTCCATTGCCAATTTGATGAAGTGGCTGCGCCGCTATATGATCGACCAGATGAACTCCGATTACGTCAAATTTGCCCGTTCGGGCGGTCTTTCCGAGGGAGAGATCTTCCGTAAGCACGTGCTCAAGAACGCCATTATTCCGATCGTGCACGGTATTCCCGGCAGCGTGCTGGGATCCTTGGTCGGTGCGATCATTACCGAGCGCGTTTACGTCGTTCCCGGTGCGGGTAATTTGCTCACCGAGGCGATCAACAAGTACGACAACGGCGTTATCGTCGGTGTCACGCTGTTCTACGCAACACTGTCCGTCGTGTCCATTATTCTCGGTGACATCCTGATGTCGCTGGTCGACCCGAGAATTTCGTTTACGACGAAAAGGAGGTAAGCAGGTATGAATGAACAAAATCTGATCAATCTTGATGAATTTGAGCTGTCTGAGCAGGAGCTGTTTTCACACGTGGACAACAATGCTCTGGATTCCGAGAAGATCACGGCACCCAGATACTCCTACTGGCAGTCCGTGTTCCGCGTCTTCTTCCGTAAGAAGATCAATATTATCATCCTCTCTCTTCTGGCAGTGATCATCGTATTCACCTACGTTTATCCTCTGGTCACCGGCTACGATCCTGCGGTCGATCCTTATCAGAACATTATGGACGGTACCGCCAAGCACCTGACCCCGCTCCAAGCGATTGAAAAATTCGGTTTCCATTTGAAGTGGATCCTCGGTGCGGGTGGTAATGGTGAGTCTACCTTTGATGCCATTTGGTATGGCTCCAGTATTTCGATCTCGCTGGCGCTGATCTGTGCGGCGATCAATATGACCATCGGTATCATCATCGGATCGATCTGGGGATTCTCCCGCAAGTTTGATCTGTTTATGACCGAGGTCTACAACGTCGTTGCCAATGTGCCGTATATCCTTTTGATCTCGGTGCTGGTGCTGATCTTGTCGGCATCCTTTTGGACCATGGTCTTTGCCATGACCGTGACGGGATGGCTCGGAATTGCGTATTTTATTCGTACGCAGGTTATCGTTATCCGCGACCGCGAGTACAATCTGGCATCGCGTTGTCTGGGTACGCCCATTTTCCGTATAGCTACCCGTAACATTCTTCCCTTTATGACCTCCGTTATCGTGACGCTGGCTGCTACCGAGATTCCTTCCTATATTTCTTATGAGGTGTTCCTCTCCTATATCGGTATGGGTCTTTCGGATATGTCGCTGGGTAAGCTGATTGAGACGGCGCAGCCTGCGATGAAGACCGCCGGCTGGGGCTTTGAGTTCTGGTCTCCCGTTGCCGTGGCATCCATCATCACCGTCGTGCTTTACGTCGTCGGTCAGAATCTGGGTGACGCGTCCGACCCGAGAACACATATGTAAGGGGGAGACGTCATGGAAGATAAAAAAGTATTGCTTTCCGTTGAAGATCTGCACGTGAAATTCCGCGTCCGCGGCAGAACGCTGACCGCCATCCGCGGTGTTTCTCTCGATCTTTATGAGGATGAGTCTATTGCCATTGTCGGTGAGTCCGGCTCGGGTAAGTCTGTCTTTACCAAGACCTTCGCGGGTATGTTGGATGAAAACGGCTATATCAGTAATGGTAAGATCATTTTCAGCGATGAGGAGCTGTCCGAGACCACCGTTGCTCTCAACAATTCCGTCAAAAAGACGCTCGCCGCCGAGCTGCAAAAGCTGAATGCCTCCTCCAAACTGGAAGCGGGTGCAGCGCTCTGGCGCGATATGGAAAACCTCAAGGCGGAGAAACGTGCAAAAGAAATGCTCTCCGACGATGAGGCAAAGGAAATGGATGCCAAGGTGCGCGAATTGAATTTCAAGCGTACCGAGCTGTCCAATTACAAGCAGACCATCGATCCCAAGAACAAAGCAGAGATCAAAGAGACCGCCGCCAAGATCGCGGAGATGACAAAGCAGCTCAAGGAGCTGGAAAATTCCCGCCAGGAGCGTATTAAGGCGCACAAGCTTGCCTGCCAGCGCGATACGGCATATCTCAACGATTATAAGGCGCGTATGAGTGCGCTGGAGAAGGAATATGCTGCAAAGATCAGCGGCGATATTTCTCCCGAGACCATCGAGAGAAACGTCATCCTTGCCAAGGAGCTTTACCTCTCCGTCGGCAGATACGGACACGCACAGCGTGTCAAGCTGCTCTCCAAGCTGCAGGCCGCCCTGCGCGATGCAATGCGTATGGGTGTGGATTTGAATGATGAAAACGCGCGCAACAACGTCTTTGATACGGTTGCCTTCCGCGTCAAGTATATCGATGAGACTGAAAGTGAGCTGCACGGCTCTTGCGTGGTCAACCTTGCACAGGTGAAATATTCCAAGGACTGGAGCAAGATCCGCGGCGGTAAGATCGCTACGGTATTCCAGGATCCTATGACCTCGCTCAACCCCATCATCACGATCGGTAAGCAGATCACCTCAGTCATCCTCAAGCACCAGCAGTGCACGGAGCTTGAGGCGCGCTCTCGTGCGCTGGAGCTGATGAAGAAGGTCGGAATTCCCAATGCGGAGAACCGCTTTGACGATTATCCCTTCCAGTATTCCGGCGGTATGCGTCAGAGAATCGTTATTGCAATTGCTCTTTCCTGCCAGCCCAAGATCCTGATCTGCGACGAGCCGACCACTGCGCTCGACGTAACCATTCAGGCGCAGATTCTCAAGCTGATCAAAGATCTGCAAAAGGAATTTCATTATACCATCGTCTTTATTACCCACGACCTCGGTGTCGTTGCCAATATTGCCGATCGTGTCGCTGTGCTGTATGCCGGTCAGGTGGTCGAGCTCGGTACGGTGGAGGAGGTTTTCTACGATCCTCGCCATCCTTATACCTGGGCGCTGCTCTCCTCGCTGCCGCAGCTGGCGCAGAGAAACACCAAGCTGTACTCCATCTCGGGTACGCCCCCCTCTCTGTATAATGAGATTGTCGGCGATGCATTTGCACCCAGAAATCCCCACTGCCTGAAGGTAGATACACTCAAGGAGCCGCCTATGTTCCGCGTCACAGACACTCATTATGCCAAGACGTGGCTGCTGGATCCCCGTGCGCCAAAGGTAAATAAGCCCGATGCCATTGAAAATATCCATGAAAAGCTCATGGAATCGTTCAATATCTGAAAGGAGGACTTCTTATGGCTAACATTGATGAAAAGCAGACCCGTGCCGCGCATCTGCCCGAGCACGGACCTATAGACGAAAAAAGCGGAAGAGAAGTTCTGCTTTCGCTGCGCAATGTCGACATTGCCTTCGGTAAGGGCGACAAGGCGTTCAAGGCGGTAAAAAACGCATCCTTCGATATTTACAAGGGCGAAACCTTTTCCCTTGTCGGCGAATCCGGCTCGGGTAAGACGACCATCGGTCGTGCCGTTATCCGTGTCAATCCCTGCGCGGCAGGCGATATTTACTACAAGGGCATCAAGATCTCGGGGAAGATCCCGCGCTCTTTGGATCGCGAAGTCATTCGTAACATCCAGATGGTGTTTCAGGATCCTGCCGCGTCGCTCAATGAGCGCGCAACGGTAGACTATATCGTCTCCGAGGGTCTGTATAACTTTAAGCTTTATGAGAACGAGCAGGATCGCGTACAGAAGGTCGAGAAGATGATCGAAGAGGTCGGTCTTTTGCCCGAGCATCTGACCCGCTACCCGCACGAGTTCTCCGGTGGTCAGCGTCAGCGTATCGGTATTGCACGTGCTATGGTTATGGAGCCTGAGCTGGTCGTTGCTGATGAGCCGATCTCCGCACTTGACGTTTCGATCCGTGCGCAGGTGCTCAACCTGCTCAAGAAGTTCCAGAAGGAGCGAGAGGTCACGTATTTGTTTATCGCGCACGACCTGTCGATCGTTCGTTTCATTTCGGACAGAATCGGCGTTATCTACAAGGGAGATATCGTCGAGATCGCAGATGCAGAGGAGCTGTTTGACTATCCGTTGCATCCTTATACCCGTTCTCTGATCTCCGCGATCCCGATTCCGGATCCGCGGCTGGAGAAACACAAGGTGCTGTTTACCTACGATCCGTCGGTGCATGACTATAGTGAAGAGCAGCCCACGCTGGTCGACATCGGTCATAACCACTTTGTCTACGGCAATGCCAAGGAGCTCGAGGAATATCGCGCCATTCGTGAAAAGAACGAGCCGCTCAAGTCGATCACCATTGATGAAAATCACGACACCTATGCCGAGTCTTCCGATCCTGCAGAGGACGCGACAAAGGGCAGTAACTTTATTCTGGATACGCCGTTGCACGATACGGGCAGCGGATGGCTGACCTTTGGATCGTTCGTGTTGCCGATCATCGGCTTGATCGCGGGCGTACTGTTCAAGAAACGCAAGTATATTCGCAATTATAAGGCGTGCCGTCGGGGTGCCATCGCGGGATTGATCACCGCAGGAGCCGTCATCGCATTGTTCCTTTTGCTTTTGCTGCTTGCCGTGATCTGAACGTGACTGTTTAATGATTACAACGAGATAAAAGAAAATACCGTATGCTCTGCGATGGATATCGCTGAACGTGCGGTATTTTCCCGTCATATTGAAGTCGAAATGCAGACAGAAAGGAGCCCGCATGATTTCGCGGGTCATGATTGGTGTCATGAGAGGTGCACGAGGCGGGAGCCGCAGACGGGAGCCAGCACTCCCCAAAGTACAAAAAATTGAAGTCTCGGAGAAAAACATCAAGCTGCGCGCCGTGTTGGTTGCGGTGTTTGTCGTCATCGGTGTGATCGCATTGACCGTGTTTGTTGCAACGCTGCTGCGTAAGGAGGACGGTTGGCGCGAGATCGAAACGACGAGCGCTGTGGCGGGCTTGAGCGATGAATTTGTGCTGCAGTATGATCTGGGCAGTACCGCGTCGGCAACGGCGGAATATCGGAGCATCTCGCAGCTTTATACCAAAACGGGGAGCCATCTGTATGCTCTCTTTGACCGTTACGAGGAGAAGGAGGGCGTGGTGAATCTTTACACCATCAGCCACTCCCCAAATGAAACGCTGCAAATTGATCCTGTGCTCTACGATGCCTTTGCGGCGATGGAGGCAAGTGGGATGCGGTATTTGTATCTGGCACCCGTTTATGCCGAATATGAGAGCTTGTTTCATTGCGAAAACGATATTTATGCTGCCAATCGTGATCCGAAACGAAGCGAGAGTGCGAGAGAATACATTGCCGCGTTGATGCGCTATTGCGTGGATGAGACCATGATCAACCTTGAGCTGCTGGGAGATGATCGTGTTTGCTTGCGTGTCTCCGAGGAGTATCTCACCTTTGCCGAGGAATACGAGCTGGATGCGCTGATCGATTTTTCTTGGCTGAAGAACGCTTTTATTATCGATGCGCTCGCAGATGCGCTGGCAAGCGCGGGATATACGGTGGGAAATTTATCTTCCTACGACGGGTATATGCGAAATCTTGATACCACTGGCAACGAATACACATATAACTACTTTGACCGCTACCAAAACGGTATTTATCACGCGGCGACGCTGCAATATCGCGGAGATCTTGCCGTGGTCGATCTGCGTACGTATGCGCTCCGCCAGCAAGATACCATGCGGATGTATGCCTATGCCGACGGTGTTTATGCAACGCTGTACGTTGACCCTGCGGATGGCTATTATCGCAACGCATTGCATGGGCTGCTGGCTTATTCCGACACCAACGGCTGTGCTGAAATTGCGCTCTCTGTCGCACCTGCGTTTATCGCAGAACAGCTTGATCAAACGCTGCTCTCGCAAGTGACGGAGCAGGACATTTATGCGTTGTGGACGGTGGACGGTCTGATTTCAAACAACGGTCCGGATCTGACCGTGAACGAAAGCAGCTTACACAGCAGCGAAACCATCACGTATCGCACCATAACGGTCGGTGATTGATGCCGGGATGAGCGAATGAAAATAAAACGAAAGAAAAAGTCAAAGAAAATGGAAAAATCTCTTGACTTTTTCTTCGTTTTGGTGTATAATACTTTCGTTGTGGCACAGCGCGCTCATGTCGTTGTTGTCCTATATAAGGAGAGATATCGAAGTGGTCATAACGGGGCTGACTCGAAATCAGTTTGTGCTAACGCACACGAGGGTTCGAATCCCTCTCTCTCCGCCAATCAGGCTGTCATCCATAACAATGGAGGCAGCCCTTTTCTTTTGCTTGAATCGTTTTGGAGGTAAAATGCGGTGAGCAGGCAGAATTATGTTCGGGTGTACGTATCAAAAACGGACACACTGCGTGACGCAGAGACCTATACGCACCTATATCAAACGGTGTCGGTACAGCGGCGAGAGAAAATCGACCGCTTGCATCGCATGGAGGATAAGATGCTGTCCCTGGCGGCGGGGCTGCTGCTGGAACGGGCGCTGGAGGATCTCGGGATCGGGACATATACGCTCGGCTACGGCGAGAACGGCAAGCCGTATCTGAAAAATATTGCAGGTGTGCATTTTAATCTTTCTCATTCGCATGCAGCGGTCATGTGCGCCGTGTCGGATCGCGAGGTGGGCTGTGACGTCGAGAGGATCGCCACCCCCCGACTTCATATTGCCAAGCGCTTTTTTCACGAGGATGAATATGCGCATCTCACTGCAGCGCGCTCGCAGGAGGAGCAAAGAGCCCTGTTTTATCGATTCTGGACGCTCAAGGAGAGCTTTATGAAGGTGACTGGGCGGGGGATGACGCTGCCGATGAATGCCTTTTGTATCTCGCTTACAGAGGACGGTGCTCATGTGAGACACAGCCTGGGAGCTCAGACCTATCATTTCAAGGAATATCAGTTCGGTGACGGTTATCAACATGCAGTCTGCGCACTCTCGTCCGAATTTGATCGGGTGGTGACGCTTTCGCTTGCATGAGCGCTCTGCAGACCATAAACGTGCCATACCCCGATGGATGTGCGATCCGTCGGGGTATAATTATCTGTATTTTTATCATCGAGGTGTGACGCGGGAGCTGCATTTCCCGTTTATTAGAGTGAAAGGCCTTATCAGAATAACAAGGAGGGAACACGGTGAACGATCAAAATATTGTGGAGCTGTATTGGACGCGCGTCGAATCTGCAATAGAAGAGACCGATAAAAAATACGGGCGATATTGCCATTATATCGCGTATCAGATTCTTGCGGACGACGAGGATGCCAAGGAGGTGGTCAACGATACTTATATCAAAGCGTGGAACACCATTCCGCCAAATCGTCCGGATTCACTCAAGGCATACGTGGGAATGATCGCGGGGCAGCTGGCGCTTGATCGATATGACCAACGGCGGGCGATAAGGCGAGGTGGTGGTCAGCTGCCGCTTGTGCTGGACGAGCTGTCCGAGTGTATTCCCGACGACGCGTCGGGGACGGACATGGCAGAGGAGATCGCACTGCGCGATGCGCTGGATCGCTTTCTTTGGTCTCTGCCGCAAAAAACGAGAAACGTGTTTGTGCGTCGGTATTGGTATCTCGGCTCGATTGAGGAGATCGCTGCAGAATACGGTATGAAGGAAAGTAACGTGAAAATGCTGCTGTTGCGCACCAGAACCAAGCTGATGCACCATTTGCAAAAGGAG
The DNA here is from genome assembly GCA_017456145.1 of Clostridia bacterium. Lineage (GTDB taxonomy): Bacteria > Bacillota > Clostridia > Oscillospirales > CAG-272 > SIG644. The sequence goes on from JAFTJZ010000014.1 coordinate 35,208, forward strand.
GGTTTTTATTTATGAACAATCAAGATATATTCAAAGCCTTACGTCACATCGATCAAAGGCTGATTTTGGATGCTGCGCCGAGGGACAGACGGCGACACAATGCGCGGTGGCTGCGGTGGGGCAGTGTCGCTGCCTGTGTTTGTTTGCTTGTGGCTGGGGTGTTGATGCTTGGACAACACGGATGGCGCGCGGGAGAGGACGGTTTGGATCATAAGCTGGAGCATTTTATTGTCACATCCTATGTGGAAACGGGAGATGCTGCGGTGAGTGATGCTAAACCACAGTTTCCGCTCATCGTGACCGCAGACGCACCTGTGGTGCTGCATCGGGAAAAGAGTGATATCGTCCAGCTTACTATCGGGCTTGCAACCATCAAGGAATATACGGGTGCGGAGGATGAATCCGCCCCCGCACGTACGGAACTGCGGATCGATGCAGACGGCTTGATGATCAACGGGCAGGCGTCTGTCTACACCGAGGAGCACGATATCACCAAGGAACAATATCGGTGCGCTACGTCCGATCCGGGGGAGCATATACTGGGGACGCGGTATCCGACGTATTTTGACAAGTATACACTGGACTTCTCCGCGATTCCATCCGGTCAGACGGGTGTGATCGAGGTTTGGTTTACCCAATATCACGAGTACAGTCATGGCGGTGCAGTGGTGCGGATCTATTATGCTGCAGACGAGGATCATATTGTGTTCAGCACCGAATCGACGGAAAAAGCTGCCGAGCGGTTGCAATAAATTTTGGGGCTGCGTCATTGACGCAGCTCCTGCGCAAAAAAGCCGGCGGTAGGCTTTTTTACCGCGCGGAATTTGCGTTCTTTTCTGCAAAGCAGATAAAAATAGTGATGTTCAGCCGCAAAGAAAAAACGACGGGGGAGTTTCAACTGCTTTTTTAAGCATTTGACTCACCCCCGTTATTGGTTTATGCTTTGCGCGATAATGTGGTGTAAATATCTTGTGCCGTTTTCTCGATCGCGTCAGCCTCGACGGGAGACACGGTGCGGAGTTTCATCTTTTTCGGCAGCCCCCAGACATTGAAGATGCGCGGCCCGATCCATTCGTTCTCGCGTGTTTGGTCATATACACCGCGCAGAATGGAGAGGCAGGCGCGCGGCGGTTTCATGAAAGTGACTTTCATCGGGTGCTTGATCAGAGCAAAGATCACCTTGGGGTAATGGGCAGTGATTCCCGTAAAGCTGATGCCGGGATGTGTGACACTCAAGCGCACCGCATCCTCCTTGGCAAACAGACGATAAAGAGAGAACATCAGATACCGCTTGGCGTTGCCGTACACCTTGGAGGCGGCGCGACGAGTGGAAAAGTCAATGTCGTTGGGATCGGTCTTGGAATAATTATGCGCAATGCTGCCCACGACCACCACCCTGCCGCCGATGGCACGCAGCGCGGGGAGCAGGGTGCGGATGATGTAATAGGGGGAGACAAAATTGATCTGGAACACGTTTCCGTAGCCCGTGGAGCAGAGCTCTTTGGGGATGCTGTAAGCGCCCGCGTTGTGGATGAAGATATCGGGCGGGGTGAGGAGCAGCTCGTCTGTGACGGCGTACACCGAGGCCATGTCGGCAAGATCCACGCGCAGACAGCGCACAGAGACGCCGTATTGCTCAGTTAATGCCTTGCCAAGAGCCTGCGAGCGTTCACTGTTGCGATCGAGCAGCAAAAGTGCAGCACCAAGTCCTGCCAGATGGTGGCACAGTGCTTGCCCGAGTCCGCCCGTACTGCCCGTGACGGCGACCGTTTTGCCCGCAAGCGTGGTCGTATTGTGTTTGAGCCAATTTGCAGTGTTCATAGTCCTCTTTCCACCGGATCATGTGATGCCTTTATTATACACCGTTTCGGACGCGGAGTCAATATCCGTGTGAGAAGATGTCACTGTTTTTTCACTGTCCTTACGGAACAAATGCAGGATCCAGCGCATATCCCGCTTGCGCAGTGCGCCGAGCAAGGCGGCAAAGATCAGATACAGCGCTGCGGTCATGGCAATACGAAGGCTCACAGAGGCAATTTTTGGCGCTGTGGAGAGCAAAGGGGCGATAAGTAGACGTGAGAGCAGGGCACCTGCGCTTGCCCCGCCCAGCGCGGCAAGTGCGGGCTTAAGCACCCATCGCACAGGAAAGACATGGACGCGGCTGACACGGATCAGACGCAGAATACTCAACGCAGCGTTGACAAGCTCGGTGGTATAGATGGTGATGAGGTAGCCGTAAATGCCAAGACGGGGGACAAGGATCCAGACCAGCAGCACGGAGAGCGAGGCATCGACAATGTTGATACCCATTGAGCTGACCTGCTGTCCAAGCCCCTTGAGCATGGCATCTACCGCGCTGTCCAGATACATGACGGGAATCAGCGGCGCAAGAAGGCGGATAAAGTGAGCAGCCTCCTCGTTGCCGTAGAGAAGGCCTCCGAGCTCCGAGGCAAACGACATCATGATCCCCGAGACGCCGATGGCAAACAGCAGTGCCAGCGAGAGGACTCGCTGGATCATGCCGCGAATACGTGCTCCCTCCCCCCGCACGTGACTCTCGGTCACCTCGGGAACCAGAAGATTGGCAAAGGCGGCGGGCAGGGCGGCAGGGAAGAGTACGACGGGCAAAGCCATGCTTTGCAGTGCGCCGTAGGATGCCAGCGCCGCGCCCTCCTCCTGCCCGAATTTTGCCAGTCCAATGGGCAGCAGCAAATGCTCCAGCGAGATCAGACCCGAGCGCGCATATGCGGAGACAGCAACGGGCAACGTGACGGCGAGCAGATGCTTGGCGACGGCGCGTAGTGGCAGTGTTGTGGAGACGGTCGGCAACTCGTCAGCGTGGCGGCGACGGTCAAGTAGGAACAGAGCCAGCATACAAAGCGCGGCGGTGATGCAGGAGAGGGTGTCTGCACGAGCGAGCAGAGAGAGCGCGTGTGCAGGGGAGGGGGAGGAGATGTCGCGGAATAAAAAGACGGTCAAAAGGATGCGCAGCAGCTGCTCGCCGACTTGCAAAAACGTGCTTTTATATACACGGCGAACGGCAATAAAATAGCCGGACAGACAGGCGGATAGTGCCATTGCGGGGAGGGTGAAGGCCATGATACGCAGTGGCAGAGCGGTTTCGGGATGCTGTAAACCGTAGCGGGCGATAGGCTCTGCAAAGGCAAAAAGGCAGGAGGCGGACAGAGTGCCGAAAAATAACGCATATCCCACAGCGCAGATCAGAGTGTTGCGCACCCGCACACCGTCGCCCATTCCCACACCCTCGGCGACAAGACGTGTGCACCCCAGCTGAATCCCCGAGAGTGCCAGTGTTACGGCAAATCCGAAAACACCCGCGATCAAAGCGCTCAGCCCCGAGGTTGCTGCGCCGACGCGAGAGACGACGTAGACCTGAAAACTGACGCTGAGTGCACGCATGAGCACGGAAAATGCGCCCATGAGCATTGCCTGAACCATAAATTGCCGTGAGTGTTTCACCTTTTTTATGACCGTTCCTTCCTCTCGTTTTTCGTTTTATTATACGGTGCAATTGCAAAATATAGAACAGTTTTGCGAGCAATGATGAAAACGCACATAAATATTTATTTAGAAACAAAAAAGATTGTTGAAAAATATATTCAAACAAATGTTGACAAAGCGTGCGTCGTGCTGTATTATAAATATATCCAAAATAAAATACAAGAGGAGATACATCTGACCATGAAAAAGTATACTTGCGAACTGTGCGGATATGAATATGATCCCAGAGTAGGTGACCCCGACAACGGCATCGAAGAAGGAACAGATTTTGAGGATCTTCCCGCAGATTGGACCTGCCCACTGTGCGGCGCCGGTAAGGATGATTTTGAGGTCGTGTCAGACGCCTCGTCCTCTGAGGACGACGATTGGGCCTGAGTCAAGGCTCAATGGTAAAAAGATAAAAGTGCGTGGTATGATTTCGCTCTGCCACGCACTTTTGTCATATAGGAATGGGAACTTTTCCCGTTTTCGACTCTTGACAAAAGGGGCAGCGCGGTGGTATACTATTAGATGAATGAATCCTAAGGGGTTGAACGTCTGAAAACGGAACATTATTCAGACCGAAGATTTTGGTATTTGCGTTTTCTCAAAAGACGCGGACCTGCTTAGCACATAGTGCACCAAACTTTCCATCCCCAAAGAAAGGCATATCATAGTATGGAACAGATCAAACGAATTTTAGCCGTGGATGGCAACAGCATCCTCAATCGCGCCTTTTACGGGATCCGTGCGCTCTCGACGCGCGACGGGCAACCGACCAACGCCATATATGGGTTGATCAACATCGTCACACGCCAGTGGCAGGCCATTGAGCCCGATGCGGCGGTTATGGCGTTTGACCTCAAGGCGCCCACCTTTCGTCACAAGATGTACGCCGAATACAAGGCGGGACGTCGCCCCGCGCCCGAGGAGCTGATCGCTCAATTTGCCCCCGCTAAGGAGTGCGCCGAGATTTTAGGCTTTCACGTTCTGGAGATGGCGGGCTACGAGGCGGATGATATTCTCGGTACGGTGGCGCGAATGGCAACGGAGAGCGGCGCGGAATGCTACCTGTTGACCGGTGACCGTGATGCGCTGCAGCTGATTTCCCGTGGCGTTCACGTGCTGCTTGCCACCAACACAGAGACCATCGATATGGATGAGGCTGCGTTTTTTGAAAAATATGGGGTAGCATCCTCGCAGTTTGTCGACGTCAAAGCCCTGATGGGGGACAGCTCGGACAACATTCCCGGTGTTCCGGGCATTGGAGAGAAGACGGCACTCAAGCTGATCGCAGACTACGGCTCGTTGGACGGAGTCTATGCATCGCTGCCTACTGCCAAGCACACCCCCTCCGTTCTCAAAAAGCTGACTGAGGGCAAAGAGAGCGCCTATATCTCCCGTACGCTTGCAACCATCTGTTGTGAGGTGCCACTGGAGAGAGGGCTGGAAAGCTTGCGCAGCGACGGCATGGATGCGGTGCGTGCGCTGGATTATTTTACCCGCATGGAGTTTTCCGCTCTGATCAAGCGATTTTCGTTAACGGAGAAGGTTGCCGCTCGGACCCCCGTCGCACAACCCGCCAAGGCTGCGGAGGCAGGCGGGCAGATGTCGCTGGATGAGGCTCTTTTCCCTGCAGCACCCACGCAGGCAGCCGAGATGGTGACAGGGGAGGATATCAATGCTGCCGTACTTGCCACGCTGCCGTCAGATCGCCCGCTGGCATTGGCATATGAAAACGGAAGGCTGTCCTTATATGACGGCGAGCGGCTGATGTACTGTGAGCCGAAGGATGAAAATATCGCCGTCATCGCAGCCGCCCTGAAGGCGCATACGCGTCTGCTATGTTATGACAGTAAGGCGCTTTATCACGCGCTGGACGCGGTAGGGATCCGTTTCCGCAACTGCTATTTTGACGTTATGCTGGCTGCTTACGTGATCAGCGCAGGGGACGGCAGCTTTGAGGTGGATCGTCTGGCACTGTCCTATCTGCAGGAGCTTTATGATGAAGAAAGTGCACCGCTTGCTCCCGTGGTGTGGCGACTGTACCCCGTGCTCTCCGAGCAGCTCAAGGCCAGCGAGCAGGAGCATTTGTTCTACGAGATAGAAATGCCGCTTGCGGAGGTTTTATGCGATATGGAGCGCGAAGGCTCCAAGCTTAATTGCAAGGGTCTGGAGGCTTACGGAGATCAACTGCAGCGGATCGCGGGAGAGCTGGAGGAAAAAATCTATGCCTACGTCGGACATGATTTCAATATTCATTCGCCAAAGCAGCTGGGCGTGGTTTTATTTGAGGAACTTTCATTGCCTGCGCCCAAGAAGACCAAGACGGGATATTCCACCGGTGCGGAGGTGCTGGAAAAGCTGCGCCGTGTCCATCCGATCATCGACGATATTTTAGAATACCGCCAGGTAACCAAGCTCAAAAGCACCTACGTTGACGGCCTTTTGAAACTGGTGGATGCGCATGACCGTGTGCATACCAATTTCAAGCAGACGGGCACGGCAACAGGGCGGCTTTCCTCTGCCGAGCCAAATCTGCAAAATATTCCTATCCGTACCGAGATGGGACGGGAGCTGCGACGGTATTTTGTGCCTAAGAGCGAGGATTACGTCTTTATTGATGCCGACTATTCGCAAATAGAGCTGCGACTGCTTGCCGCCATCTCGGGTGACGAGAATATGAGAGAGGCATTCTGCTCGGGCAAGGATATCCACACCTCAACGGCCTCTACCGTGTTCGGTGTCGCGCCCGAACAGGTTACGCTTGAGCTTCGCAAACGGGCAAAGGCGGTCAATTTCGGCATCGTTTACGGCATGGGTGAATTTTCACTGGCAGAAGATCTGCATATCTCCCGCATCGAGGCAAAGGAATATATCGAGAGCTATTTGGCAAGCTACCCCCGTATCGACAAATATCTGCGCGACGTCAAGGCGCAGGGCAGGGCTGACGGCTTTGTCACGACCACGTTTGGTCGCCGACGTTATATTCCCGAGCTTTCCGCCCCCAACAAGATGACGCAGGCGTTCGGTGAGCGCGTTGCCATGAACAGCCCCATTCAGGGTACGGCGGCGGATGTTATCAAGATTGCCATGATCGCGGTGCATCGCCGACTTCGCGAGGCGGGGATCGATGCCAAGCTGATTTTGCAGGTTCATGACGAGCTGATTATCGAGGCGCATCGGGACGCTGCCACGGAGGCAAAGCAGATATTGCAATACGAGATGGAGCACGCTGCTGCCTTCTCGGTGCCGCTGGAGGTCGAGGTTGCTATTGGGGATGATTGGTACAGTGCCAAGTGAGGTGTAAAATGGAAGAGACTTTTGCCAAGCCCTGCGTGGGGGCGATCATTGAGCGGATCGTGGACGGTGTGCCCTGTATTTTGATCCAGACACGACAAAAAACGGGTGGCGACGACACCAACGGCAAGCTGGAGATTCCCGCGGGCAAGGTGCGTGAATATGAAAATGTCTACGCTGCGCTGCGGCGGGAGGTTTGGGAGGAGACAGGGCTGCGAGTCACGGAGATTGTCGGCGAGGCGAGTGCGATGAGCAGCGAGGTTGCGGGAGTCCGCACCGTGTCCTTTACCCCCTATTGCATCACGCAAAACTTGTGCGGTGCCTATTCCATTTTATTGCACACCTTTCTCTGCCGCGCCGAGGGCGAGCCGCTGGACGAGACCGACGAGACGCAAGACATTCATTGGATATCCAAGGATGCGCTCCGCGCCCGTCTTTGGGCACACCCTGAGGATTTCTTCTTTATGCATATCAATGCATTGCGAAAGTATTTGGAATAATATAAGCGGCTGTATCATTGGCGCAGCCTCGCGCAAAAAAGCCGATGGCAGGCTTTTGTGCAGGATGTGCAGGCGTTTGTACGAAATTCGATAAAGATAAAAAGATGGGTGAGTAACAAATGCGGTTTTCGCATTTGACTCACCCTGTTTTCATTGCTTGATTGTTTTATCTTCTTGCGCATCGGTGGGGGAGCAGCCGTAGGTGTTGTTCAATGCATATTCGGTCCCGCTTTGTTTCTGCATCCCGCGGCGCATTGCCATGGGAGAGCAGCCGTAGGTTTTGGTGAAAACACGGGAAAAATACATGGGATCACGATAGCCGCAGGCGTCGGCGATCATGGTGACCGAGGTGTAGCCTTCATAAATCAGTGCACGGGCATAATGCATACGGCAATCGGTGAGATAATGTGTCACCGTTTGCCCCATGGCGCGCTTGAATCTTTCGCTGATATACTTGGGATGGTATCCGAAGAGAGTGGCAATGCCGTCCAGTGTCAGCGCTTGCTCCTGAAAATGCTCGTCAATGTAACGCTTGATCTGTGCCATCAGCTCGTCTCCCTTTTTATCGCTGCCTGTCTGCGGGCTTTCGTCGCGGGTGGCAAGATAAGAAATGGTTTTATAAAAGGTCGACAGTGCGATCAGGTCCAGATTCTCCTGCGTGGCGCGTTGCAGAGATTCCTGCCAATGAGGAATGAGCATGGCGTAGCCGTGAAATACGGGGGAGAGCACACTGATCCGCAAGCGGTGCAGCAGATTATGTACCTGCAGCCCTGTGAAGGAAATATAGCTGTAGGTCATGGCATCGTCCGAGTGCAGATAAAACTTTTTTGTACTGAAGATCATGAAAATGTCCCCGCGCGTCAGTGGGTGAGTCTTTGAGGCGACAACATAATGCCCCTTACCCGAAATGACAAGACACAGCGCGTAGGTGGTACGGAGCTGCTCCTCAGGCGGGAAGTCATTGGCCTCGTAAACAAAGTTGGTAATGTCAATGTCAGGTGGAGCTTGCGGGGTGGGAAAAACCTTGCATATGTTTTTTGGCAGTATTTGGCGGCTCATAACGACACCCTCCTTGCGTGATAAAGCAACTGTAGATATCTTACCTCATTTTTGAAAAAATGTCAAGATAAAAATGGAAATAATCCATAAATATCTGTGAAAAATCCATGTACAAGCGGCTTTTTCTATGATATAATGGTGTCATACGGGAGGGTTATCTCCCTCTTGTAAATATTGGTACATACGACCGAGATCAAGGAGTGTGAAATCATGGGAAAGATTCGAGTAGGCGTCGTCGGCGTAGGGCGCGGCGGCATGATGATGAGCTATTGCGAAAAGGAGCAGCACGCCAAGCTGGTCGCCATCTGCGACAAATGGGCAGAGGGGCTTGAGCTGAAGAAGAATGAGCTCAACGATCCCGATATTTCTTATTATACCGATTTTGATGAATTTCTCAAGCAGGACATGGACGTGGTCATGCTGGCAAACTACGCTCACCAGCACGCGCCCTTTGCCATCAAGGCAATGAGAGCGGGCTTTCACGTCATCTCCGAGGTGCTGCCTTGCCTGACCATGAAGGAGGCGGTCGAACTGATCGAGACCATTGAGCAGACGGGGAAGACCTACTGCTATGCCGAAAATTATTGCTATATGCCGGGACCTTATGAGATGCGCAGACTGTACAAGGCGGGGGTCATCGGTGAGCTTGATTATTGCGAGGGGGAGTATGTACACAATTGCGAGGACGGTTGGACCTCTTTGACCTACGGCGATCCCAAGCACTGGAGAAATCTGATGCATTCGACCTTCTACTGCACACACTCGTTGGGTCCGCTGGTTCATATTTCGGGTCAGCGCCCCGTGCGCGTCAGCGGATTTGAGTTTTTGTTCAACGATGCCAACGTCCGCATGGGACGCAAATGCCGCGGTGGTCTTGAGATGGTGACCTTTGAAGGCGGTGCGACGGGAAAGTCCATTCACGGCGACCTGCAGAGAAACAACATTTCTTACATCATCTACGGCACCAAGGGAAGATTGGAAACCGCGCGTGAGTGCACCCAGATGGGCGATGTCAGCAAGATCTACGTCGAGTACAACGAGGTCGAGGGAGATTACTCCACCTGCAAGCGAGAGGTCTACGACCCGAAGGCTGACAAGTGGGAGGTAGCCAAGCAGTTCGGTCATGGCGGCTCGGATTACTACTGTATCTGGAACGCGCTGGAGAAGATCGCAGGCAATCCCGATGCCGATGCCATCGACGTTTATGAGGCGATGGATATGCATCTGCCGGGTATGTTCGCACACCGCTCCATTTTAGCGGGCGGCATTCCGATGGATATTCCCGACCTGCGCGATCCCGCAGAGCGCGACAAGTGGAGAAACGATACTACCTGCGTCATCCCCGAGGTCGCAGGCGATATGCTGGTGCCCGCCTATTCCAAGGGCGATATTCCCATTCCCGACGAGGTCTTTGAGCGCCGTCAGAGAGAATGGCAACAGCATCATACCCAGAGATGAGGGAAAAGCCTTCGGCGACTAAGAACCTTTCTTGGAACTCCAAAGAAATTTGAAACAGTTTAATGAAATTTTAAGCATATCTGTTCTGTATGAACGGATGGGTATGCCATGTGGGGACCCCTCCCCCACATGATGGTGCTGTTTAGTAGTTGATGATCAGACTATACCGTATTTTTGAAGAATTTTTGAAGAAAATGCTTGCAAAAGGCAAGAGAATATGGTATAATCAAAAACAATAATAAATACACATGGGGGTGCACGAAATGGATGGCATTTTGGAAGTCATTTTTACGGTTTTCTTTGAGTTCTTCAGTGAGCGTCTTTCCGTGTATGCGCTTTGGTCGCCGCACGTCCAACCGACGGAAAAAAAGAGAAATGCGTTCAAGATACTCTCTGATGTTATTCTGATCACAGATATCACAGCACTGCTTGTGGGTATTTTCCTGCTCTCTATCGGAATTACTGTAGTAGGCGTTAGTTTGCTGGCGGTCGGATTGCTGTATATTGTTATTATGTTGATCCTTACGGGGGGACGCAGACATTAAATGCTTTTTCAAAAAAACAAGACCAAGTCACTTTTTTGCGGCTTGGTCTTTTGTTATGCAATTATGCCTTTTTGACGGGCACAGAGGTTTGTGCTGCGATGCGGGCGATCCAATCCTGCACCGTTTCCTCTGCGGGGAAGGTGAGATCGGGCAGGGCGTACTCACGTCCCAGCATAGCGGCTTTTCCGCTGCCCAAGGGGTGATACGGCTCGACGTTGATCTCGGTGACGTGGGGCAGGCGGCTTGCCAGTGTGGCAATACCGGCGAAGTGATCGTCGCGGTCGTTAAGAGTGGGGATGATAGGGCAGCGCAGCACGATGTCGCAGCCCATGTCGTTCAAGGTGCGCAAATTTTTCAAGATACGGCGATTGGAAACGCCGGTGTATTGCTTGTGGCGGGCGGGGGAGGTCTCCTTATAGTCGTACAAGAACAGATCGACGTAGGGGGCGACGGCGCGCAGCTTGTCCTCATCGGTATAGCCGCACGTTTCCATACAGGTGTGCAGCCCATGCTCCTTGGCGCTTTTTAACAGTGCCAGCGTGAAATCGAATTGCAGCATCGGCTCGCCGCCCGAGACCGTCATGCCACCGCCCGACGTTTCGTAAAACACCCGATCCTTGAGAACCTCGGTCATGATATCCTCGACCGAACGACGCATACCGACCGTTTCCAGTGCTGCGCTCGGGCAGATATCGGCGCACTTTCCGCACTGAATACAGCGCGAGCGGTCAAAGCAGTGCTTGCCGTCGGGGAAGGTATGGCAGCCGTAGGGGCAAGCGCGGGCACATTCACGGCAACCGACGCACTTGTTCTCATTGTAAAACAGCTCGGGCTCGATTCTGTGCGACTCGGGGTTGTGACACCACAGGCAGTGCAGCGGGCAGCCCTTGAGAAAGACGGTGGTGCGGATGCCCGGGCCGTCATTGATAGAAAATTTCTGAATATTGAAAATTGTTCCGATCATGACTTACTCCTCGTCAAGGGAAAAATTCAACAGGTGGCAAAGCCCTTCGGCGACGCCGTATTTCCCCGACGCAACGTAGGTGGCAAGAGAGGACAGCTCGTCCGGCGCATAGGGCATGGCGACCGAGGTCGGGCACACGCGGAACATATCCACGTCGTTGGCGCTGTCGCCAAAGCAGATGCACTGCGCGATCGGCACGTCCAGTGCGGCGCAGAAATTCTCGATTACCTTGCCCTTGTTACAACCGTGGGGGAACAGGTCGGCGTAGGTGGAGAGCTGGATGGGGATCAGACCGCTCCGGGGGATGGTTTCGGGTGGGATGACGGTATGTACTGAGACGTTGGTCAGCGGATTTTTTCGGAAGAGCGCGGCGGCGTAGACGCGGTGCTCGTCCTTTTGCGCCTCGGTCATAGGATTTTTGTAGGTAGTGAAATCGAGATATTCCAGCCACTCGCGGCCGCAGTAGGCAAGGCGCACGCGATGCTCCATGCAATATTCCAGCCAGATGTTGAAGTCCTCCTCGCAGACAGTGACAAGGTGAATATTTTTGCCTTGGTAGTTGATATCAGAGGCGCTGAAACACATACCGTCCCAAGGAACGGCATTGGCTTGCGGAACGGTGGCATAACCGCCACGGGAACGTCCGGTGTTCAGAATGAGCTTATGCCCCATAGCCTGTGCGCGTTTCATGGCGGTGAGGTTTTCCTCGGGGAGCTTGCCCTTGACCAGCACGGTGCCGTCGAGGTCGAAGAAAAGGTAGAGGGTGGAGTGGATATTCATGTGTAATTCCTGCTTGTGATAGTGTTTTAGATGATGTGAACAAAGCGTTCTAACTATAATTAGCCTATTGTTCATTTCTTTGACACACGTCAAATGAAACTATTTGCTTGTTCAGAATAGATTCGCTAAAATTTAGCCAACTGCTTTTTTCAAAAGTTTTTTAAGATTCTTAAGAACCTTTTTCAAAAAGGTTCTTAAGCCGCCGGAGGCACCGCATGCCAAAGGCTTTATTCCTGCGCTTTCAGAACAGGGAGCGCTTCGAAGATGGTGCGGATGGGGATCAGGGTGATGCCCTCGCACTCGAATTTACGTTTTTCGATGTTACGGAAGGGAATGATGGCACGGCGGAACCCGAGGCGAGCCGCCTCCTTGACGCGCAGCTCCAAATTGGACACGGCGCGGCACTCGCCCGCCAGACCCAACTCTCCGATGGCGACCAGATCGTCGGGAATGATGCGGTCGGTCAGCGAAGAGATCAGTGCAAGGGCAACGGCGGCGTCCGATGCGGGCTCGTCGATGCGAAGACCGCCGATGACGTTGAGATAAACGTCGTTTTGTGAAAATTTTTGACCAAGACGCTTTTCCAGCACGGCGAGAATGAGGCAAACGCGGTTGTAATCGATACCGTTGCCGGTGCGCCGCGGGGCGGGGAAGACGGTTGGCGTGACCAGAGCCTGGATTTCCGCGATCAGGGGGCGGGTACCTTCCATGGTGCAGACGGCGCAGTTGCCCGAAATGTTGGTTGGTCTGCCCGCCAGCAGCATCTCCGACGGGTTGACCACCTCACAAAGCCCGGTGTCGGTCATTTCAAATACACCAATTTCGTTGGTCGAGCCGTAGCGGTTCTTCATGGCGCGGATGATGCGGTAGGATTGCTGCCGTTCGCCCTCAAAATACAGCACGGCATCCACCATGTGCTCCAGCACCTTCGGGCCTGCGATGCTGCCTTCCTTGTTGACGTGCCCGACGAGAATGACAGAGATGCCCTCGTTTTTCGCCTTGCAGATAAAGGAAAGCGCACATTCGCGCACCTGCGTGATGCTGCCTGCGGTCGAGGTGGAGGAGTCGGAGTAAATGGTCTGCACCGAGTCAACGATCATGACATCGGGCTTGATCTTATCCGTTTCGGTAAGGATTCGTTCCAGATGGGTTTCGGTGAGGATAAAGAGGTTTTCGCCCTTGACACCCAGACGCTGTGCCCGCATCTTCAGTTGCCCCGTGGATTCCTCACCCGAGACGTAGAGAACACGATGTCCCTGTCCCAGTGCGTCGCAGATTTGCATCAGCAGCGTGGATTTACCAATGCCCGGCTCACCTGCCAGAAGAATGACTGAGCCTGTGACCAGACCGCCGCCACCCAGCACGCGGTCAAGCTCGCCCATCCCCGTGGGACAGCGCATATAGGTAGGGATGTCGACCTCGCTGTAGGGGCGCGCCGTGCTCTCGCTGCTTTGCTGCATGGAGGTGCGGCGCGGTGTGGTGCTCTCGGCAGGCTTGGTGGCAATGACGTCCTCGACAAAGGAGTTCCACGTGCCGCAGCCGGGACATTTACCCATCCATTTGGGGCTGACTTGTCCGCAATTTGAGCAAACGTATACGGTTTTCGTACCTTTCATGGGGCTTGACCTCGCTTTTTTTAATTGAAGATGACTTTATATTTATTATACAATATTTTTTATAAAAAATCAAGGCATGGATTAAAAAAAGCGAGACGCGGGTGTCGAATGTCAGGCGGCGTTACGGTGTTTCGTTTGTGTATTGCCGCAGGGCAGTGAAGATGGTGTATGCCACACGGTTTTGATACGTTTCGGTGGAAAGGGAGGCGCATTCATCGGGATTGGACAGAAAACCGCACTCCACCAGCACAGCAGGGTAATGCAGATTCTTCAGCAAGTAGATGTCGGAGCCGTTCTTGGTGGCGCGGCTATTATCGGGATCCAGCTGTGCCCGTGCGGTGGCTTGGATGGTATTGGCGAGTCGCGCGGAATCGGGCGTGTTGGCGGAATAATACACCTGCAGCCCGCTGTAGCGGGAATCGCTGAAGGTGTTTTGGTGGATGCTGACAAAAATCACCGTAGCACCATCCTTGCCCGCCTGCTCGGTGATGGCGAGTCTTGCCGCCATGTCCAGCGCCTTTTTGCGCCCTTGGTAATCACTGTTGCGGTCGTAGAGCAGGATGTCCTCGGTGCGGGTCATGATGACTTGCGCCCCCGCATCTTCAAGCAATGAAGTCAGTGCGTTTGCTATAGCAAGGTTGACTTGCTTTTCCGTCAGCTGTCGCCCGTCCACATATCCCACCGCACCGCCGTCCTCGCCGCCGTGTCCTGCATCGATGACAAAGACATATGAGGAAAACGGTGACGAATTGCTTGCGCCGTTCGGTTGCTGTGTTGGCAGCGCATCCTTTCCTGCGAGCACACGGCAAAGGGAGAGAAGTGCCGCCGTCAATGACAAAAACAGCAGGACAAACAGAATGTAGGCAGGCAGCGGGCTGCGGGAGGCAGGTCGACCTTGAGATGGAGAGGTAGACATTTATGACCATCCTTTCATATAAGAACATATCTTGCGGATTTTGATTGCATGGAGCGTACGCATGGTGGAAAAAGTATCCGATTCAAGCCATTTTATGCATAAATACCAAAAAAAATAAGTCACAGCCTCAAATATTCCGAGTGTAATCTCTTGACTTTTTTCGCGATTTTTGCTATAATAGTAGAAATAAAAAAAGGAGAGTGTACCTCTATGAGCTTTGAATCAAAATTCGGAAAAGAAGGCTTGACGTTTGATGATGTGCTGCTGATCCCCGCAAAAAGCGAGATTTTGCCTGCAGATATTTGTCTGAAGACCAAGCTGACGGAAAAAATCACACTCAACATCCCTTTGATGAGTTCCGCGATGGACACGGTCACCGAGGCGGAGATGGCAATTGCGATCGCTCGCGAGGGTGGTATCGGTATCATTCACAAGAATATGTCCATTGAGGCGCAGGTCGACATGGTTGACCGCGTGAAGAGAAGTGAAAACGGGGTTATCACCAATCCTATTTTCCTGCATCCCGACAACTTCGTTTACGAGGCGGAGGAGATGATGCACAAGTTCCGCATCTCGGGTGTGCCGATCTGTGATATGGACAAGCATCTGGTCGGTATCATCACCAACCGCGATATGCGTTTTCTCAAGGATTACAACCAGCGCATCTCGGAGGTGATGACCAAGGACGGTCTTGTGACCGCTCCCGTCGGAACTACACTGGAGATGGCACAGGAGATTCTGAGTCATCACAAGATCGAAAAGCTGCCGCTGGTGGACGACGAGTTCAAGCTGCGCGGTCTGATCACCATCAAGGATATTGAGAAGGCAACCAAGTTCCCCATGTCCGCCAAGGATTCGCAGGGCAGACTTCTGTGCGGTGCTGCCATCGGTGCGACTGCCAACGTGCTGGAGAGAGCGGGTGCTCTCATCGGTGCGGGCGTTGACGTGCTGGTGCTTGACAGTGCACATGGTCACAGCGCAAACATTCTTCGCAGTGTAGCAAAGGTGAAAGAGGCATTCCCCGACTGCCAGCTCATCGCCGGTAACGTCGCCACGGGCGAGGCTACCCGTGATCTGATCAACGCAGGCGCGGATGCTGTCAAGGTCGGTATCGGCCCCGGCTCGATCTGTACGACCCGTATCGTGGCAGGTATCGGTGTGCCGCAGGTTACTGCCGTGTTTGACTCCGCCGAGGTGGCTGCAAAACATAATATTCCGATCATCGCCGACGGCGGTATCAAATTCTCGGGAGATCTGACCAAGGCGATCGCCGCAGGTGCCAACGTTATCATGGTCGGCTCGCTGCTTGCAGGCTGTGAGGAGAGCCCCGGCGTGGAGGAGATCTATCAGGGTCGCCGTTTCAAGGTGTATCGCGGCATGGGCTCCATTGCCGCCATGGAGAATGGCTCCAAGGATCGCTACTTCCAGGAGGCAAACCGCAAGCTGGTTCCCGAAGGCGTCGAGGGTCGTGTTCCTTACAAGGGCCCGGTTGCCGATACCATTTATCAGCTCATGGGCGGTCTGCGCTCCGGTATGGGATATTGCGGTGCTCCCGACATTGAAACACTCAAAAAGACCGGGAAATTCGTTCGTATCACGGGTGCGGGACTGCGCGAGTCTCATCCTCATGATATCAACATCACAAAAGAGGCTCCCAACTATTCCTCTACCAACTGATGTTCTCTGCGTTGCCCGATGCGGCAACCCAAAGTCACAGGGGCTGCGTCATCGGCGCAGCCCCTGTCTGATAAAGCCGATGGTAGGCTTTCTGGCACGCGGGATTTGCGATTTTTGCCTGCAGAGCAGGAAAAATTGCATTATCCGGTCGCAAGACAAAAGGACGGGGTGAGAAACAAATGCATTTTGGCATTTGACTCACCCCTTTTTCAAAGGTGATTATTTATGGCGCAATTTATCAAGGGAATGACGCTGTGCGAAGGATTCTTTTTCGAATGCGCACAGCCGATCATCCGAAAATATTTTCCGCAACTGATCTATACCGCCGGCTTGATCGGCTACGGCTCGGACGTTCTTGGCTACGATGATGCGGTCTCGACCGACCATATGTGGGGACCCCGCTTTTATCTGTTCTTGCGGCAGGAGGATTTGGTTCTGAAGGCGCGACTTTTCGAGGTGCTTGGCGAGCATTTACCCTATACTTACCGTGGCTACAGCACCAATTTCACGCCGCCCGATCCGCACGATAACGGTGTGCGCCATCCTGCGCCAATGACCGAGGGAAAGGTCGAACCGCTGATCTTTGTGCAGACGTGGGAGAGTTATCTTGCAGAGCAGCTCGGCACGGCGGATATTGACGGCATGGATGCGGCTGCTTGGTTGGCCCTCTCGGAGCATCGGCTGCTTTCCTTGGTGTCGGGACGCTTATTTGTCGATGATCTCGGTTGCGCGCGTGACATTGATAAGCTGCGTGAATATCCCCGCGAGGTCAGGCTGTATCTGATTGCCTCCTCCTGGGAGGCGATCGCGTCGGAGCAGGCGTTTGTCACGCGGTGCGGAGCTTGCGGCGATGAAATCGGTGCGCGTATCATCGCTGCCCGCATGGTTGAGCGATTGATGCGACTCTGCTTTCTCTATCTGGGAATTTATGCCCCTTACAGCAAATGGTTCGGCACTGCGTTCTCGCGTCTTGCGGTCAGCGAGGAGCTCAAGCAAACGCTGGAGCGCGTGCTGCGTGCGAGTTGCGTAGAGGAGCGGGAGGCGTTGCTCCTTCGTGCGCAGCTGCTTGTCGTCGATCTGCATAATGAAAGCGGTCTCGGTGAGCGTGTCACCTGCTGCCCGCAGGATTATTATGGCAGGAAGATCAGGGTGATCTATGCCGAGCGATTGGTCGAGGCGACACTGTGTGCCATGAAGGATTCTCCACTGTCTCATCTGCCGCTGATCGGATCGATGAGTCAGGCGGGAGGGCTGTCGTCGTTCTCGGATGAACCGAAAAATTATCCCCGTATCGCGGATCTGTATGCGACGCGATAAGGCAAAAAGGATCAAAAATCAAAGGATGCGACGCTCTGTGCGGCGCATCTTTTTTAACAGAACGGCAACAATTTTCAAATTTTTCACAAACATCAAATTGCTATAATGCGCGGGTGAATCAGAAAAACTATATTCGCACACCATCTTGATCACGCAAAAGGAGAGCGTCCATGTCAAAGAGCGAATTTTTATCTATTATCCGCGACATCTTAGCCACCGAGGAATTTCAGAGAATGAAGAAATACCGCCATCACGTCAAGGGAAATCTGTACGATCATTCGGTCAAGGTGGCATATCTTTGCTATCTGCACCACAAAAAGCACGGTATGGACGTCGATCTTGCGGAGTTTGTGCGCGGGGCACTCTTGCACGATTATTATTTGTACGATCTGCACGGTTGCGGGCGGCACCGCTTTCATTGGTTTCGGCATCCGCGCCGTGCGCTGGAAAATGCGATCCGTCATTATCCCGGTCTGACCATGATACAAAGAGATATGATCCGCCGCCATATGTTTCCCGTTACCCTCACACCACCGATGACGCGAGAAGGATGGCTGCTTTGTTTTTACGATAAGGTCGCGGCGGTGGACGATCGCCTGCGGGGCAGCAGAAGAGCGGCGCGAAGAAAAAAACGAAAATGAGTGCGGGAATAACAAAACCTTAACATTTCAACAACAAAAAGATAAACTCCGCAAGGTATAATATACGCGTAAATAAAAAACACAACATAAAGAGAGGTAATTTATCATGAACAGAAACGACCAACAGTTCGTCGCACAGAAGATCCGCACCCAGTATATCGAAAAGCAGAGCACCGAGCTTGACGCCCTGCGCGCGCTTGATGCCAAGGTCAAGCGCCCCGCCAATGTGTTTGCTTACGTATTCGGCAGCATCAGCGCCATTATCATGGGCGCGGGGATGAGCCTGATTATGACCGACATCGGCAGTGTGCTGGGACTGAGCAGCATCATGGTGCCCGGGATCGGCATTGGTGTGGTCGGACTGTTTATGGCATTGATCAATTATCCGATGTACAAGGAGATCCTGAACTCCCGAAAGAAAAAGCACGCAGACAAGATCATTGCGTTGAGCGAGAAGATCATGAACGGCTGATGCTCGGGTCTTCGCGGCACATAAGTAAAAAAAGAAACAGAGGAGCGCCCGCTCAGTGTCGGGTGTCTCCTCTGTCTCTTTATTTCGGCTATGTTCCGCATCGCGTTGCGCGTGGCGGTCTTCCTTTACTGATGAGCCTCCAGATAAGTGACGACGTCACCGATGGTGACGAATTTGTGGAACTCCTCGTCGTTGATCTCAACGCCGAACTTCTCCTCACACATCATTGCCAGCTCGTACTGCTCGATGGAATTGATGCCAAGGTCGCCCTTGAGCTCTGCCTCCATCGTGATGGCATCCTCGTCCAGCTGCAGTTCTTCAATCAGAAGATTTTTGAAAGTCTCAAACATTTTTTTATCCTCCAAAAAATATTACCATAATAATAGGGCGGCGTACACAAACATAAGGTTAACAATGTTAGCCGACCCGAGCCGAATAACATTATACCCTATTTATGCGCATTTGTCAAGGGAATTTTGCGATTGTTTGTCGAAATTTTTCATAAATTCCGAAAAAAAGGTTGATTTTTCCGAAAGTTTGTGGTAAATTGTTAGAAAGGGCTTGACCGTGCGGTCAAAATTGCCGCGATACACGGTATACGGTGTGTGGGGTGCACGGAGCTGCGAGAGGAGGGATCGAGAATGGGACTTGGCATAAGACGTCCGCTTTGCTGCTTTTGCTGGCTGTTTCTGCTGACAATCGCGGGGTGTCTCTTGTATCCCGGGGCTCATTGGATTGTTGTCGCGGCGGCGTGCGCGACACTTCTTCTTTCCTGTGTCGGTACAGCGCTCCTTCTCGGGCGCAAGCACTGCGCCGCACCCCATCGCATACGCGCATGGTATTGTGCTTTTTTGGCGCTTGCCGTGCTGCTTGGTGCTCTGCTTTGCACGGTGCGGGCAGACATCGACGATTCGCGTACAGAAGTATATGCAGAACGAACCGAAATCATTCACGCAACAGTGGTTCGATGTGAATATAACAGCAGCTATGGCACGGGGTATACCGTCCTCATCGAAAAAATCGGCGAGGAGGATATCGAGCTCCGCGCTTATCTGGAATGTGCCTTTGTATCATCCTTGCAAGCGGGCGACCGCGTGGTTTGCACGGCGCAGATCGCGGATCTGCGCTTGCAGGAGAATGTGGAAAATGATCTCGCCAACGGCAGCCGCCTATATCTGACGGTGGAAGACGAGGCACAGATCATCTCGGTGGGTTCCATGCAATTTTGGGAGCATCCGCTGCTATCGATTCGCATTTCGGCGTCTCGGGTGCAGGGAGCGTTATCTGTGGCACTGCGAGAGATGATGGGGAAGGATGCAGGTGCGCTTTGCGCAGCGCTGCTGCTGGGGGATCGTTCGGCGCTCGGAGGCGATGTGACGCTGCATTTCCGTCGCAGCGGTGTGTCGCATCTGCTGGCACTCAGCGGGATGCATCTGGGGATCATCATGGCGGCGGTCTCGGCGTTGCTTTTGCGGTTGCGCCTGCCGTATCGTGTCAGGTTTATGATGGTCTCACTGGTGGCGCTGGCATATCTTATTTTGACGGGTTGTGCCATCTCGACCGTCCGTGCGACGGTGATGCTGTTGTATTTGCAGCTATCCGGACGCTGCGGCAGAGATGCAGACGGTCTGACCTCGCTTTCTCTGTTCCTTGCTGCCTGCGTGGCTTGGGAGCCGTATATGCTTTTTGACATCTCCCTTTGGCTCAGCTCGTTGGCGGCGGCGGTACCCGTTGCCATACTTCCTGCGCTGCAACGCCAAAAGGCTGCCCTTGATGCGCGTCCCGTTTCGGACGGACCTTGGAGAAGAGGGTGGCATCTGCTGTGCTCCAAGCTGCTCGTCCCTGTGACGATCAGTGTACTTTGTACCCTGATCCTGATCGTTCCCATGTGGGTCGCTTTCGGGGAGGTCTCCTATCTTTCTCCGCTCTCCACGTTGCTGCTCACCCTGCCTGTGACGGCAATATTATGCCTTGGGCTTATCTGGCTTGCGCTGGTACCGCTTGGTGCTTGGTCGGTTGCGGCATTCTGGAGCGGTTACATCGCAGCGGGAATGGAGCGTATCGCCGAGGTGACCCTTGATATAGCAGCGTATTTTTCCTCATGGACCGATCCTTTGCTTTCTTTGCGGTATGCATCGCTGTCCGTACTCATTCCCGCCTTTGCGGTGGTGCTGTGTCTGGTGTTACTTGCCAAGCTCAAGCGCCGATACATGGCGCTGCTGCTCTCGATTGGCATGGTCGTGGGATGCGTCAGTGTGGCAGCGGAGATCAAGGAGGCGGACGGGACACTGCAGGTGCGCTATGTGACGAGCGGAAACAGCGAGCTTTTGTGGCTGGGCGACACGGAGGAAAACGTCCTGTGTGATTTCAGCGATGGCAGCTACAGCGCATATGCTACCTTGTTGCAGGAGGGACTTCCCGCAGGGCATACTGAGATCGATGCCTTGCTTTTGACGCATTATCACAGCCGTCACGTCGCAACACTGGAGCGCCTGATGTCAAGTGTGCGGGTGCGGACGCTCTATCTTCCTCTGACTATGAATCTGTGCGCGCCCGAGAAGGCGGCAGAGGACGAGGGCATCGCCCGCAAGCTGCAGCAGCTTGCTCTTGCGCGGGATGTGGAGGTTGTCTTTTATGACGTGGCAAGAACATATGCACTCTGGGAGGACTTGTCGCTGGTGGGGCTGCAGTACGCCATGATCGATCGCTCCGCGCATCCCACGGTTGCTGCGGCTTTCCGTTATGCAGACGGCGCGGTGCTGACCTTTGCGGGGGCGGCGTTTGCGGAATCTTTGTCGTCGGATCCCTTCGTCAGAGATTGCATTGCCGACAGCGAGGCGGTTGTCCTTGGTGCACACGGACCGTTGACCAAGCACGCCTTTGCCATAGATCGCTGGGACGAGGGGCTGCAAACCGTCCTGTTACATACGGAGAGCGCGGGAGGATATCTCGACGCTAATGAAGGCACACTTGCAGCCTTTTCGGATGCACAGTGCATTACACTCACAAGCAGCAAGGAGGGGCAGATCGTACAATTTTCGCTGCGCGACGAATAATTCTCCCCGTTTTTGGAATGCTTTGCCGCATGGTGGGAAAGAATATTTCACGAATGGCAAATAAATTTCAAAAAGGGCTTGCAAAATGCGAGAAAATCTGTTATAATATACGTCAGAGCAGCACTGTGCTGCGAAATGAGGTCATACCAGCCGGGGATGTAGCGGAGCCCTGTACCTGAAATCCGCTATAGCAGGGGTGGATCCCTTGTTTGAGGGCGGATCCTTGACGGACGAGCCGCGTCTTCTCGTGTTGAGAGACGGGTCTTGCGCAATCGGACGCTGTGAACCATGTCAGATGGGGAACCAAGCAGCATTAAGCAGTCAATCCGGTGTGCCGCGAGGGTGCCTGTTTTGAGCGAGAAGCGTGGAATCGCGTCGGGGAAATGTTCGATCTCAAGGTGTATGGTCTCATTTTGCAGCACGGTGCTCTTTTAACTTTGATATATTCACGGAGGTTTTCGTTATGAAGATCGGAGTCAGCAGCTATAGCTTTAACAAATATCGCCGTGAGAGCGGGTGCTCTTATGCGGATATCTGCCGCATTGCCAAGGAAATCGGGTTTGATGCCATTGAATTTATCGGCCTTGATGCAAAGGATCCTATTGCTGAGGCGAAGAATATTCGCGCCGTCTGTGCCGAGCTTGGTCTGGAGATCTCCGCATATACCATCGGCGCTGATCTGATGAAGGATGATTTTGATGCGACTCGCGCACAGCTGCACCGTGACCTTGCCATTGCAAAGGCGCTGGGTGCGCCCTTGATGCGCCATGACGTCTGCTATTCGCTCCCTGAGGGTAAGAGCTGGCAGGATGCCGTTGCCGTGATGGCACCTCGCATCCGCGAGATCACCGAATATGCAGAGAGCATGGGGATCCGTACCTGCTCTGAAAACCACGGATACATATTTCAGGATTCCGAGCGCGTCAAGGCGCTCATCGATGCGGTCGATCATCCCAATTACCGCTGGCTGGTCGATCTTGGCAACTTCCTTTGCGCCGACGAGGATCCGTTGAGCGCGGTCAAGGTCGCTGCCCCGTATGCTATCCACGTTCACGCTAAGGACTTTCTTTACAAGCTGAGGGGCGATTGCGTTCCGCCTACGGGCTTTTTCGGTACGCGCGGCGGCAACTATCTGCGGGGAACCATCGTGGGTCATGGTGTCGTTCCCGTGGATGCGTGCATGGCGATCCTCAAGGCGCAGGGCTACAGCGGCACGTTGTCGCTCGAATTTGAAGGTATGGAGGATAACCTTCCTGCACTCAAGGCAGGATATGCTTACCTGCGCGCCGTAGCGGAAAGTCTTGCGTAAATGTTTTCTATTCGTTTATATCTATATCCGATATTTTCCGTGAAAGGAGGCGCAGCAGATGCATCAGGCGCTGTATCGCAAATGGAGACCGCGGACGTTTGAGGACGTATGCGGGCAGGAGCACATCACCTCCATTTTGAAATACGAGGCGATGGAGGGCGCGTTTTGTCATGCCTACCTGTTCTGTGGCTCCCGTGGTACGGGTAAGACGACCTGCGCCAAGATTTTGGCCAAGGCGGTCAACTGTGAATCCCCTGTGAATGGTTCGCCCTGCGGCGTCTGCGCTGCTTGCCGCGCCATCGACTCGGGAGCTGCCACCGACGTGCTGGAGATGGATGCCGCCTCCAACAACGGTGTGGATAATATCCGCGATATCCGCGACGAGGTGGTCTATCCGCCCTCATTGCTCAAATATCGCGTCTACATTATTGACGAGGTGCATATGCTATCGGGCAGTGCCTTCAACGCTTTGCTCAAAACGCTGGAGGAGCCGCCTTCCTACGTTATTTTCATTCTCGCTACCACCGAGATGCATAAATTACCTGCCACCATCATCTCCCGTTGCCAACGCTTTGAATTTCGCCGTATCGCGACGCCGGTGCTGCGCGATCGGTTGCGCTTTATTGCGGGGCAAGAGGGAATCGAGTTGGATGATGACGCGGCACTGCTGCTTGCCAAGCTGGCGCAGGGCGGTATGCGCGATGCCATTTCGCTCATGGAGCTTTGTGCGGGCGCAAGACGCCGCATTGATGTCGCTCTGGTCAACGAGACGGTTGGGCTGACGGGGCGGGATGCTATGCTGCGGGTGGTAAACGCAATTGCTGATAAGAATTACGAGGCCCTGTATGCGCAGATTCATGAGGTCGTGCAATCTGCCAAGGATTTGAGCGTCTTCTGGCAGGATCTGATCTCTTTTTACCGCGATATGCTGGTCGTCAAGACCACCAAAAATTATGTCACCTATCTCGATCTGACCGATGAGGAGAGTCGACAGTTGACCGAGGTGTCGGCGCGTTTCTCCAAGGAAACGCTGCTGTTCCATCAAAAGCTTTTGGACGCTGCGCTGATTACGATGCAGGGCGCTAATGCGCTCAAGCGGGTGAGTGCCGAGATGACACTGACCAGAATGTGCGACGAGGCGCTCAACACCAGCAACGAGGCGCTGCTCTGCCGCATTGCAAGGCTGGAGGAGCAGCTGATGAGCGGCGCATGGCGCGCATCGACAACGGCGTCTGTTGCGGAGGATATACCCAAGGATACGCCTGTGTCGGTCGGGGAAGAGACTCTGAAGGGCGAGACGGTAGCGCCGGTCGCCCCATCTGCGGCACAGACCACACCAAAGAAAGAGAGCGAGGCCCCTGCAAAGAGGACCCTGCGCCCGCTGCGTGTGTGGGCTGAGGTGGTCGCGCGATTGACAGCACAGGCTCCGATGTCCGCATCCTTTGTGCGTAACGCGCAAGCGTATGAGACGGAGGATCACAAGGTGCTGCTGCGCTTTGATAATGAATTTTCTATGATGATGCTGGACAGAGATGATACCAAGGATCTGTTGCGGGGAGCCTTGTCGGTCTGCTTGCAACGAGAGGTGCGAGAGAGTGATCTGCTCTGTCAGATCATGCCGCAGACATCAACGGGCTGTGCGATCGACGAAATTATCGAGGCCCTTGATGATGCCGAAAGCTGAATGAAGTTAAAAATTACAACATATAAAGGAGATCAGTAACATGAGAGCGAATTTACCCAAGGGCGTGGGCGGCGGTCCTCAGAATATGCAGGCAATGATCCGTCAGGCGCAAAAGATGCAGGAGGATATGCAGGCACTGCAAGAGGAGCTGGATGCCAAGGAATATGATGTCTCTGCCGGCGGCGGCATGGTCAGTGTCAAGATCAACGGCAAAAAGGAGATTCTTTCCATTGATATTAAGCCCGACATCGTCGATCCCGACGATATTGAGACGCTGTCCGATATTTTGGTCGCAGCAGTCAATCAGGCACTCAAGCAGGTAGAGAGCACCAACAGCCAGGCTATGGAAAAGGTCACGGGCGGCATGAATATGCCCGGTCTGTTCTGATTTATGGCAGAATATATGGAGTCGCTCCAGCATCTGTCCGAGCAGTTCGGACGATTGGAGGGCGTTGGCAGAAAGACTGCCATGCGGCTTTCCTACTCTGTGCTGGATATGACGTACGAGCAGGCGCAAACCTTTGCGCAGGCGATTCTGACGGCGAAGGAAAAGATCCATCTTTGTCCCATTTGTCAGAACCTGACCGACCGCGAGACGTGTGCCGTCTGTCGCGATGAGGGGCGAGATCGCTCGACCGTTTGCGTGGTGGAGGATCCTAAAACGGTCATGGCCATGGAAAAGGTTCGCGAGTATCGCGGAATGTATCATGTGCTGCACGGCTTGATCTCTCCCATGAGCGGTGTGACCCCGGATCAGATCAAGCTCAAGGAATTGATCGCCCGTATTGGCGAGGACGAGGGGATCCGCGAGGTCATCATTGCCACCAATGCCACCATCGAGGGAGATGCGACGGCTTTGTACATCTCGCGGCTGCTGCAGCCGCTCGGGATCAAGGTGACCCGTCTTGCGTACGGGATCCCCGTGGGTGCGGATCTGGAGTATGCCGATGAGGTGACGCTCTACCGTGCGCTGGAGGGAAGACGACAGGTTGAGGATGCCTTGCCACACTCATAAAAAATTGCGGTGGGGGATGCCTTCACCGCTTTCTTTTCAAGCGATTGACAGGAAAAAATCGGATCCTTTGCCCTCTTGGACAAGGGTAATCATGGATAAAGAGGTGATAGCGCTTTGAAAATGCTTTTTCGCTATTTGCGTCCTTATTATGGCGTGATGGCGTTAGGACTTACGATCAAGATCATCGGAACGCTGGTGGAGCTGGTTCTCCCTTACGTTCTCAGCCATATTCTGGATCATGTCGTACCAATGGGTGAGGTAAGGCTGATCGTTGCCTGGGGCGGTGTTATGATCCTTTGTGCGGCCATGGCTCTCGTGTTCAACGTCATTGCCAACCGTATGGCCTCCCGCGTGGCAAAGGGTGGAGCACGGGGCATCCGCCATGATCTGTTTGCTGCGACGATGAGGCTGTCGGGCAGACAGACCGATGCCTTTACCATTCCCTCTTTGGAGGCGCGGTTGACCTCGGATACATACAATCTGCATCATTATATCGGTATGATGCAGCGTCTTGGAGTGCGCGCCCCGATTTTGCTGATCGGTGGGATCGCCATTACGTTATCGTTGGATATGCATCTGACCCTGGTCATGATCTGCGTGCTGCCCTTTATTGCGCTGTCTGTCTTTTTGATCTCGGCGCGGGGGGTTCCTCTGTATGGACGTGTGCAGGGTGCGGTGGATAATATGGTTCGCGTTGTGCGCGAGGATGCACAAGGAATTCGCGTTATCTTGGCATTATCCAAGGTGGATTATGAGCGCAAGCGGTACGATCACGTCAACCGCGAGCTGGTCAAAACGGAGAAACGCGCGGCAATTACCATGGCGGCTACCAATCCGCTGATCAATCTGTTTCTCAATGCGGGATTGGTCGCGGTCATCGTTGTGGGTGCCTTTCGCGTCAACGGAGACCTGAGTGAGCCCGGACGCATCATTGCTTTTATTCAATATTTCACGCTGCTCTCCAATGCTATGCTCTCCATTACGCGTATTTTTGTCATAACCTCCAAGGCGACCGCCTCGGCAAAGCGTATCGATGAGGTTATGAAGACTCCCATTGAGCCGCAGATCTACTCCAAGCAGAGCTATCCGGATCGTGATACCAACGCACATATCGTCTTTGATCATGTAAATTTCTCTTATACGGGAAGAACCAACGATCTGACTGACATTAATTTTTCGCTCCCGCATGGGGCGACGCTGGGAATTATCGGTGCGACGGGTAGCGGTAAGAGCACGCTGCTCTCTCTTTTGATGCGCTTTTATGATGTCGACAGCGGCGCGATCTACATCGATGGGCAGGACACCCGTACCATGGAAAAGGGAGAGATCAACGCGACGCTCGGTGTCGCCATGCAAAATGATTTTATCACCAACGATACCATCGCTGAGAACATTCGTTTCGGACGTGATATCTCCATGGAGCAGGTCAAAAGGGCAGCCCGAATCTCGCAAGCCGCGCCCTTTATTGAGGCGCTGGAGGACGGTTATGAGCATATGCTCACCGCCAAGGGAACCAACCTCAGCGGCGGTCAGCGGCAGCGGTTGCTGATTGCTCGCGCCATTGCGGGAGAGCCGTCTTTGCTGCTTTTGGACGATTCCTCCTCAGCACTGGATTATCAAACAGATGCCAACCTGCGTACCGCCATTCGTGAGGAATTGACGGGTACGACCACGGTTGTCGTTGCGCAACGCGTCAGCTCGGTACAGCACGCTGATCTGATTCTGGTGCTGGAGGGCGGATGTATCATCGGTGCGGGACGCCACGAAGAGCTTTTGGCAACTTGTGACGTTTACCGTGAGATCAGCGAGTCGCAGATGGGGGGTGCTCTGCTTGAATAGACCCATGCCCGGAATGCCCAAGACCCCGCAAATGCCCGCGCGCCGACCGCCCGATGCCAAAATGGATCGCGGCAGGCGCATCCGTGTGCTGCGGCGTGTCTGTAAATATCTTCTTCAGCATAAGCTGTTGGCGCTGCTGGCGCTCTCGCTGATGCTGACCTCCAACCTGCTTGCGCTGGTTGGCCCCAAGCTGTCCGGCGAGGCGATCGGTGCCATCGGTACGGTGCCGGGGCAGGTCGATATTCCCATGGTGCTGCGTTATGCCGTAGCCTTGCTTGTGATCTATGCTCTCTCGGCACTGCTTTCCTATCTGACGGCGATCGTTATGGTCACCATCAGCCAGCGTATCGTTTACACCATGCGGCGGGAGGTATTTGAGCATCTGACCGCGCTGCCGGTGAATTATTTTGATACTCACGCAACGGGTAACATTGTCAGCCATCTGTCCTATGACATTGACACCATCAACGCATCGCTGTCCAACGATCTTTTACAGATCTGTGCCAGCGTCGTGACCGTGGTGGGCTCACTGATCATGATGATCACCATTCAGCCCGTGCTGCTGGTCGTCTTTCTGTTTACCGTGCCTGCCTCGCTGCTCTTTACGAAATATCGAACCAAAAAGGTTCAGCCGTTGTTCAAGCGTCGCTCGGCGTGTCTGGGTGAGTTGAACGGCTACGCCGAGGAAATGCTCTCGGGGCAGCGCACGATCCGCGCATATGCACAGCAGAGCCATGTCGTTGAAAAATTTGACCGTTATAACGAGGACGCGGTGGATGCCTATTACAAGGCGGATTACCATGCGGCGATTCTCGGTCCAACGGTTAACTTTATTAACAATCTCTCGATCTCGCTTGTCACCATGCTTGGCGGTATTTGTTATATGCTGACACTGACCATGGGGGCGTCTCTCTCTCCGCTGTTTTATATTGAGCTGGGCGACGTGTCGGCGTTCGTGCAATATTCCCGTAAATTCGCAGGACCTATCAATGAGTTTGCCAACATTTTAAGTGAGCTGCAATCGGCGACCGCGGCGGCGGAGCGTGTCTTTGCGCTGCTTGACGAGCCGCCGGAGAAGGAAGATTATTCCGACGCCGTGACGTTGGAGAATTGCCATGGTGAGGTCGAACTCTCTCATATGAGCTTTGGCTATGTGCCGGAAAAGGAAATTTTGCACGATCTGACGCTCTCCGTTCCGCGCGGCAGCGTGGTCGCCATCGTCGGCCCGACCGGCGCGGGAAAGACTACCATCATCAATCTTCTCATGCGCTTTTACGACGCCGACCGTGGGGAGATCCGTGTAGACGGCTACCCCTTGGAGCAGATCAAACGGCGCTCGCTGCGCTTGTCCTATACTATGGTACTGCAGGACACATGGCTGTTTGAAGGAACCATTCGCGATAACATTGCCTACGGGCTTGAGGGCGCGACGGAGGAGGATGTCAAAGCTGCCGCACGTGCGGCGCACATTGATCGCTATATCGAAAGTCTGCCGCAGGGGTATGACACTGTGCTCTCGGATGACGGTGTCAATATCTCCAAGGGGCAAAAGCAGCTGATCACCATTGCCCGTGCCATGCTGCCTAAGAGTGCAATGCTGATTCTGGATGAGGCGACCTCCAACGTAGACTCCCGCACCGAGCACAAGATTCAGCGGGCGATGCTCTCGCTGATGGAGGGACGCACCTGCTTTGTCATTGCGCACAGACTCTCCACCATTCAGCACGCTGATCTCATTCTGGTGCTCAAGGACGGCTGCATCATCGAGAAGGGAAATCACGAGCAATTGCTCGCCGCAGGTGGCTTTTACAGCTCTCTGTATCACGCACAATTCCGTTAAGACTACAGCAAATTGATGGAGAATTTTGTAAAAGCCCTTGTAAAATGTCGGGGAATGTGATACAATATGCAAAGTAAGCAATGAAATGAGGTATGACATATATGTTGGAATTAAAAAACATCAGTTATGAGGTTTCTCAACCGGATGCGGCGGAAACCAAGGAAATATTACACGATGTCAGCTTTAAGGTAGATGAGCGCTTTGTCGCCATCACGGGCCCCAACGGCGGCGGTAAATCGACGCTTGCCAAGATCATCGCGGGGATCATCAAGCCCACGTCGGGGCAGATCCTGCTGGACGGTGAGGACGTGACCGAGCTTGGTATAACCGAGCGCGCCAGGATCGGCGTCAGCTTTGCTTTCCAGCAGCCCGTCCGTTTCAAGGGCATCACGGTCAAGGATCTGATCAACCTTGCCGCCGGTCGCAAGCTGACCGTTGCCGAGGCTTGTGCATATCTGAGTGAGGTGGGGCTTTGCGCGAGGGATTACATCAACCGCGAGGTGGATGCGTCGCTGTCGGGCGGGGAGCTCAAGCGCATTGAGATCGCCACGGTGCTGGCAAGAGGCACCAAGCTGGCTGTGTTTGACGAGCCCGAGGCGGGGATCGATCTGTGGAGCTTTGGCAATTTGATTGCCGTGTTTAAAAAAATGCACACCAAGATCAACGGCTCGATTCTGATCATTTCCCACCAGGAGCGTATTCTCAATATTGCGGATAAGATCATCGTCGTCGCCGACGGCAAGCTGACGGCGGTTGGCGATAAGGATACCGTGCTGCCCGAGCTTTTGCGCTCGTCCACCGCGTGTCCGACGCTGCTCGATAAATTGTCGTAAGGAGGCTTGAGATCATGGCATTGGATGCAATTCAGAAACAACTGCTGCGCGAGGTCGCTGACCTGCACGACGTTCCCGAGGGAGCGTATAACATTCGTTCGGACGGAAAGAGTGTTGCACGCGCGACCACTGCGAACATCGACATCGTCACCAAGACGGACAAGCCGGGCATCGATATTATCATCGCGCCGGGAACCAAAAAGGAAAGCGTACACATCCCCGTTATCATCAGTGAGGCGGGGCTCAAGGAGATGGTTTATAACGATTTCATCATCGGTGAGGACGCCGACGTGACCATCATCGCGGGCTGTGGGATTCATAACTGCGGCGACCAGGAGGCGCGTCACGACGGAATCCACACCTTCCACGTCGGCAAAAACGCCAAGATCCGCTACGTAGAAAAGCACTACGCCGACGGTGACGGCAACGGTGAGCGCATCATGAACCCGCAGACCGTCATTTTCCTTGCCGAGGGGGCGACCATGGAGATGGAGAGCACCCAGATCAAGGGCGTGGACTCCACCGAGCGAAAAACCAGCGCCACCATGGACGCGGGCTCGACGCTGACCATCCGCGAGAAGATCATGACCCACGGCAAGCAGATCGCCACCACCGATTTTGAGGTAGACATGAACGGCGAGGATTGTGCTTGTAATCTGGTTTCCCGCTCGGTTGCAAGAGAGAGCTCCAAGCAGGTGTTTCTCTCCAAGATCCGCGGTAACAACCGCTGCACGGGACATTCCGAGTGTGATGCCATTATCATGGATAGCGCCAGCGTCAGTGCCATCCCCGAAGTGGTTGCCAACCACGTGGAGGCGTCGCTGATCCATGAGGCGGCTATCGGTAAGATCGCCGGCGAGCAGCTGACCAAGCTGATGACCCTCGGCTTGTCCGAGCAGGAGGCAGAGGAGCAGATCGTTAACGGATTTTTGAAGTGAATAAAACGGGGTGAGTCAAATGTTAAAAGCATTTGAAACTCACCCCGTCGTTTTATGGTCATCTCCGCAGCGCCCGCAGATATTGTTTTCGCCCCTCGCTGACGCGAAAGCTCTCGCACGCCTTTAATATGGTTTTATTATGCATCCACAGAATGCCGGTTATGAATTCAGGGCGAAAGCTTTGAGCCCCTTGTTGTATTTTACATGGATGAAAAATTTTTGGTTCTTTTTCATCGAAACATATTGTAATTTCTTCAGTTTTGTGTTATAATATGAATGCTAAACCAACTTAATATAAAAAAGGTACTCATTTTTTACGGGAGAGTTATGCCCTTTTTTAGCTTTCTACATATGAATTTGATAAAAATGCAAATTCCACTTGTAGAAAGCAGGGTATTCTTGTTGTATTCAAGTTGGTTTAGCGACTTGGAGTTTGCGTTTTTTGTGCGTTGACTCCGGTCGGCGCACTTTTTATTTTAACGAATACATAAATATGGAGGAGAATATGGCAAAAGAACCGAAATTGTGTGACAGTATGCAAGCCTTTGATAAGCAAGAATCTCGCTATTGGACATTAACAAAGGGATTTGGTGTGGTTGAAGAATCACCAAAGTTAAAAACTGAGGATGCGAAAGAACTGCTGAAAAAGATCAGAAATCAGCTGGAGTGGGGTTGATATGGAAAACAGTATAGGGCTATTAAGAAACAAAGCTGATCTTTTGGACAGGGAGGTTGGCGCGCTCGCATCGCAAAGGAAGGATTATGAGGAGCGCCTTGCTGCATGGGAAACAGATCGAAAGCGCAGAATTGAACATATTGAGGATCGGGAGCGCGAATATGGAGACATGATAGACGAAATTGATCGTGTGTTTCAAGCGATCAGCACGGCGGGCGTAGAGGTCGAGCGAGCATCTGAGAAATTTCGTGAGCAGTTAGATAAGAAACGCACCCAACTGGAGAATGAGTGCACCAAGTTGAAACAGCGCAAGGCGAAATTAAACAGTGTAGATTTGAATTCCATGAGCGCATATCCGTACTCATATAAAAATTTATTTGGCAAGCTTGATCTTTTGATTGAAGAAAGCCAAAAGATATTGGATGCAGTCGATTTGCTGTTGCGTGAAAATATAAATGGCAATGTGAGTGAAAAAAACGAGGAGAAAGCGGTGCAGCTGATACGATTCTGCGATTATTGGCTGGAGCGTATCCATTATGAGCAAGGTCATACGTCAGTCAAACCGAAAATGCCCGCTGAACTACCTACAGGGAATCAAGAAGCAGAGCAGTCGAACGTAGCCCCGTCTCCCGTTGTGCCACCGAAATCACATAAAATCACCACGGTCGCTCGAAAGGTTGCTCTTACCGTAGGTGAGATTGACACAGAATGTGATTGTCCTCGATGGATGAGCGTGTGTATGTTGATGATCTATATCGCCCTTGGCAGTCTTTCGTTGTTTCTTCTGGATTTGGGCGGTGCGGCTGCGGATGATGTCTTCAATCCATTGATGTTGATGTTCGTGCTGGGTGCGGTTTTGTACTTTATTTGGTTTGGTATCGGCGGGAGTGTACAGGTATTGATATGGCGTTCTCTTACCATACGTCAAGTATTGCTGCAAATGGTATGTTTTACGTCGTTTACGATTGTATTTTATCTGCTGAAGTTTTTACAGATATTGTGCCCTCCGTCTGTGCTTTTCGCAATTGTGTACGTTTTATTTGTCATGGCTCCGCTTGTGTTGGTTTCATGCGTGGATATGATTATAGAATCCATATCGGATGGAGTTGGTACGCTTGTAATGATTTGTATAGCTGCCGCATGGGCACTTTTGACAGCGATTGTAATCGGTGCTTTTTCGGTTTCAGGCTGGGGAGAGAGCGTACCTTTGGTCGAAATCATTATTATAACGCATATCGCCTACTTATTGTCATTGATCGTGCCATTTCGGTTATTCGGGGCAGATCACCGTGTCTTTGGCACGATTTCGTTCCTTTTGCCATTACTATTTATGGTGTTGGCACTTGTTGCAAGCCAGGATAGCGGTGCGATCGGATGGTTGATTTTTGCTGATCTGGTTGTTTTCGGACTTTCCATATTTGCGGCATTCAAATTTAGTGATTGAACTTGATCAATATGCTTGTTTTAACATGTTTTAATAAATAACCGCAGATGAGGCGGTTGGTTAAAGATAAACACGACATTTTCACATTGTGATTATGTCGTGTTTTATTATGGTCATCTCCGCAGCGCCCGCAGATATTGTTTTCGCCCCTCGCTGACGCGAAAGCTCTCGCACGCCTTTTGTATCGTCTTGTTGTGCACCCACGGAGAGAGGCGATGTTCGGTCAGGTAAGGCAGGGCAGCGTCCCACTGCTTGGCAAGCGCAGTGGCGAAATACCAAGCGATCATCATGTTGACGTAATATTCCTCGCTTGCCACGGCGGCGACAGCTGCCATGGTGTCGGGGGTGAAGTGTGCGTCCAGATAATGGATCATCAGCATCTCAATACCAAAGCGGACAGCGTAAGGGTGCGTATCTGCAAGCCAACGGTCGATATGCGGGCGCAGCGCCGCGGTGTGCCGCGCAAAGCAGGGCGGACGCAGCGAGTCGCAGGTCGCCCAGTTGTCAATATAAGGCAGGAAACGGTCGATCCCGTCGATGCAACGCTCAAAATCCGTCTCGCACATGAGTAAAAACGCGTGGAGATTATTTTCTTCATAATACGTATGCGGCAGTGTGGTCAAAAAGGCTTGGGTGATGCTCGCATCTGTGCGTATGTCTTTCGCAAGACGGCGCAGGGCAGGGGCGCGGATGCCAATGACCCGCGCGGGATCGACCGTTGGCATCAAGCGGCACTGAAACGTGCGGTAATCGGTGTCCTGCAGTGCAAACAGCGCAGCGTGAAGGTTTTGCAGCATCATCTGGTTCCTCGTTGGTTATTCAGGTGTGCCAAGGACAACGCCAGCGTCTCCTGCTTGACCAAGACCCCCTCGGGAACCTGCAGGCGGCAAGGCGCGAAGTTCCAGATCGCAGTGATGCCGCTCTCCAGCATGCGGTCGCAGACGCTCTGTGCCGACTCCCGACCGACGGTGATGATACCGATCTGTACGCCGTGGCTGCGGCAGAACGCACCGAGCTCTTCCACGGGGAGGATCGTCTTGACGTTGCCCTCGCCCGCGCGCAGCAGTCGCTCGTCCCGATCAAAGGCGGCCAGAATGGTCACGCCGTATTCCTCAAAGCCGTTGTAATCCAGCAGCGCACGCCCCAGCTTGCCCGCGCCGACCAAGACGGTAGGGGTCAGGCAGTGACAGCCCAGCGTGTCCTCCAATTGCAAAATCAGATCGGCGATGATATATCCCACCTTTGGCTTTCCCGCACCGCTGACGGCGCTGAGATCCTTGCGCACCTGCACCTCACCCAAATGGAGTGCACGAGCGATGGCCGTCGCGGAAACGTATTGCGCCTCGGATGGGAGGCCCTTCAAATATTGCAGATAACCGGGGAGCCTGCCCAGCGCTGCTTTGGAGATTGCGTTCTTTTCCATAATTATAATCATGCCTTTCTATAAACTCGTTGATATGCCCGCTTTGGGTTTTATCCGTGCGGGCAATATAATATCGTTACAATTTATCGATATCGATGTAGCGATTGAGAAGGGTAAAAGGAACGGAGAGAACATCGTGGGAACGGTGTCTCTCCGTCAGATGCGTCATTCTTTACTTGTGAGATATTCGTCGATGGCTTTGGCGGCTGTTTTTCCTGCGCCCATTGCAGAGATCACGGTTGCCGCACCGGTCACCGCATCACCGCCTGCCCAGACTGCCTCGCGGGAGGTCAGTCCGCTTTCATTGACAATGATGCCGCCGCGGGAGTTGACCTCAAGCCCGGCGGTTGTGGATTTGATCAGCGGATTGGGTGAGGTGCCGATGGAAATGACCACGGCATCAACGTCAATGTCAAATTCCGATCCCGCAATTTCGATCGGGCGTCTTCGTCCCTTGGCATCGGGCTCGCCCAGCTCCATCTTGATACAGCGGATACCCGTGACAAAACCGTTCTTGGGGTCTTTGGCATCGTCGGGATTCTGATATCCGAGAACCTCTACAGGGTTGCGCAGAAGGCAAAATTCAATGCCCTCCTCAATGGCGTGCTCGACCTCCTCGCGCCTTGCGGGGAGCTCTTCCATGGAGCGACGATAAATAATGTAGACCTTTTTTGCGCCAAGACGCAGTGCGGTTCTTGCGGCATCCATGGCGACGTTGCCACCACCTACGACAGCGACCTTGCCGCCCTTCATGATGGGAGTGTCGGGGGCGTCGAGATATGCCTTCATCAGGTTGCTGCGGGTGAGAAATTCGTTGGCGGAATAGACACCCTTGAGAGATTCGCCGGGGATGCCCATAAAATTGGGAAGACCCGCGCCCGAGCCGATAAAGACCGCCTCATAACCGTCCTCGAACAGCTCGTCAACGGTCAGTGTCTTGCCGATGACGACGTTGGTTTCGATTCGGACACCCAATGCCTTGAGCGTGTCGACCTCCTTGGCGACGATCGCCTTGGGGAGACGAAATTCGGGAATCCCGTAGACCAGAACACCGCCTGCGGTATGCAACGCTTCATAAACCGTGACGGCATAACCCTTCTTTGCCAGATCGCCCGCACAGGTCAATCCCGAGGGGCCGGAGCCGACGATCGCAACCTTATGCCCGTTGGGCGTGGGGCGTGCGGGGAGCGCGGTGCAATAGGTGTTGTGCCAATCGGCGACAAAACGCTCCAGGCGGCCGATGCCGACCGACTCTCCTTTGATCCCCCTGACGCATTTGGACTCGCACTGCGTCTCCTGCGGACAGACTCGACCGCAAACAGCAGGTAAAGAGGAGGATTGATTGATGATCTGATAAGCGCCCTCAAAGTCGCCTTCCTTGATTTTTTCAATAAACTCGGGGATGTGGATCTTTACGGGACAACCGCTCACGCAGGGCATTGTTTTGCAATTCAGGCAGCGCATCGCCTCATCCATGGCAACCTCTTGGCTGTAGCCCAACGCTACTTCATTGAAGTTATGCGCACGTGCGGCAGGCTCTTGGGTGGGCATGGGATTTCTCCGGGGATTCATGTTTGCTTTTGCCATGATCATTGCACCTCCTTGTTGAACAGGTTGCAACTTTTTTCATATGCATGGCGCTCAAAATCCGCATACATTCTGCCGCGGGACATGGCCTCGTCAAAATCGACCTCGTAGCCGTTGAAATCGGGGCCGTCCACGCAGGCGAATTTGGTCACGGGCTTGCCGTCCACGTTCAGCGTCAGGCGACAGCCGCCGCACATTCCCGTGCCGTCGATCATGATGGGATTCATCGAGACGGTAACGGGGGTGCCGTAAGGCTTTGCGGTGGCTACAACGAATTTCATCATGATCAGCGGACCGATGGTGATGATCATGTCAAATTGTTCGCCCGCAGATAGCATTTCCCCAAGCGGAACGGTGACGTTTCCGTGGCGACCATAAGAGCCGTCGTCCGTCATGATGATCAGACGATTGGATGCTGCGGTAAACTCTTCCTCCAAAATTAAAAGATCTCTGTTGCGGAAACCGATGATGGAGGTAACGTCGACGCCCATTTCATGCAATCGCTGGGCAATCGGCATGGCTATTGCACAGCCGACACCACCGCCGATGATGCAAACCTTTTTTAAGCCGGAAAGATGTGTGGGAACCCCCAGGGGACCGACAAAGTCCCGGAGATAATCGCCTGCCTCCTTGTGGCGCAGCTTTTCCGTGGTCGCACCCACGACCTGAAAAATGATCTTGACCGTGCCCGCAGCTGTGTCGGTGCCGGCAACCGTCAGCGGGATGCGCTCACCATCTTCATCTACGCGCAGAATGATGAACTGCCCGGGCTGTGCTTTTTTGGCAACCAGCGGCGCTTCGATCTGCAGCTGAATAACGGTGGGATTGAGCACTTTTTTGTCAACAATTTTGTACATTTGCATGACCTTTCTATGTTTATGAATAGGATTATCGACTCCCGTACAGACGGGCTTTGAGCATCACAGGGCGCAAGGGGAGGGTCGTATCGACGGCCGTCCCCCGCCTGGTTGAAATCAGAAATCAACTTCGGTATCGTAGTAGCAGCACTTGAGCAGCTTTTCCATTTCCTCAAGTGAGGGTTGACGAGGATTGGAGCCGGTGCAAGCGTCGTCAACAGCGTTTTTGGCGATCTTTGGAAGACGCGCAAGGAAGACGTCCTCGGGAACAAAGCCCTGCTCGCAGGGGGTGCTGTCGGCACCATATTGCTTGATGCACCGGGGAATGTTCAATGCATCGTTCATGCCGCGCAGATATGTGATCAGGCTTGCGACCTTCTCGTCAGCGTTGGCACCGCCCAGTCCCATCACGTCGGCGATGATGCCGTAACGCGCCTTTGCAGTTGCATCCTTTGCATTGAAAGCGATGACCTTGGGCAGATACATTGCGTTTGCAGCACCGTGGATGATATGCGCGCCATAATCCTCAAAAATCGCACCGGTCTTGTGTGCCATGGAGTGTACGATGCCGAGAAGTGCGTTAGAGAACGCCATGCCTGCCAGACACTGTGCGTTATGCATGGAGGCTCGCTTGCTCATGTCGCCGTTGTAGGAGGCGACCAGATCGGATTGGATCATCTTGATCGCACCGATGGCAAGCGGATCGGTAAAATCGCAGTTTGCAGTAGAGACAAATGCCTCGATTGCATGCGTCATTGCATCCATTCCCGTGTGCGCGGTCAATTTTTTTGGCATGGTCTGTGCCAACTCGGGATCTACGATTGCAACGTCAGGCGTGATCTCAAAGTCAGCCAGAGGATACTTGATGCCTTTTTTGTAGTCGGTGATAACCGAGAATGCGGTTACCTCGGTCGCCGTACCGGAGGTGGAGGGAATTGCGCAAAAACGTGCTTTTTTACGCAGCTCGGGGATGCCGAATACGACGCACATCTGCGCAAAGGTGATCTCGGGATGCTCGTATTTGATCCACATCGCCTTCGCAGCATCAATGGGGGAGCCGCCGCCGATGGCAATGATCCAGTCGGGCTGAAATTTTTCCATCGCCGCGGCACCGCGCATGACGGTGTCAACAGAGGGATCTGGCTTAATGCCCTCAAACAGCTCGGTTTCCATGCCTGCCTCGTGCAGATAAGTAATCACCTTGTCAAGAAAACCGAATTTTTTCATGGAGCCGCCGCCGACGCAGACCATTGCGCGGGTGCCCTTCAGGGATTTCAGTGCCTCAAGAGAACCCTTACCATGATACAGATCGCGGGGAAGTGTAAAGCGTGCCATATGTTTGTACTCCTTATGCTTTTTTGGATTGTACCCGTATTATAACATAAAGCATCGCTCTTTTGAATAATCAAAAAAGTATATCGGTAATATCATTATCGATATATACCATTTCATATGCGCACATTTGTCGTTTTAGTTGTGTCCGTAGATCAGGCTGCCGTAAAACGCATCACGATTATATTTATGATAAAAAATGTGCGTTTTAACTTGCTACTATATTATAACAGATTTTTATCAAAATTTCAACCCCTACCAAAAATAAACCCAATAAAAATCATGATCATGCAGCCTCCATTCAAGTAAAAACGAATAAAGCTCATGATAGTAGACTATAACTCCCCACCTCAAGCCTCGCCCGAACGATCCCGAACAAAAATATTCCGCAATTTTCAAAAAATTTCGAAAATTTTCGAAAAAATTTCAAAAAAGGTATTGACAAACGGGAAAGAAAGTGGTATAATACCAAGGCTGCGCGAGATTGGGTCGAGCGCGGCGCAGATCATTGAAAATTGAACAACAAGAGATAAGTACAAAGCAGGTATTAAGATGAGAGTCTTGATACCGTGTGTGAAACAAATCTCGCAATTCTGAAAGAGAATACTACTCAAACAAAAAGTAAAAGAGCTAACAAAAGCTCGGAAAAGATTGGATCGCTCCAAGGAGCGTTTTGATACAAATTTTTCGAGAGTTTGA
>JAFTJZ010000015.1 GCA_017456145.1 Clostridia bacterium
GCAGCAAATCCGGTGGTCACGAATCCACCCTTTTTCATAAGCGCGATGGTTGAAGGAACAGCGCGAGTTTTCCGTTGTTCGGGTTTACCCGAACATGGAGGCGTTCAGCCGACAAGGAAAACTTTGGGATTCGCGCAGCAAATCCGGTGGTCACGAATCCACCCTTTTTCATAAGCGCGATGGTTGAAAGAACAGCGCGAGTTTTCCGTTGTTCGGATTTACCCGAACATGGAGGCGTTCAGCCGACAAGGAAAACTCTGGGATTCGCGCAGCGAATCCGGTTGTCCCACGAATCCACCCGCTCTCCCCAGAAAAAAGCACTGCGAAAGCAGTGCTCTTTTCTGTTAAGTGTTCCGGTTGCGTGGAATGTGAAGTGTCCGCGGACGTGAAGCGAGGCTGCGTCTGGTGAAGTGCGTTTCGCGTGATAGAAGTAGCGAAACACTGTGTTTCACGGCGGCTCCGCCACTTCACATTTGAAATGTGCTCCTTTTTACAGAACATGCATTTGAAATCATTAAAAGAGGCTGAGCCAAAGCTTATCAGAAAGCAATGGCTCAGCCGTTTTTTACGGATTGTGATTAAAAATCATTTTCATCTTTCTCGAAGATCAGATCAATGCTGCGCAATTTACCGTACGTGTCCATATGCGTGGGAATATAACCAACGTAACGAAATCCCTTTTTAGCATATTCATCGATCACCATACGGTGCTCCTCGGAGCGTAATGCAGTCCAGTATCCGCTCACTTTTAAGTTCACGTAAGTGTAGGTTTTCATCACGATCTGTTAAGCATTTTGCACAGGGGCATCACTCTTGACCAGCTCGGTTGCACTGGTAACAAGACCTGCAAGACTCTGAATCTGGCTGGGAATGATGATCTTGGTCGCCTGACCGTCGGC
This sequence comes from Clostridia bacterium, assembly GCA_017456145.1. Taxonomy (GTDB): domain Bacteria; phylum Bacillota; class Clostridia; order Oscillospirales; family CAG-272; genus SIG644. The sequence goes on from JAFTJZ010000015.1 coordinate 900, forward strand.
TGCCTTCTGGAACGCCTCAAGGCTCTTGATGGCAATGACACCCTCGCCGGGCTTTGCCTCGTTGATCATGCGGATACCGTCAGCGGTTGCTTGCTGGATCTTGAGAATTGCCTCAGCTTCACCCTCTGCGCGACGAATGGTGGATTCTCTTGCTGCCTCTGCGCGCAGGATCAGCGCCTCCTTCTCTGCCTCAGCCTCCAAAATGGCAGATTGCTTACGACCTTCAGCCACTAAAATGGCGGAGTTTTTCTCACCCTCGGCGCGCAAAATCGCCTCGCGGCGCTCACGCTCTGCCTTCATCTGCTTTTCCATGGCATCCTGAATTTCCTTGGGCGGAATGATATTCTTCAACTCAACACGGTTGACCTTGATGCCCCAAGGGTCGGTCGCCTCGTCAAGAATCGAGCGCATCTTGGTGTTGATGATGTCGCGGGAGGTCAGCGTGCTGTCCAGCTCCAGCTCACCGATGATGTTACGCAGCGTGGTAGCGGTCAGGTTTTCAATGGCCGCCATAGGCGTGGTGTGACCGTAAGTGTAGAGCTTACAGTCGGTGATCTGATAAAACACGACCGTGTCGATCTGCATACGAACGTTATCCATCGTAATGACGGGCTGGGGCGGGAAATCCGCGACCTGCTCCATCATATTGATGCGCTTGGCAATGCGATCAATAAAGGGAATCTTAAAATGGATGCCCGTGCTCCAGGTCGCATGATATGCACCCAGACGCTCAATGACCATAGCTTTTGCCTGTGGAACGATGTGAATGTTCGCAATAATCAAAATGATAATTGCTACACCGATACCAATGAATAAATACTCCATAAATAAATCTCCTTTTCTGTTTTTGTGTATTTTTGAATTGTGTTAATCGTTCTTTTTGGTACAGATCAGCTTGACGCCGCGAATCTCTTTGACGATGACGATGTCACCGACCGAAAGCTTTTCATTCACATCCTCGGCTCGGGCTGTCCATACAAGTCCATTGATCTTTGCTGAACCGATTCCGTGTATATTATCGACATCCTCCGTGATGATGGCCTCCTTGCCGATCAGTGCATCCGCATTGGTGGGCTCCGCATTCTTTCGCTTAAAGAAGGATTTGAACACGGTCTTACAAAGGATCAGCATCACGACCGTCAATACTACGAAAACAAGACACTGCACCCAGACGCGCACATTTAGCATACCGAGAATCATGGAGATCAATGCACTCGGCATGAACCAAATGCAGATCATATCCATTGTCTGTGATTCAACAATGATGGCGATAACAAGAACTGCTGCCCATATATATGGCATATATTCCAACATAAACCTTGCCCTCCTCTGTTCACAATTTTGAAATTCAGATTCAATGATCTTATCCGGATCGATCATCTTGACACTATTATATCACACAATCACATGATTGTCAATAGTTTTCAAAAGAAATGTTGCACAAATATCGGCATCTCTTTTTGTGCAAGTGTCACAATTCAATTGCGAACGTAAGAAGTATAGCGCACGATCGACCCGATCTTCATCTCGCCACCCTCATTGACCAAGGTAAAAAGCAAAGGGCGAATCACATCACTTCCAACGTCATCTCGGAACGTTCCGTTGTTACGATGGATTTTGTAGTCCACGCGATATGATACGATCTCGCCTCCCTCGGTTTGGGGGTACACGTTAATATCGTAGATCATCTGAACGGTGAAGTCCTCGGGAATTTCTCCTTTATATGAGGACGAAAACATTTCACTGCACGCCGCAGCATCTCCGTTTTTAACAGCTGCGAAATAATTGTAGAAGAAAATGACGGCATCATCCTCCTCGGAAAGTCCCTCCTCCTCAATGGAATAGGTCACTCCCTCAAAGGGATTGTGATAAAACATCCGGCTGTCCATCTGGAGATATTCCTCGTTTTCAAGTGTATTCAGTTCATCGTCCTCGCGATAAAAATAAATCTCCTCGTTGTCTTTGTCATTCTCTCGCGAAAACCATTGCTGTACGATAACTTCGGGGTCAAAAAAAGAAAACAACAAGGATAGAGCAATGACGGCCACGGAAAAAACGAGTACAATCTTTAAGACTTTTTTCTTTTTTCTTTCATCTTGTGCTCGCTTTTCGTCGTCATTCGGCAGCGGCGGCACAGAATTTTTGTTTTGATCCATCAAAAACACCTCTTTCTATTCTTGTTTATACTACATTCTACCATAGATTTGCGATTTTTTCAACAGAAATTTTAATATTTTATGATTTTTTTGAAACAAATCAAGTTATCCCTTGTTTTTTTTCGTTTTTTGTGTTATAATAAATAAGATAATCATCAAGCGCGGCAGACAATCATTCAAATAATCGCTGCCAAGGCACAATATTACCACGATAAGCAGCGGCACGCCCTATCGCTGTTTCGGAAGGAACTGATCATTATGGATGAAAATCAAAATATCACATCAACGCCCTCTCCCACTCCCCCGCCCGCATCTGCAAGACGATATGGGTATTGCTCCTATCGAGCCATGCATACCGTATTTCCGATCTTTGAGTATCTGGAGGTTTTAGTCGTTTGTCTGATCACAATTCTCGTCGTCTACAGCTGCGGCTTACGTATATGCAGCGTCTCCGGGGAATCGATGCTCCCCACGTTGCAGGATAAGCAAACCTTGCTGGTCAGCAATCTCGGTTACGAGCCGTCTTACGGCGATATCGTTGTTTTTCACCAAATCAATGACGATTATCCGCGGTACAACGAGCCCATTATCAAGCGCGTAATTGCCACCGAGGGTCAGCACGTCATCATCGACTTTGAGAACGGTATCGTCACGGTGGACAACGTCGTTCTGCAGGAAGATTATATTCAACTGGACGGCGGCCAATATCGGGTAAAAGCCGAGCATCATATGGTCAACACCATTTTTGACGCCGTGGTTCCTCCCGGCTGCGTCTTTGTCATGGGAGACAATCGAAACGGGTCTCTTGACAGCCGCTCCACCGTGATCGGTTTTGTTGACGAACGCCGCATTCTGGGACGCGTATTCACAAGGATTACACCCATCGAGCTATTTGGTAAAGTAGAGTAAAGGAAGTTAATCTTATGCCATCCGAACAAATCCAGTGGTTCCCGGGTCATATGGCAAAAACCCGCCGTATAATCACCGAGAATATCAAAAACGTCGACCTTGTGATCGAGGTGTTGGACGCGAGAATCCCGTATAGCTCACGCAACCCGGAGCTCCGTCGCCTGACCGCGGGTAAGCCTATGCTGGTGCTTTTGAACAAGGCCGGACTTGCCGACCCCTCCATGACCAAGCTGTGGGCGGCACACCTGACAAAAAAGGATACCTTCTGTCTTCCTGTGGACTGCATGACGGGCGAAGGAATCCGCGCTATTGTACCCACGGTAAGAGAGATCCTGAAAGAAAAGATCGAGCGCCACGAAAGTCGCGGCATGACGGGCAAAAGATTGCGCGCCATGATTCTCGGGATCCCCAATGTGGGAAAATCCACACTGATCAATCGTCTGGTCGGCAACAATCGAGCAAAAACGGAAAATCGCCCGGGAGTTACCGTAGACAAGGCATGGTTTACGGGAAAAGACGGGCTGGATCTGATGGATATGCCCGGACTTCTCTGGCCGAAATTTGACGACACGACCGTGGGTGAAAATCTTGCCATCACGGGTGCAATCAAGGACAAGATTCTCGATACCGAAACCATCGCTCTGCGTCTTTGCGGCAGACTTCGTCGGGATTATCCTGCGCTGCTGCTTTCCCGTTTTCCCTTCTGCGACGATGCCGCGATGCTTGCCGACATGAGCGATCTTGATGTCATGGAGGCAGTGGGCAAAAAGAGAGGCTTTCTCATCTCCGGCGGTGAGATCAATTATGAGCGTACCGCCAACGTACTTCTTGAGGAATTTCGCTCTGCCAAGATCGGGCGAATCACGCTTGACCGCATTCCCACAGAAGCATCCAATAAACACCCCGATGAGAACGGAGACAAAATTCATGGCTAAAGCAAAAAAAGAAACTGCTCCTCTCGTATTTCACGACCCGTTTGCGGACAGCCCCTATCACTTGATCTGCGGCGTGGATGAGGCGGGAAGAGGTCCGCTTTGCGGTCCTGTGGTCGCAGCCGCCTGTATTTTACCGTCCGACTGTACCATTGAGGGCTTGAACGATTCCAAAAAGCTCACTGAAAAAAAACGCGAAAGGCTGTTTGATATTATAAAGGATTGTGCGCTGACCTACTGCATCGCCATGTCGACGGTGGAGGAAATCAACAGCATCAACATTCTGGAGGCCTCCCTGCTTGCCATGCGGCGGGCAATCGGCGGACTCTGCCCTGTCGCGCAGGCAGCATGGATTGACGGAAACGTAGAGCGCGATTTCCCACTCCCCGCACGTGCGGTCATTCACGGGGATGCGCTCGTCCCTGCCATTTCCGCAGCTTCGATCCTTGCCAAGGTCTCCCGTGACCGTATGTGCCCCGCTTTAGATGCGCAGTATCCCCAATACGGCATTGCCAAACACAAGGGGTATGGAACGGCTGTACATATCGCTGCCTTAAAGGAACACGGTCCCTCCCCCATCCATCGTACCCGTTTTATCCGTTTTTTACATGAGGGAGCCGAAGATGAGGGGGCTGCTGATACCGCGGCCATTGCTGCGGCACACCTGCCGGATGCATCTGCATTTTTTTCCAAGGACGGCTCTGTTTCTCCCTATATTCTGGATTATAAGCATAATGGGAGCCTTCCGTCATGAACAGGAATCAAGTCGATCATATATCTGTCGGTTCTCGCGGCGAGGATATTGCTGCCATGTATCTGGAGCAGAACGGCTACCGGATCCTGCATCGGAATTACCGACATGAGCACCTTGAGCTGGATATCATAGCCACGGACGATACTGTTATCGTATTCTGCGAGGTCAAGACCCGCAGCGTTGCTCCGATGGCAGCCGCAGCGTATGGACGCCCTTCCCGTGCCGTCAACCTGCAAAAACAAAAAAATCTTTCCCTGGCCGCCAGAGCATACGTAAAGGAATATCCGCAAAGCGGTAAGCGTTTGCGCTTTGACGTAATCGAGGTTTATCTTCGCCGTGGTTGCACAGGCACCTCCCACACGGATATTCTCAAAGTGCATCATATACGAAACGCCTTCCACGTCACACCCCTGTACTGATTGAAATCATATATCACGAAAGGATCGCATCCCATGAAACTCTCCAAGTTGTCTCTGATCGATCTGCACTGCGACACCCTGTGCGAGATCGAGCGAAATAAAACGTCGTTGTTACAAAACGATTTAACCATTTCCTTGCAAACCGTTGAACCGTATCAGCACTACGCACAATTTTTTGCCTCCTGGTGTTCCCATCGCCTTGACGACGAACAAGGCTACAGCACCTTTTTGCGTATGTCGGATTATTTGGATGCGCAGCTTGCTATCCCCGAGGTTGCAGCGCGTATGGTCAAAGTAACCAACGCCCAACAGCTCACCGACGCATGGGCACAAGGCAAACACGCTGCGATCCTTGCCATTGAGGACGCACGAATTTTAGCGGGCGACCTCAGCCGTTTGGACGTACTGGCTGCGCACGGCGTCCGCTACGCAACGTTGCAATGGAGCGGTGAGACTTGTATCGGCGGTGCGCACGACACCGAAACGGGTCTGACCGATTTCGGCAAGCAAGTAGTGTGCCGTTGTTTTGAACTCGGTATTGTTCCCGACCTCTCGCACACAAATGCCCGAAGTGCACAGGATGCCATTGATCTTGCCATGGCTGCCGGTCAACCGCTGCTTGCCACCCACTCCAATGCCTACAGCATTTATCCGCACTCCCGCAACCTGCGCGACGAGCATTTCATCGCTCTGCGCGAGCTTGGAGGCTTAGTCGGCTTGAACTTCTGCCGTCCACATCTCTGGGATCCCCAAAAGGAGACGGTGACCGTTTCGCACATCATTCGCCATCTGGAGCATTTTCTCTCCCTTGGCGGCGAGGATACCGTTGCTATCGGCGCTGACTGGGATGGCGCTCCTCTTCCCGAGGGATTCTCCACCATCGCCGACGCACAAAAGCTTGCCAACGAGCTCTGTCGTCTCGGGTATACCGATTCGCTGATCGAAAAGCTGTTCTTTGGTAACGCGCTCGCTTTCATTCAAAGAAATTTCCGCTGAAAAAGCAACCTACGGGTTTTTACATATATTATTTCAACTTTTTCCGAAAGAAAGGACTTTCAAAAACATGATGAATTATCGTAGTACACGAGACATCAACACAGAATTCACCTGTACCTCCGCACAGGCGATCAAGCAAGGCTTGGCAGCTGACGGTGGTTTGTTCGTACCGATGGAATTGCCCGTATTGACCGAGGATTTTCTTGCAAGCCTTGCCAAAGAGCCTTACGATGTACGCGCAGCCAAAGTTCTGCATCTGTTCCTGGACGATTATAGTGAGGAAGAGCTGCTTGCCGACTGTGCCGCCGCCTACCGCGAGCAAGCCTTCCCCGGTGGGGCTGCTCCCTTGGTCAAGGTGGACGATTTTGCACATATCTTTTCGCTGGAGCTGTGGCACGGTCCCACGGCAGCCTTCAAGGATATGGCACTGCAGATCATGCCCAGACTTCTCTCCCGTGCACTCAAGAAAACGGGGGAGGACCGCACGGCTCTGATTCTTGTGGCAACCTCGGGCGACACAGGCAAAGCGGCACTTGAGGGGTATCGCGACATTGACCAGATCAAGATCATGGTCTACTACCCCGTAGACGGAGTCAGCCGCGTGCAAAAGCTGCAAATGGCGACCCAAGAGGGCAACAACGTCAACGTATGCGCCATCCGCGGCAACTTTGACGACGCACAGACGGGTGTCAAGCGTATTTTCTCCGACAAGGAGGCTGCCACCAAGCTGGCGGAAAACGGTTATGTACTCTCCAGCGCCAATTCGATCAACTGGGGCAGGCTTGCTCCCCAGATCGTCTACTATATCTCCGCATATCTGGATCTTCTGGAGAAAAACGAGCTGCGTGAGGGTGAGACCTTCAACGTATGCGTTCCTACGGGCAACTTTGGCAATATTTTCGCTGCTTATCTTGCCAAAAAGATGGGACTTCCGATCGGCAAGCTGATCTGTGCCTCCAACGCCAATAATATTCTCACTGACTTTTTGCGCACGGGAACGTACGATCGCAATCGTCCCTTCCACCTGACCATGTCCCCTTCGATGGACATTCTGATCTCCAGTAATCTGGAGCGCCTGCTCTATTTTACCGCAGGCAGTGAGAAGACCGCCGCTTATATGGCACAGCTGAACCACGAGGGTCGTTACACCGTCGATCCCGAGGTCAAGGCCGCCATTGACGAAAATTTTGTCGGTTTCTTCGCAGACGAAAAGCAAACCGAGCAGACCATCCGCACCTACTTCCAGCGCCATAATTATCTGTGCGATACTCACACTGCCGTTGCTCTTTGCTGCGCAGCACAATACCAGAACAGCACGGGGGATTTTGCCCCCATGGTCGTCGACTCTACCGCAAGCCCTTATAAGTTTGCCAACAACGTATACCGCGCTGCCACGGGCAATGAGCCGACCGACGAGCTCTCCGCACTCAAGGAGCTCTCCTCTGCAACGGACACCGAAATTCCCTATCCCTTAGCCGGTCTTGCCAAGAGAAAGGTTCGCTTTGAAAAGGTGATCGATGCCGAGAATATGCTCTCTGAGGTCTACGCTTACCTCGGTATCTGAAAAGCTCCCCCACAGATGTGAGGGAGCGAAAACAGGATTGCGGATTACATCTGCTTTTGCTTGAAGGTAGCGCAAGCAGTATCCGCAGAGCTTTGTGCGGAGCTGGGACCGACTGCGATCTCGGGAGCGGTGCAATGTGTCTCGCAGTCGTGATACTCACAGTTGCGAACATTGCAGCAAATTCCCTTCAGATGCTTTTTATCGCTGCCGCAGCCCTGCGTCGCACATTCGTTCATGTTGCTTTTTTCCATGGAAATTCACTTCCTTATTTCAATTTTCTGTGACACCTTGCGGTGCAACAGTCATAGTTTGTCCGTGTTTGTTCGTTTTATCCCTTACGATCAAAAAGTGTTGCAAAGTCAAATCCGCAAGAAAGGAGGAGATGGCACCAATGTCACTGTTCGTATTGTCCGATACTCACCTTGCCTTGCATGACAGCGGCAAATCGATGGAGGTCTTCGGCGCGCGTTGGCAGAATTATATCGCCCGCATTGAAAAGAACTGGCGAGCGGTCGTCTCCCCCGAGGATACCGTTATTATTGCAGGTGATGTTTCCTGGGCCATGACGCTGGAGGAAACGCAAAAGGATTTTTCCTTTTTGCAGGCACTTCCCGGAACCAAGCTGCTCGGAAAAGGAAACCACGATTTCTGGTGGAATACCGCCTCGAAAATGAATCGCTATTTTGCCGAGCACGATTTCACCTCTCTGCGTATTCTTTACAACAACGCATATGTCATTGATCAATTTATCGTTTGCGGAACGCGAGGCTGGTTTATCGATCCTTCGCTGCAAAAAACGGTCGGCACGGTTGACTATGATAAGATCGTCAATCGTGAGCTGATTCGCCTGCGAATGTCTCTTGATGCGGCTTGTACACTGAAAACCGGCGAACATGAGAAAAATGAAATCCTCCCCTTTTTGCACTTCCCGCCCGTCTGGGGAGACTTCCGCTGCAATGAATTCATCACCCTTCTGAACGAATACGGCATCAAGCGCTGCTTTTTCGGTCATATTCATACGGCGCTCGGCGTACCGAGCCGTATTCAGGAGAGTGGTATTCAGTTTATTTTAACTGCTGCGGATCATCTGGATTTCACGCCACTACCGATTTTTTAAGAAAAATTGCAACATCGGACAGAAATTCTGTAAAAAAATGAAAAAAGCTCTTGACTTTTTGTTCAAAAAAAAGTAAAATATAGTCTGTATGAAAATTTATCACTTTTATTAAATTTGGAGGAAAACAAAAATGGCATTAACCAAATGCGAAAAGAACGAACAGGGTCAGTATGTACTCGAGTTCGGTGTAGAAAAAGATGTTTTTGAGGCTGCGGTCAACAAGGTATACCGCAAGGAAGTTAAGAACATGACCATCCCCGGGTTCCGCAAGGGCAAGGCTCCCCGCGCCATGATCGAGAAAATGTATGGTAAGGGTGTGTTTTATGAAGGTGCGTTCAACGCACTGCTCCCCGAGGCATATGAGGCCGCTCTTAAGGAGTCTGCACTGCAGGTCGTCGGTCAGCCCGAATTTGACGTTGTCAGCTGCGATGAGAACGGTGTGGTTTTCTCCGCAACCGTATATGTCAAGCCCGAGGTTGAGATCAAGGATTATTTCGGTATTGAGGCAACCAAGCAGGTAGCAGAGGTAACCGATGAGGAGATCGACAATGAGATCCTCGCTGTTCGCGACAGAAATTCCCGCGAGACCGAGATCGTTGACCGTGCTGCCGAGAACGGTGACACTGTCACCATTGACTTTGAGGGCTTTGCCGATGACGTTCCCTTTGAGGGTGGCAAGGGTACCGATTATCCTCTGGAGCTCGGTTCCGGTAGCTTTATCCCCGGCTTTGAGGAGCAGATCGTCGGTCATGCCATCGGCGACGCATTTGATGTCAACGTCACCTTCCCCGAGGAATATCATGCCGAGGATCTGAAGGGCAAGCCTGCCGTCTTCAAGGTAACGCTCAAGGCCATCAAGAAGATCGAGCTGCCCGAGCTGGATGATGATTTTGTCAAGGATGTTTCCGAATTTGACACTGTCGATGCATATCGCGCAGATTGGAAGGCTAAACTGGAAAAGAAGCATGAGAGCGCTGCAGCATCCGCTTTTGAGGATCAGCTGATGAAGGCACTGATGGATCGTCTGGTTGCCGACATTCCCGAGCCCATGTTTGCCGAGGAGACCGAAAACTTCCTGCGCGATTATGACAACAGACTCCGTATGCAGGGGCTGGATCTGAACACCTACTTCAAGTACACGGGCATGACGCTGGATTCCATGCGCGAGCAGTTCCGTCCGCAGGCAGAAAGCCAGGTCAAGTGCCGTCTGGCTTTGGAAAAGATCGCCGAGCTGGAGAATATCACGCCCACCGATGAGGAGATCGACGCTGAGTACGAGGCAATTGCCACCGCCTATAACATGGAAGTTGAAAAGGTCAAGGAGGTCGTTGCTCACGACGCCATCGTTGCCGACATGAAGGTCAAAAAGGCAATGGAGGCGGTCAAAGCAAACGCCGTAATCGTTGCCGCTCCTGCAGCACAAGAGGCTCCCGCAGCCGAAGCATAAAATAGATACGGATTTTTGTGACATTGCGCGAGAGCACACCGTAAACTGTAAAGCGGGCGGTGCGCCTCGGTATTTGCGTGATGCACGGTTTCTGCATGCTTTGCAGTGCGAAATGTACGTAAAGATGATGCGTTGCCCGACATTGCTTTCGGTGTCGGGCAGTTGCATTATCTCCGTATGCACTCAAAATCAAGGTTGGAGGTATTTTATACATGCTGTATGAACAGTTTCCCCGTCACGCGGCCCTCGTCCCCACCGTTGTCGAACAGACCGGTAAGGGCGAGCGTGCGTATGACATTTATTCCCGTCTGCTCAATGATCGCATTATTTTCCTTGCAGACGAGGTCAATGACGTCACCGCCTCTTTGGTGGTTGCGCAACTTTTATTCCTTGAGGCGGAAGATCCCGATAAGGATATCAGCCTCTATATCAACAGCCCCGGCGGTTCGGTCACTGCCGGTATGGCCATCTACGACACCATGAACTTCATCAAGTGCGACGTTTCCACGATTTGCATCGGTATGGCTGCCAGCATGGGAGCGTTCTTGTTATCTTCGGGTGCCAAGGGTAAGAGAATTGCCCTGCCCAACAGTGAGATCATGATCCACCAGCCTCTTGGCGGTGCCAAGGGTCAGGCAACGGATATCAAGATTCAAGCTGACCTCATTTTGCGTACACGCGACAACCTCAACCGTATTCTCGCCGAAAACACCGGCAAATCCATTGAGGAAATTGCACACGACACCGAGCGTGACAATTTCATGACTGCTCCTGAGGCGCTCTCTTATGGTCTGATCGACAAAATTCTGACCAAGCGCGACTGATTACCGACGGAAAGGATATCCTTATGGCTAATACACACACCCCCGGAAACGGTGATCTGCGCCGCTGTGCATTTTGTGGCAGAACCGAGCACCAAGTCAACTTTCTGATTCCTTCTCCTACGGGCGTTTATATTTGTGACGTCTGCGTGGATGCCTGCAGTGAACTGATCGACCAGACATTAGAGATGGAGGAGCAGCTCGATCATAGATCGTCGTCCTCCTCGCGCGGAAAGAAAAAACTGACCTTTACCATGGAAAATCTGCCCAAGCCCGCACAGATCAAATCGGGGCTTGATGAATATGTCATCGGGCAGGACGAGGCAAAGATCGCACTCTCCGTCGCCGTTTACAATCACTATAAACGTATTCTATCCAAGGAAAACGGCACAAATAAAAAATCAAAAAAAGCAAGCACTCCTCCCTCCGCGTATGGCGATGTGGAGTTACAGAAGAGCAATGTCCTTTTGATCGGCCCTACGGGTGTCGGTAAAACCTATCTTGCTCAGACACTGGCTAAAATGCTGCAGGTTCCCTTTGCCATCGCCGATGCCACAACACTGACCGAGGCCGGTTACGTCGGTGAGGATGTTGAGAATATTCTTCTGCGTCTGGTGCAGGCTGCCGATTTCGATATTGAGCTTGCCGAGCGCGGCATCATTTATATTGACGAAATCGACAAGATCTCCCGCAAGAGCGAAAATCGCTCTATCACTCGCGACGTATCGGGCGAGGGTGTGCAGCAGGCACTTCTCAAAATTCTTGAGGGTACGGTGGCAAATGTTCCTCCGCAGGGCGGGCGCAAGCATCCCAATCAGGAATTTCTGCAGGTTAATACCGAGAACATTCTGTTTATCTGCGGCGGTGCGTTCGACGGACTGGAAAAGCTGATCGAAAAACGCCGCGGTAACCAATCCATTGGCTTTGAAAGCGAGATCAAGAAAAAGAGCGAGCGCAAGGAGATGGGACTGTTCCGCGATGTCACGCCGCACGACATTGTCAAATTCGGTCTGATCCCCGAGCTGACGGGACGTCTGCCTGTCATCGTCGCGCTCAATGACCTTGACAGTGAGGCGCTGGTTCGCATCATCAGTGAGCCTAAGAACTCCTTGGTCAAGCAATATATGAAACTGTTTGACATGGACGGCGTGGAGTTGATCTTTGAGGAGGATGCGCTCCGTGAAATCGCAGCGCAAGCGTTGGAGAGAAACACGGGTGCACGCGGTCTGCGTTCCATTTTGGAAAAAGCCATGACCGACATGATGTTCACTATTCCCTCCCGCAGTGACATCGGACAGATCCGTATCACCGCAGGCTTTATCAAAGGCGAGGAGGACGCAATTTATCTTCCCCGCGTAAAGGAGGAACAGCTCTCCCTCCCGGAGTTTCAGAATGAGGAAACATCGAACGAATAAAAAAGCAACCGCAAGGAATTTTGATTTCCCTGCGGTTGTTTTTTAGGTTGCGTTAACGTAACTCCTTTTTTCTCTTTCTGCGCGCAAAAAAGCTCCCAATCAGTACTCCAACAACGTAAAGGCTGCAAGAAATGATCGCTCCTGACACTGTACCAAGGAATGTTGGTGAACCATCTGCCTGCGCACTGAGCAAAATACCCAAATGGTGCCCGTTGACGGAAATCAAATAACTGTCTCCACTCACGATCCAGACAAGACCATATATTCCACCACCGATCAAAGCGGAAACCGTCACCTCCCTGACCGATTTTTTTCCCATTTCATCTCTCTGTCGATAAATCAGAGTCAAGAACACGGTCGTCAATACGATCCCAACCACGGACTGCAGTAAATTCTCATACATCTCTTTGTTGGCACTGTTGTGGTATCCCCCACGAAAGATATACAGAGGAATCATCGCAAACAAAAAAGCAAGCCATGCAGCGCCGTACATGGAAACAGCGCAGAAGATCGCATCTTTTACACTTGCCCTTACATTTTTCATCATACTTCCCTCGGCACGGTTATTTTTAATCATTATACCATAACCGCAATGCCCTGTCAAGCAACTCTCGGTTGCTCATTTACAACGCGCAGCTTTGCGGGTGGCTCCCTTTCAGAGTCACCCGCAGCTCCATTCAGCAGCCGCAACGGTTCTTTCCGCTGTCATTCCCCGCAGAAGTCAACGCGGGCGTGCTCGCAGGACAAAATTCCTTGGTCGGGAACGCCATGGAGCGGAAGATACCGCAGGGATCGTCATCGCACGAGGTCATGCACTCCTTGTCGGGGACACAATATTCCGTCGCCTGAATGAGATACTGTGCAGGGCGTGTGATGCGAACCACCGAGAAAATCCCCAGAGAAACGGTAAGATATCTGCGCGCGTTATCCCCATCGCTCAAAGGACCGCTCATATAGGTGCTGACCGTTTCGGGAATGTCGCAGCAGCAACAGCAGCAGTTGCACTTGCAGGCCTCCTCCACCACGGCGCAGGACAAAACAATAGGGTCGACCAGCTGTACGATCGCCGTGGGAGCGTTGCTGCTCTCTCCGGTCAGATCGGGCTCCACGCAAAAGCTCGAAGTATCACAACTGCTCTTGAAGGTGCGGACGTTGCTCTCACCACCGTAAAGGATCACCCTCTTATCCAGCACGGCAATGCCGTCAAACTCTTGCGATCTGCCGCCGATGCAGGCCTCCAGCTCCAGTTTGACAAAGAAACGAATACATACGGCATAAAAGCCGCGGTTGAACTGTACGCTTTCCAGATGAATGGACGTATATGCGACTGTCGCGCACTTGACGCGCACGGTGTTGGTTCTCTCGATGATCTCGTTGCCGAAGTCGGTCAGAAAAACGCGTGCGTTTTCAAAACAGTCACGATCCTTGCAGGAATCGAGAATACGATCCGTTTCAATGCAGTACAGCTCACGATTTCCGTTACCAAAGCAGTCGCCAAGACTGCCGGTACGGGGGAACCTGTTATCTGCCATCATGATTTACCTCCTTATGTCTGATGTTCGGGACTCGACGAACACATAAATCTGTCTGTGATCGATATCCCTCGCTATTATTCTATTCCGCTCGCAGATTTTTGCCTCTCAAATTTCGCGCTTTTTCGCAAATAAAAAAATATCGGCACGAGCCACGGCTTATGGGGATGAAAAGGGGCTGCGTCATTGGCGCAGCCCCTGCGAAAAAAGCCGACATCAGGCTTTTTGCCGCGCGGATTTTGCGAATTTTGCCTGCAGAGCCGGCAAAAAATGCGGGGGTTCACCGCAAAGAAAAATAACGGGGTGAGTTTCAAATGCTTTTTTAACATTTGACTCACCCCGTTCGTTCTTTTATTGCACTTGTAAAATTCGGTATTGAGACCCCCGCTTGATTCATATTTTCAAATCAGCTTGCTTTGAGACGCCCATCCGAGGCGCTTTATGCTACGTTTCTTTTTCCGAGCGAAAGTCGAACAACGAGATATCGAACCACAAAGCAACAGACGATGGCTATGGCGATATCCGTGACATAATAAAAAATCATCCATAACAGATCTGCCGTGTCCGTCGGCGCACCGTAGCCGACATCATAAATAATACGACCGACGACACGCACAAACAGCACCACCCCACCGCTGATCAGCGTGGCAATATGAATCGGTCCACGTAAGGCAAAGATGCTGCGCGAGGTCATCCCATGTAATACACGATCTGACAGCGGCTGTTGTGAGGCAAGCAATGCACGTGTACGCACCGAATAGATTTCATCCTCGCGGCGAAGGAGCAAATGTGTAACAACCAGCACGATGGCTACCTGCGTCACATCCAACAAAACGTAGATCACTAAAAACAAAAGCTCAAACATAAGATCGGATAGATCCAGCCCCTCCATTCGCCACGAGACAAAAAAGGTAGCAACATAGCGGATTGCCGTCGCCGCAGCAAAAAGCAGAACGCAACGCACCGCCGCACGGGCACCGTACAGATATCGCGCCGAGATGGTATTGGCAAACGCAAGACAAAACACCGCCAATTCAATGACCGTGATCAGAAACACCGCTATTTCATACAGCATGGTTCCTTGAAATACAATATTGCTGCCAAACAAATTCGACAACGGTAAAAGCACCAAAGCATAGATTGCATAAAGAATACAGGCCGTGATGAAATATCGCAGCGCGTTCCGCCGCGGCAGTGGAATATTCGGATAAATTTGGTTTGGATTCATGGATTACTTCCTCGCATCGACCGCCACCATTCGGTGGTCCTTTTCGTTTTCTATAGTATATCATATCATCGGACAAAAAGAAAGAGGGCAAATGTAAAAAATTTAATAAAAAAGCATTTTTTTCTCGTTCCCCTCATACGTTATTGGTAGTAATGTAAATCAAAGGAGAAAACACCATGAGCGATAAAGCAACGGAACATGACAGAACCACGGATTTTTGCCCTTTTGACACGGGAAAGGCAAT
The DNA here is from genome assembly GCA_017456145.1 of Clostridia bacterium. GTDB lineage: Bacteria > Bacillota > Clostridia > Oscillospirales > CAG-272 > SIG644. Next base: position 16,434 of record JAFTJZ010000015.1, read on the forward strand.
TTTGGATTATCCCGTTCCCATGGATCACGCACGAATGATGCAATATCTTGAATGCTTTCGGGAAAGATATTCGTTTTTGGATATTCAAAACCTTGGCAGCTCGGTATTGGGCAAAAATATTCCCTTGATCTCGCTGGGGCAAGGAAAAAAATGCGTGCTGTACGTCGGAGCTCATCACGGGATGGAATGGATCACCACGATATTACTGCTGCGATTCATCAACGAATACGCCGAGAGCTACCGTACGGGACGCCATATCTACAGCGTGTATCTTCCCTATCTCTTCCGACAGCGCCGTATTTTGATTGTCCCCATGCTCAACCCGGATGGCGTGGATTACGTGATCAACGGTGTGGCACAAAGCAATCCCTTACGAGAGCGGCTGATCAAGATGAACGGCGGCAGTACCGATTTTTCACAGTGGCAAGCCAATGGACGTGGGGTGGATCTCAACCACAACTACAATGCGGATTTTGAAGAATACCGCGCTTACGCAGCACAAAGCGGCATCAGCGAAGGAGCCCCCTCACGATATTGCGGTGAAAATGCGGAATCCGAACCGGAAACAGGGTATCTTTGTAACTACCTTCGTTATGCACAAAATGACATCGGCGCAATTTTATCCTTCCATACTCAAGGGGAAGAAATTTATTATTCCAGTCGCGGAATCACGACACCACGCTCACTGCCGCTTGCCCGTATTTTATCAAGACTTACATCCTATAAATTGACTACCCCGGAGGGACACGCCGCCTACAGCGGTCTGCTTGATTGGTGTGTTCAGAAAATGAACATTCCCGCCTTCACCTTGGAGTGTGGCAAGGGAACCAATCCGCTGCCGCAAGAGCTTTATTTTTGCATATATGCCGCCATCCGCGAGCTGCTGTTTGAGACACCGCAACTGATCTGACGGGAGGGTAACATTATGAAACGAATGAGAATCATGCACGCAATTTCCACATTGCTTTGCGCCGTTGTTTTGTTCACGTCGATCCCCATGCCTGCTGCGGCCCTCTCATCGAGCAAAAATAATGGCAATATAGACACCACTGCACTCTCTTTTGCCGCCGAGGAGGGCGCACTCTCTCTTGAATGTAAAAGTGCCGTATTGATGGACGCCTCTACGGGAACCGTGCTTTATGCACAAAATTCCGATGAATCTCTCCCACCGGCCTCGGTTACGAAAATCATGACACTGCTTTTGGTCATGGAGGCGATTGACAGCGGCACGCTTAAACTGAGCGATCCGATCAGCGTCAGTGCCAATGCGGCAAGCATGGGAGGCTCGCAGGTGTATCTGGAGGAGGGCGAGACCATGTCCTGCGAAGATATGCTCAAGAGTGTCGTCATCAGCTCCGCCAACGACGCAGCCGTCGCTCTGGCCGAGCACGTCGCGGGGGATATTGATACCTTTGTCCGTCGAATGAACGAAAAGGCCGCTGCACTGGGAATGCAGAATACGCATTTTGAAAATGCAACGGGGCTGGATGACACGGCGCAAAACCACCTGACCAGTGCTCGCGATATTGCTATCATGTCACGCGCACTGATCGAGCACAAGACCATTCTGAATTATAGCTCTCTTTGGATGGACAGCATTCGTAACGGCACGTTCGGATTGACCAACACCAATCGCCTGGTACGCTTTTATCGGGGCGCCACGGGGCTGAAAACGGGCTCTACAGACAAAGCAGGCTTTTGCGTATCCGTCACGGCAGAGCGAGACGGCCTTTCTTTGATCTGCGTCATTATGGGCGCGGAAAATCGTGATATTCGTAATGCACAGGCTACCCGACTTTTGGATTGGGGCTTTGCCAACTACGCTGCATATACCGCACCGACATCCACCCCCTCTCCCATCGCAGTTCTTGGCGGCGAGAGCGATCAGTGTGCCCTGCAGCTCACGCCATTCTCCTGCGTCGTGCCAAAGGATCAGCTCTCACAGATCACCATCACACAAGAACTAAAGGAAAGCATCAGCGCCCCGATCAAGGCAGGAACCGCAGTGGGACGCGTCGTCTATCGGTTGGGAGAAAATGAGCTCGGAAGTGCCCCCATCACCACATCCGAGGATGTTCCGCGTGTCTCCTTTCTCACCCTTTGGCATCGCTTGCTTGCAGGTATTTTACTGCGTTGATCGCCAAAATCAAAAAAATTGCGGAATAAAATAAAAAATTTCGTAATTTTCAAAAGAAAAACAGAAAATTCGCTTGCATTTTTCATAAAGATGTTGTACAATAAATACAGCAGAATATCTGTCCTCGGTACAGACGATTCCAATCATAAAGGAAGGTAAAAATTATGACTCTCAAACTCAACGACCGTTATCTGCAAAAATTTATCCGCCCTGACGAATACACCTGTATTCAGGGTGCTGTCAACGTCGCGCATGATGCGCTTATCAACAAGAGCGGTGCAGGCAGCGATTTTCTCGGTTGGACCTCGCTCCCCGATGATTACGATCGCGAGGAATTTGCTCGCATTAAGGCTGCCGCGCAAAAGATCCGTTCCTCGTGCGATGTGTTCATCGTCATTGGCATCGGAGGCTCCTATCTCGGTGCTCGCGCCGTCATCGAATTTCTCTGCAGCCAACAATATAATGCACTCAACGGCTCTCTCCCCGATATCTATTACGCAGGCTGTAATATCAGTGCCGCCTCCATGCAGGAGCTGCTCACCATCTGTGAGGGCAAGGATGTCTGCATCAACGTCATTTCCAAATCGGGTACAACGACCGAGCCTGCCATCGCTTTCCGCGTCTTCCGTGCGCTGCTCGAGAACAAATACGGCAAGGACGGGGCAAAGGAGCGCATCTTTGTGACTACCGACCGCTGCCGCGGTACGCTCAAGAGCTTTTCCGATGACGCGGGCTATGAAACCTTTGTTGTCCCCGACGATGTTGGTGGTCGATTCTCGGTGTTAACCGCCGTAGGCTTACTCCCCATCGCTGTTGCCGGCATCGATATTGATGCCTTGATGCAGGGTGCCTCCGACGCCAGACACGATTACGCCTCCCCCGATATTTGCCAAAATGATTGCTACCGTTATGCTGCCATCCGCAATATTCTTTACCGCAAAGGAAAAGTCACGGAAATTTTGGTCGGATACGAAACCTATGCGCAGATGTTTAACGAATGGTGGAAACAGCTGTACGGTGAGAGCGAGGGTAAGGACGGCAAGGGTATCTTTCCCGCATCGGTCATTTTCTCCACCGACCTACATTCGTTGGGGCAATTTATTCAGGATGGTACCAAAAATCAATTCGAAACCGTCATTTCTGTTGAAAACTCGGGAGCAAGCTTTGAAATTCCGGCCGATCCCGCCAATGTCGACGGGCTCAACTTCCTCTCGGGTATGCAGCTTGATGAGGTTAAAAAGACCGCAATGATCGGTACCCTGCTTGCCCATGAGGACGGCGGTGTTCCCAACATCGTTCTGGAGCTTGCCGACCGCAGCGCACACTCGCTGGGATATCTCATTTACTTCTTTGAGCTTGCCTGCGCCATTTCGGGCTATATCCTCGGTGTGAATCCCTTTGACCAGCCCGGTGTCGAGGCGTACAAGAAAAATATGTTTGCTCTGCTGGGAAAACCCGGATATGAGCAGCAAAAAGCCGAGCTGCAAGCACGTCTTGGGGCAAATTAAACAAAATATGTAAATGGTCTGTAAATAACGCCAAAAACTCTTGACAAAATCACTTTTGTGGTATATAATGGTGGTAGTCGGAGGTATCCACTTACTTCACTGACATATTAGGAGGTCAAAAATCATGGTAAAACTTATTATCGGTATCAAAGGTACCGGCAAAACGAAGACGATGATCAAAATGGTTGACGCAGCACTGGAGAACACCACGGGTGATGTGGTCGTGCTGGAGAAAGGCGAAAAGCTGAGATTTGATATTAAGTATCAGGCTCGCCTTGTCAACACTGACGAGTATTATATCAACGATGCCCAGTCTCTTTATGGTTTCGTCGCAGGTATTCTCGCAAGCAATCATGACGTGACCGATCTGTTTATCGACTCTACGCTGCGCATCTGCGCCAATGATGTTGAAGCGTTTGAAAAGATGGTAGAGGAGATTGACGTTCTGACGGTAAAGAAGGACGTCAACGTGGTAATGACCGCCTCCATCGATGAGAGCGAAGCAAGCGACGTCATTAAAAAATACGTTTGATTGATACATGATCAAAAAAACGAGGGGCTGTCTCTTTTGGGAGGCAGCCCTTCGTTTTATTTCAGATTGACAAATTTGAATACCGTCGTATAGTCATATACCTCACCGACATCCAGCGTACAGGGCGTGAATCCTTGGTGATTCATGCTGTCCGGCATACACTGGGTCTCAAGGCAAAGCGCGCTTTGCTTTGATTTATGCAAACCGCCTTTGAGGCGATTGCCGTCATCTTCAAGGAAATTCGCGGAATATATCTGTACCGCAGGCTGATTGGTATACAGCTCCATACGGCGACCGCTCGATCGATCCTCTAGATAACCGCGATATCTGACTTGCTTATCGCCACGCTCCCAGCCCTCAAAGCAAAGACAGTGGTCATAACCGCCGGCAAGTTTCAATGCAGGACAACGATCGTCTACCCAAAAGTCGCGACGCAGAGTCTTGGCTGAGTTGAAATCAAAGGGGGTGTCCTTGACAGGAACGATCTCTTTGGGGATCAACTCTGCATCAGTCTCAAGATAATGCGACACATCCAGCTGAAGAACGTGATCGAGCACGCTCCCCGATGCATATCCTGCAAGGTTGAAATAAGAGTGGTTGGTCAGATTGAGCACCGTCTTTTGATCTGTCGTTGCCACATAATGGATCTCCAGCGCCATGTCAGAACGCAGACGATAAGTGACCTGTACGGTCAGATTTCCGGGGTAGCCCTCCTCGCCGTTGGGCGAAAGATAGGAAAGCAGTAAAGCAGGCTCCTCACCATCCTCGCAGGTAACGTCCCAGATGCGGCTGTCATACCCGACCTTACCACCATGCAGATGATTGTTTCCATCATTCTGATACAGCGTGTATGTCTTGCCATCCAACGTGAATTGTCCGTTGGCAATACGGTTTCCAAAACGCCCGATCAAGGCCCCCAGATATCCGCTGCTTGCCTCAAGATCGGCGACGCTGTCATACCCTGCGACTACGTCGGTCAACCGCCCCGTTGCATCGGGAACCAACAAAGACCAGATCACGCCGCCAAGGTCAGAGATGGTCACCCGCATACCGTTCTCACCATACATGGTGTATCCGGTGACTTCCCTGCCGTCTGCCGTCTTGCCCATAGAAAACGCATGAATTTTACGCATTATCTCACCTCCCATCCATCGGGATAACCGTCAGGATTCTGCGACTGCCATCTGGCGGCATCCCGACACATATCTTCCAGTCCATATTGAGCTCTCCAACCAAGCACCCGCGCAGCCTTTGTCGGATCAGCATAACACTCGTCGATGTCGCCCGGACGGCGAGCGACGATGTCGTAAGGCACTGCCAGCCCCGTCACCTTTTCATACGCGGCAACCATTTCCAGAACCGAATAACCCACACCCGTACCGACATTGATATAGTCAATCCCCGTCGTCTGGCGTGTGCGCTCCAAGGCCTTTAGATGAGCCTGCGCCAAGTCAACGACATGAATATAGTCACGAACACCCGTACCATCCTTGGTGTCGTAATCGTTGCCAAACACCTGCAGACGTGCCAGCTTGCCCGCTGCGACCTTGGCAATATAGGGGAACAGATTATTGGGAATGCCCTTGGGATCCTCGCCGATCGTACCACTCTGATGCGCGCCGATGGGATTGAAATACCGCAGCACCGTTACGCTCCAATCCGGCTCTGCGACCGTCAGATCCTTTAATATGCGCTCAATTTCCAGCTTGGTTTCTCCATATGGATTGGTGGTGGAAAGCGGGAAATCCTCACGGATCGGTACGCTCTCGGGCTTTCCGTAAACGGTTGCCGAAGAGCTGAAAACGATCTTACGCGCACTGTACTTATGCAGCAGCTCGCAAAGGATCAGCGTCCCCGTGATGTTGTTGTGATAATAACGCAACGGCTGCGCACAGGATTCTCCGACCGCCTTCAACCCCGCAAAATGAATACAGCTCTCAATCTCGTTTTCTTCAAAGACCCGCGCAAGAGCTGCACGATCCAACAGGTCAACCTCGTAAAATTTGGGACGTTTTCCCGTGATCGCCTCAATGCGATCGAGAACGCATGGCTTGCTGTTCGAGAAATTGTCGACGATCACGACATCCTCTCCCGCCTGCAAAAATTCAACAACGGTATGCGAACCGATAAAGCCCGTACCGCCCGTAATCAGAATAGACATGGTATCATCCTCGTTTTCAAAAAATTCATACACACTTATTATACTGTATTTCAAGAAAAAAATCAAGAGTACGGACACATCTTTTCTAACTTTCGATCAATTTATTTGGGAAATATTCTGCCTTTTGGGAAATGTTACATATGGAACATCTTATTCTTCCAAAAAATACAGCACGGCATCCTCGTCTTTGAAAATTCGTCGGATTGAATCCGCTGCATTTTCATCAAAGAACAAAATCGGAGGCTCGCCGTCTGCGTTACCGCCGTACTGCCCGAGCATTCCTCCACGGTGCTGGACATAAATATTTTTTCTCATCTCGGGGCAGCTCTCATTGACCTCGGCGACAAGGTGGAGCATACGGTAAGCCGATCGATCAAAAATATTGTCATGAATATGGTAATCCCGCGCGCGGTTAACATAACTCCAGCCCTTGATATGTGCCGGGGTGTCAATATTGTGCCGTTGCTGCCCCCAGCCATATCCTGCAAGGCGCAGAAGGTTCCCCCGCATGACAATATCTTGCATACAGCTATTGGTATCGCCACCGTTCATATCCAGAAAATATTCAATGGAATAAACACATCTCTCCACAAGATTATTCAGGTAACGAATCCCACACATGGTGACCGTTCTGCCGCCTGTTGTGATTTGATGTGTGATCCCTGCGTCATAGCACTGATAGATGTAGCAATCGGATACCTCATAATTTTCGCAGCCGCCATAAATTTCAACGCCGTTTCCGAAACGGGTAACTGTCCCTCTTCCCCCCTGCGGATAATTAGGATCGGTGCCGAAATAATGCTGAATGGTCCCGCCGATCCAGCCGATCTCACAGTGTGTCACACGTAAGCCGATGACGTGTCCTCCTGCCGATATTGCATGATGACCGACATATTTGATGCACAGATTGTCTATGTGAATATTTGCTCGGTCTCCGATCTTAAACATACATCGCCTGGGAAGTGCCTCGATCTGTCTAAACACCTCCCCCGGGTTGCCGCGATCACAGCGCAGATACAGCGTACCGTAGCTATTCTCATCCACCTGCGGTACAGGGAAATCCGCCCCCTTGGAGGGGCGCGTTGTCATAAGTGTATCAAAATGCCAATACAGATCCAAATCGTCCGTCATTTCCCTGCTCATCTCAAACGGGCGCTCCTCCGCATCACGGCATACAAATCGTCCGCCGATGTAGGATGGGATCAGCTTTCTGCTCCACGTTCCCCCCTCGTCAAACACCAACGTGCCGACATCAAGAATTGGCATAGTCAAACGCCAGATGTGATTTTTCGGATCATGCTCCGCCCACAGCGTGTGATCGGCCAGATCGCGATCCCCGCCGTAAAGCCGCGGCTTTTCCCCCTCCCCATATGCTGCATAGGTCACCCCTGCCTGTGCGATCACACCACCGCGAAAAACATCACCGCGACGAAACAGGACACCATCTCCCTCGCACAGTTTTGCGGATGAGACCTTGGCAAGAGTCTTCCATGCTCGCTCGGGTGAGCGACCATCGTATTCGTCACACCCCTCAGCGCTGACATAATATGTGTTCCCGCCCACATTCACCGCATCAGCACTTGAGCGGATTTCCTCCTTACGCTGTGCGGCAAGACATTCAAGCTCTTGCAGATCCTTGAACATGATTGTTTTATTCATCGTTACCCTCCCCGACTCTTATGAGCCCGTTGATTGATATTTGAGTAATCCAAATCTGAAAAAAGCATAACATGGAATTAAAAAAACGAATCCCAGCAAAGGTAATAAGCTTAAAACGATTCGGTCCGATCTCCCGATCAGGTAAAGCAGAGGATAATATTGAAACAGTGCGATCGGAATGATATAGGTGAAAAATTTCAGCACACCTTCTCCGTAGATCGACAGTGGATACTTCCCGAATTCACGGCTGCCATCGGTAAAGATGTTCATAAACTCCAGCCCCTCGATCGTAAAAAAGCTGATACCCGCATATAGAATGAACAGTGCGGAAAATACTGCGACACCGCCAATCAGCATCAGAATCAGCGTCAGGACCTTGTCCCACGTCCATACGATCCCACTTTGCGGAATGGCAACAAAAAGCATCAGGACTGCTTGCAGCAGCCGCCCGATACGAGAAAATTCCATATTGGAGGTCAGTACCTGAAAAACAACGCCGCACGGACGCACCAAAATCCTATCGAGATCACCGCCCCGTATCAGCCGAGGAAATACATCAAAGCCGCGGAAGAAACATTCGGTAATCGAAAATGCCATCAGAACGACAGAAAAGCAGATCAAAATTTCTGAAAAGTCAAAACCATCCACGGAGTGAAAGCGGGAATACATAAAATATACACCGAGAAATACTGTGAAGGACACCAGAAATTGTCCCAATGCCGTCATTACGAAGGATGCCTTATATTGCATTTGCGATTTGAACAGCATGGCAATATATTTGAAATACAATTTCATATTAACCTCCCTGTACGACAACTTTTCTGAGAGCCCGCCGCATCAAAAGCAGTCCGATTACCACCAAAGCTGCCAGCCAGAGGCATTGCAGCATGATCGTCCTGCAAGCATCCTGACCGTCAAGTACGCCGGTGTAGATCAAAAACGGTGTGTTTTGTATCGATGCAAACGGCAATGCATTTAAGATCGGCTGTAAGTATGTGGGAAAGAACGGAAGGGGAATGACCGCTCCCGCAAAAAATTCAACCACTGAGGTAGCCAGAATACGGATACCCACCGGCGATACAGTATAAAATGCAGAAATGTAGATCAGCATATTAAAGGCGATCAAAACGAAAAATCCCAACATTGCGGAAATCAGAAACAAAAACGCAGCCAAGGGGGTTGCCGGTAAGCGAATCCCAAACGGCGATGGTAAAACCGCGGCAATAAGCAAAATGGGCAAGCACCGCAGTACCACACGGGAGAGGCGCAGCGCCATATTCTTGACAAACCACATGGTATACAGATCACAAGGTCTGCACAACTCATAAGCAATATTCCCTGTCGTGATGGTGTTGAAAATTTCGTTATCATACGACCATGCCATAAACATCGCCAAAAGCGCCTGCTGCAGCCAGATGTAAGAGGAGAGTGCAGAAAAGCTCATGGGAAATACGTTTTCGCCATTTTTGTAAAACGCCCAGAACATCAAAATCGTCATACCGCCCCATGCAAACTGGGTACTGATCCCCGCCCATGCCGCCGCGCGGTATTGAAGTCCCGCTAAAAAGCGGATGCGAAAAAAGGACAGATATTTTTTCATATTTCAAACTCCCGATACAGCGAGACTACCATCTCATCCACGCTCTCCCCAGCGACGGAAACATCCTTGATCTCCCGCTGTGAAGAAATCAGAGAGATTGCCTGTGATACGGTTAAGCTTGTCGTGTCGATGACAATCTGTGCATGACCGCCTACGTCCTTGATAATTTTCATCTTCTCATTGACAGGCAATTTTTCTCCCATATACACCACCGTCAGCGTTTTATGAGTAGAATTACGCATTTTCAACTCGGAAAGTGCGCCATCCAACAGGATCCTGCCTTTGCCGATCAACAAAATACGTTCGGTCAAAGCCTCGATATCCTGCATATCGTGCGTTGTCAGGATGACTGTTGTTTTATATTCTCGGTTGATGGTCTTGATAAAATCGCGCACCGCGATCTTGGAGACGGCATCCAGACCAATGGTCGGCTCGTCTAAAAAAAGAATCTTGGGATTATGTAGCAGTGATGCGGCAATTTCACACCGCATCCGTTGCCCCAAGGAAAGCTGGCGAGCAGGTGTCTTGACGATCTCATCAAGGCTGAGCAGCTCGGTCAGCTGCGAGAGCGTTTTTTGATATTGTGATGACTCCACCTTATAAATATCCTTTATAAGCTCAAAGCTGTCGATCACGGGAACATCCCACCAGAGCTGAGAGCGCTGTCCGAACACCACGCCGATCTCCTTGACGTGAGCAGTGCGCTCCCGCCACGGTGTACGTCCGTTGATGATGCACTCGCCACTGTCGGGCGTCAGAATACCGCTCATGATCTTGATCGTGCTGCTTTTTCCCGCGCCGTTGGGACCGATGTAGCCGACCATCTCTCCGTCATTGATGGTGAACGACACGTTCTGCAGCGCGTGAATTTCGGTGTATTCCTTGTGAAACAAGGCCCGCAGCGCCTGCGACATTCCTGCCTGACGCTTGGCTACTCTGAAGGTCTTGTTGACGTTTTTCAATTCGATCATCTCGTTATCCCTCGCTCTCATATCAATTTTGTTAGCCTGTTATTATACCATAAAACTGCTGTCAAGTCAATAGATAATCCGTATACCGCACCCGTTTGAGGTATACGCTTGGTTGATACACCGATGCGTCACACAAAATAATATCAACCATCGGTTGTTTTACATAAAAAAGAGCATGGTTCTCTAAAACCTGCTCTTTTTTATTATTACATTCTTTTTTTCAGATGCTCCAGCGCACCCTTTTCCAAACGCGAGACCTGCGCCTGCGAGATACCGATCTCGTCGGCGATCTCCATTTGCGTTTTGTTTTTATAAAAACGCATTTCAATGATGTGCCTCTCACGATCACTCAGCGTCTTCATGGCATCGGATAAGGCGATATTTTCCAGCCATGCCTCTCCGCTGTTTTCCGTACTGGTATCGCTGATCTGATCCATCACATAGACACTGTCTCCGTTTTCGGTAAAAACCGGCTCATATAGCGAGATCGGTTCAATAATGGCCTCCATTGCGCCGAGCACAGCCTCTTTTTTCTCTCCAAGGCGCTCCGCCAATTGCTCGATATCCGGCTCGGTTTCCTTTTCACGCATCCATTCTTCTCTTGCCTGCAATGAGCGATACGCCAGATCGCGCACGGAACGGCTGATGCGAATAGTGTTGTTGTCCCGCAGATAACGGCGGATCTCTCCGATAATCATGGGAACCGCATACGTGCTGAATTTCACATCCATGGCAATATTAAAATTGTCCACCGCTTTGACAAGTCCGATACATCCTACCTGAAACAGATCGTCCAAATTCTCCCGTCGGTTGATAAACCTTTGAATGATGCTGAGCACCAAGCGCAGATTTCCGCAAATCAGCGTCCGCCGCGCCTCGGTGTCGCCTTCCTTGGATCTTACCAATAATTCTTTCTTTTCCGTATCACTCAAAACCGTCAGCTGCGAGGTATTGACACCGCAGATTTCTACTTTGTTGTAATACATAAACGCTCCTTTTTGACGAAATTTTACTTTTCCCGTCAAAAAGAGTATTGGCTGACAAAGCGGCACTTTATTCACGATAAGCTTGGATTCCATTTTTTGTCCTGATATGGCAATGGAGGGATAGCCCATATCTTTGATCTCCGATATACTCCTATCCCTCCGCGTTTATGATTCTGTGCGGCCTTGATACACCATCCTCTGCTCGATAACGTGCGTCCCGATCAGAATCTTTTTCTCGCAGCCATCAAAGCGAAATCCGTAGCGCAGATAAAACGGAATCGCTTTCTGATTCCCCTTGAGCACCCACAGCACCACTGTCGGATACTCTTTCAGCATCTCCATTGCCGCCTCCATCAATCGGTATCCGACACCGCGCTTTTGATATTCAGCCAACACGTAAATGGCAAATACCTCGCCGGTCTGCGGTAGACTTTCATCCCGATACGGACCGTAGCCCGTAAAACCGATGACACGCTCTCCATCCTTGGCAACGATTATATTGTCGGGCCACCGATGCGCAATGGCAAGACACTGCTCATAACTCATTTTGTCAAGATAAGAATCCACAATCTGCCCGCGATATGTCTCCTGCCAGGCCTGATAATGCACGCGAGCCTTGCCCTGCATCTCCTCAGGTGTTTCCATGCGCTTGAAGATGATTTCGGACATCAGATTACCTCCACACGATATCCGTCATCACCGATCATGCGAATATTCGCTCGGTAAAAAGCGCGGCATGCGCTGACATAATCGGAAAAATCGGAAGTCCCCGCCGTTTCAAACGCGGAATGCATCGCCAGCTGCGGTAGGCCGATATCCACGGTACGGATCGGTACACGGGTGTTGGCAATATTCCCCAGCGTCGAGCCGCCCATCATATCGGATCGATTGGCAAAGGTTTGCACCCGAACGTCGGCAGCCAGACAAATGGAACGGAAAATGGCAGCTCCCACCGCATCGGTGGCATACCGCTGCTGTGCATTGAATTTCAGTACGACACCGCCGCCAATCGTGGGACGATTCTGTGCATCGGCATATTCGGGGTGGTTGGGATGCACTGCGTGTCCGTTATCCGCCGAAAGCATCAGGCTGTTTGACATCCGCTTGAATTTTCCATCCGCATCGTCCCGATTATTTCCGAGGAAATGTTCAATCCGCGCAATGGTGTCCTCCATAAAGGAGGAGGCTGCACCTTGCAAGGTATGCGAGCCGACCTCTTCGTTATCAAACGCTGCAAGCATGGGAATATGCGCAATATCCGTGGCTGCAATCTCCTCGCAAAAAGCAACCATACCGCCGAACACGCACATCAGATCGTCGATTCGCGGGGCGGAGATCAGCGCATCGTTCTCCCCCCAGAGATATCCCTTTTGCTGAACGTATAAATACAAATCGTGAGACAAAAGGGCCGTCTCTTCTACGCCAACCTTCCTCAACAGTTGATTTTTGAAACTTCCAATATCTTTTCCTGCGTCAAGTATAGGCAGCATATCAACCTGCGCGTTATAACTCTTACCGTCGTTGACATTACGATCCATATGAATGGCAACACTCGGGATAAGAGCAATGGGATCCTCAAAACGCACAAGTCGACTCTGTACCCCATTTCCCGAGGAAAGAAGAACGCGTCCTGCAACTGACAACGGGCGATCCATCCACGTCGAGCACAGCATCCCGCCGTATTTCTCGACATTCAGCTTACTGTATCCTTCACTCGGACGATCAAAAATATCCTTCAGCTTGAATGCGGGTGAATCGGTATGCGCCGCAACGATACGATAACCAACCGCGGATTCCGTGCTCGGCAAGGCAAATGCAAGCAGCGAAGAGCCGTTTCGGGTCACATAATATTTCCCTCCGCATTCCAGAGCCCAATCATCCCCCTCCGAGAGAGCAACAAAACCCTTGGCTGACAAAGTCTGCGCAATGACGGACACGGCGTGATATGCTGTCGGACTTTGATCAATAAAGGTGAGTAATTCATTGGCAAGGGCTGTTTTATCTTTCGTTTCACAACTCATGGTTTCATAATCCTCCTGTTGGTGTAATTATATAAATTATTAAAAAGCATCTGTAGAACTATTACCGTTTAACACTGCACGCAAGCGTTCCGCATCCGGCATAGCGCAATTCAACAACGCATGAAATTTTGCAGAATGATCGGCAAAGATAAAATGGCACAATTCATGACAAAGCACATACATCACACAATCTTTGCTTGTAAAAATCAACCTTTGATTCAATGTTACCGTGCCTTTTTGCACTGCGCAACTTCCCCAACGGCTTTTCATATCCCGAAATCGAATGGCGATCGGATCCGTGACATACCGCATATAAGGATATTCTCTGTTTGGTTTTCTTATTTCCTCGGAAATACCGCAAAGCTGCACTGCGGCACGTATAACGCACGCACTGACCGACGGAAACACGTCCTCCACCAAGCGCTGTAAAATGGTCATTTCCTCGGAAATAACCGCCTTTTCCATTGCTTTGCGGGCAACCTCGGGAGCAAGATTTTCTTTCAGATATACCGTCCAAGCCTCGCCGCCATCCTCACAGATCGTGCGCATCAACGCAGCATTTGCGCGCCCCGCAGCTTTTGTGGAATCCGGGCGAATGCGCAAATGAACGGTACCCGCAAGGATGGGCAGCACCGTACCATCCTCCAGACATTGCTCATGTAATGCACGGTCGCACGCACGCACCTTGGTAGCCTTGCGAGAGAGCGCTCGTCTCAAGAAATCCTCATGCTCTATTAAAAAGCGTCGCACGCGTGCCTCACTTGTCCCATGCGGCACCGAAACCGAAAAGCCATCTTCCGCACCGACACGCAGATTATAATTCTTTACCGATTTGAAATGCAACACATACGGCACCTCTTTACCATCGAGCATATAGCAGCCGTGCTGTGTGCAACTTGCCCGTTTGTTTCTTTTCGCACGCTGCCTTTGCTGCCCTTTATGTTCGGATGCCATTCCTCTGCCACCTTCCCTCCACGCTCGGATCCATGCAAGCTATTTTCTTTATTATAGCACACATTTGCACATTTTGCAACCACTTTTATAAATCATTCCCATATAGAACGGCATTCTCTCTCTCCCGATCGCAATATTTTGAAAAAATTCTGAAATCCTCTTGACAAATCGGCAAAATTGTTTTATAATGATAGAGTATATTTCAAACGGTAAGGATAAGGAGGAGTACGCAGCTCCACCTCCCAAAAGAGAGCAGACGGTTGGTGCGAGTCTGCGGGAGAGAGTGCGGAAGGTCGCCTTTGAACCGTTCGCGTCAGAGCCATCGGCAGGTAGCGCGAGCCGTCTGCTCCTCGTTATCGGAGCAAGCTCCCATGGAGCTGTTGAGTGCGCACCGTATGATCGGTGTGAAATCAGGTGGTACCGCGATGCATCGCCCTGATCCTATGATCAGTGCGGTGTTTTTTGTTTTTCTCCTTCATCTTTACCGCTTTGCCGCAAATTCATTTCAGGAGGTCTATTATGGCACAATATCATGAACTGCCGAAAACCTACAATCCTGCCGATTTTGAGGATCGTATCTATCAAAATTGGTGTGATAAGGGCTATTTCACGCCCGATCCCAACAGTACCGCGGAACACTTTTCCGTTGTCATCCCGCCCCCCAATGTCACCGGACAACTCCACATGGGTCACGCTCTGGATGAGACCCTGCAGGACATTCTGGTTCGCCACAAGAGAATGCAGGGCTACAATACCCTCTGGGTTCCCGGCACAGACCACGCGGGCATTGCAACCCAGATCAAGGTCGAGGAGCATCTTCGCGTCAACGAAGGGCTTTCCCGCTATGATCTTGGCCGCGAAAAATTTTTGGAGCGCGTCTGGGATTGGAAACATCAGTACGGCAACCGTATTATCAGCCAGCTCAAAAAGCTGGGGGCGTCCTGTGACTGGACACGCGAACGATTCACCATGGATGAGGGCTGCTCCCGCGCCGTCCGCGAGGTCTTTGTCAATCTGTACGACAAGGGTCTGATCTACCGTGGTCACCGCATCATCAACTGGTGTCCCCGTTGCCTGACGGCGCTGTCCGATGCCGAGGTCGAGTACAAGGATATGCCCGGCAATTTCTGGCACATCAAATATCCCATCAAGGGCGAGCAGGACTACGTGGTCGTGGCAACCACGCGCCCTGAGACCATGTTCGGTGACACCGCGGTGGCGGTCAATCCCGAGGACGAAGACATGAAGCATCTGATCGGCAAGACGCTGCTGCTGCCAATGACAGATCGTGAAATCCCCGTCATTGCCGACGATTACGTCGAGATCGGATTTGGTACCGGCTGCGTCAAGATCACCCCCGCACACGACCCCAACGACTTCTTGGTTGGTCAGCGTCACAATCTGGAGCAGATCAAGGTCATGAATGACGATGCGACCATGAACGCATATGCCGGAAAGTATGAGGGCATGGATCGTTATGCCTGCCGTAAGGCGCTTGTTGCAGACCTTGACGCAGAGGGGTATCTGCTCAAGACCGAGCCTCACGACCACAATGTCGGCACCTGCTACCGCTGCGGCACAACGGTCGAGCCGATGACCTCAGATCAGTGGTTCGTCAAAATGAAACCGCTCGCAGCCCCCGCCATCGAGGCTGTTGAAAACGATTCCATCCGTTTTGTTCCCGATCGTTTCTCCAAGAATTATTTCAACTGGATGAATAACATCCTTGATTGGTGTATTTCTCGCCAGCTCTGGTGGGGTCACCGTATCCCCGCTTTCTATTGCGACGCTTGCGGTGAAATGACCGTATCCAAGGAGGATATCTCCGTCTGCCCCAAGTGTGGTGCCCCCGTCCATCAGGAGGAGGACGTGCTTGACACCTGGTTCTCCTCGGCACTGTGGCCCTTCTCAACGCTTGGCTGGCCCGATCAGACCGAGGATCTCAAGAAATATTATCCTACCAGCGTTCTTGTCACCGGATATGATATTATCACCTTCTGGGTCTCCCGTATGATCTTTTCCGGCTTGGAGCATATGGGTGAAAAGCCCTTCTCCACCGTCTTTATTCACGGTCTTGTGCGCGATGCGCAGGGTCGCAAGATGTCAAAATCCTTGGGCAACGGTATTGACCCGCTGGAGATCATCGCCAAATATGGTGCAGACGCTCTCCGCTTTGCGCTGGCAACGGGGAATTCGCCCGGAAATGATATGCGTTTTTCGGATGAAAAGATCGAGGCCGCCCGTAATTTTGCCAATAAACTTTGGAATGCGTCCCGCTTTGTTCGCATGAATCTGACCATTGACGAAATCGCACTGCCCGCCATCGAGCAGCTTTCTGCCGAGGATAAGTGGGTACTGACCGAATATAACAAGGCCGTCAAGACCGTCAACGATGCACTGAACACCTATGAGGTTGGCGTGGCATTGAGCACACTTTACAACTTCACATGGGATATTTTCTGTGACTGGTATATCGAGCTTTGCAAGGCAAGACTCAACGACAAGGAAAGCGACGGCAACCGCATCGCCCAGAATGTGCTTTGCTACGTTCTTGACGGGATTCTCAAGCTGCTGCATCCCTTCATGCCATTCATCACCGAAGAGATCTACAGCGCCCTGCCCCATACCAAAGATGCAACCGAGAGCATCATGATCGCATCTTATCCCGTGTACGATGCCGCTATGATCTTTGAGCAAGATGCCGAAAATATGTCCTACGTCATCGATGCCATCCGCGCCATTCGTAATCGCCGCGCCGAGATGAACATTGTTCCTTCCCGCCGTGCCAAGGTCTATATCGAAACCAAGCACGCTAAGGCCTTCCCCACCTCTGCTGCCGTCTTCTTTGAGAGACTTGCGTCTGCCTCCGAGGTCGAGGTCGCCCCCTCCTTTGAGGGCAAGCTGAACGCAGATGAAACGGTACAGATCGTCACCTCTGCCGCAACCGTGTATCTGCCGTTGTCCGACATCATTGACACCGAAAAAGAAAAGGCTCGCCTGTCTGCAGAAAAGACGCGCCTTGAGGGTGAGATCGTTCGCGTGGAGAAAAAGCTTTCCAACGAAGGCTTTGTTGCCAAGGCTCCCGCTGCCGTGGTTGACGCGGAAAGAGCCAAGCTAGAAAAGTACAAGGAAAATCTGGAGGGCGTTCTGATTGCTTTGAGCAAACTGAAATAATGCCTCCGACGGCTTAAGCTCTTTTGGAGAAAAAAGAGGTTTAAGTATTCAAACACTTTAATGTAAAGAGGGTGCAACGAACCACAAAAATGTGTGTTCGTTGCACCTTATTTTAATGCCTTTAGGCAGGTTGAGCACGAAGTGCGAAACAGACAACCACCCGCTGTGCGGGTGGGCAACAAAAGGTTATACCAAAAAATCTCCTAATGTGGTACAATAAGATGCTCAAGTCTATTGCAGCACGAAAGGAGAAAGAATGGCAAACCAAACAAATAGTTTATCCCATACTAAATGGGTCTGTAAGTATCACATAGTGTTCGTACCGAAGTACAGGAGGAAAATCATATACAATCAGTATCGCGCGGATTTGCAAGAGATAATCCGGACTCTGTGCAAATACAAAGGCGTGGAAATCCTTGAGGGACATATGATGCCCGACCATGTGCACCTACTATTAAGTATACCACCAAAAATCAGCGTGTCAAGTTTTATGGGATATTTAAAAGGAAAAAGTGCACTAATGATGTTCGACAAGCATGCAAACCTGAAATATAAGTTCGGGAATCGGCACTTCTGGGCGGAAGGGTACTATGTATCGACAGTAGGACTCAACGAAAGCACCATAAGGAAGTATATCGAAGATCAAGAGAAGCACGACATAGCGCTTGACAAGTTGAGCGTCAAGGAGTACGAAGACCCTTTCAAGGGTAGCAAGTAATACGAACGCCCTTTCAAGGGCGGCAAAAGTGGCAAAGGCAATAGGCTTGAGTATACGAAAGCCAGCGGCTTGAGCCGCTGGCCGGTAGTATTGGGCTTTTAGCCCTCGTGCAAACCACCCGTTTGACGGGTGGTTATGATTCTGATACATCAAAAAGGCTGTCATTCTTCCTTGCCATATTCATCCTTGCCCAGCTGTCCGATCTTGTCGGCATCCACACCGTAGGCAAGTGCCTTTTCACGGTGCGCGGTAAGATAGCCCGCCGCATCTTCCAAGCCATGCTTGATCGCCGCGCGCCTGATCAGACGAAAGCCCTTGGCTGGATCGTATTCGTCCCCCATCCCCTCAATCAAGGCTTGTCCGAGCATCAGATTGGCATCTCCAAGCTGCTTTTCGATGTAAGTCGCATCTTTGTGCTTGGCAGCACTGCGAAACATCTCCACAGCGGCCTCACCATCCGCCTCAAGCACCTCGTAGCGCCGTGCATCCGCAGATGGGTCAAAGTTATGTCCATAAAGCAAACTGCCCGTAGAACGCGAAATTATGCGTCTGTAGGGGATCATCGAAATACACTCGATATCCAAAGGGTCAAACAGGTAGCCCATGGTGTGCGCAAGCCCAAGATACAGCTGTGCATCGATGCAGTCCTCTGCCGCTGCCCGACGCATCCAACGCGCAGCGCTCTCAAAATCCACCGCACCGCCAATTCCGCGCAAATCCAACAGTGCAAGATTAAAAGCTGCTACCCCGCCATCAAGGGCAAGTGCGGCATGAAAGAAATCACGCGCCATTTTGGCATTGCGCGGCACACCGTATCCCATATGATAAAGGAACGCCACGTCAAACGCCGCCTGCGGCTCATGAAGCACCGTCGCCGCATAAAAATATTCCTCAAACGCGGCACGATAATCACCGCGCAAAAAAAGCGCGTCGGCGTGGATAAAATCATATCTCTCTTCCCCTCTCCCTCTCATGCGCCGTCCTCCTAAATTTAACTTTCTCCTATATCATACACCATTTCTCATAAAAAAACAAGTCTTGACTTTTTGCGATTTTTGTGGTATAATATATGTGTAAAAAATCAAGTGCATTCTGTTTTGGGGATGCACTTTTCTTTTCCAACCAACGGTTGGATAAAAATCATACCATCAAACCAACACTCTCTTGACTTGGCGCTCCATTTACGGTATAATGCTCTTGTAGCTACGAAAATCCATATTTGAAAGGGTAATCCATGAAACTTCAAGAACAGATCATACTTTATCGAAAATCGGCGGGGTTGACACAAGAGCAGCTGGCGCAAAAGCTCGGCGTGACCAATCAAGCCGTAAGCAAATGGGAAAGCGGACAATGCTGCCCTGACATCGCGCTCCTGCCCGTTATGGCTGCACTGTTTCATATTTCCGTTGACACGCTGCTTGGCGTAGAAACACCAACCAAGGAAACCGTGGAACACCAAGATATTTCCGCGTCTCTGCTGCAAGCCATCTCTGTGCTCTCCGATGAGGACATCAACGCCACAGCACTTCGTACGGCTTTTATGCTGCATGCAGCGACCGTTTCCCGTCATATGGAAAAAGGCGGCAATCCCGGCTGGGACACCGAGCAGGCTATTTATCATGCGGGCGAGGGCGAATGGGGGCTGTCGGCCATCTACGGGCCATCATTTATCAGCAAGATGCGCGGGCAGACGGTGCTGTTCAGCGGCACCCGCAGCCTCCCTACCGAATATCGCCATCTACGGGAGATTGCTGCCGTCTGCAAGGTATTTTCAGATGTCAATACGATAAAGGTCGCCGCAACCATCTTTACATTGACCGCACACGATGAGGAGTATTTCACCGATATCCCCGCCATTGCACTGCAATCTTCGCTTGCGGCGTCGGTCGTCCAGGATTGCGTTGACGGTCCACTTGGCACCTATCTTGACGTCATGCAGGACAAGACTACGCATCGCTACCGCATCACAGGCAGCATGATGTTTCTTTTACCACTGCTGACGCTGCTCTCCAACACATAATAAAGTTTCCCCGCCGAAGACTCTGCCGTCTTCAGCGGGGATACGTTTATATCATGGGGAGTGTCAGATATCCGATCATCTCCAGCCGTTGCAACTCCAAAGCGCTCATCATCGTCTTTTCATTTTTTGCGTTAGGATTTGATTTTGACAGCTTTTTCATATCATTTCGCCCCCTTACAAATAAATATACGCGCCGACCGTTCTATCAGTGTTCTCATCGTAGGTCAGCCAGCCGTTCTCGATTGCCTGTTCCAAAACGTAGCCGCGCTCAATGGCGGGCGCCTTGGCAAACAGAGCGGAAATTTCCTGTATCAGTCTGCGCAGTGTTTCCGTCAGCTCGACGTTCTCGCAAGCCTTGGCATTTTGGTCGAAGATGACCACGTTAGGCGTCAGCACACCATTCACCCTCTTGATGTAGCCGTATTCCAACAGCTTGTCCACGTGTTTCTGCTCGCACTCATTTTGCTTTCCGCTACAGAATAGCCACAAATTGAATGCCTCACTCTCATTCAGGTACATAGGTGTCTGTTCGAAGAGCTGCTTGTAGAAAAATTTATACTGCCAAAAAGCGATATTTCCAGCCCCATGCTGACCGACAAAGCCGGGTTCTTCCCAATCAATCGTCTGATAGCCGAACAACGTCCAGGAGCCATCGTCGGGGCGAGACGGATTTTGCACAATCTGTTCGCGGTTAGCTCGCTCCCATTTCAAAGCATCGAACAGACGCATCAAGAGTGCCCATTTGGCATTCTCGTAACCGATATAGGAGACATTAACCTGAGCACCGTCCTCCTTCATGTAGAGGTCGAGCATCTCGCACAGCTGTTCCGTCAACGGTTTCTGCACCAGGATATTTGCATCGTAAACGGCACGCTGCTCCTCACGGCTGGTGATGCGAAAATCGGTCTGATACTTGTCGCCCTCCTTGCGCATCAGCTGCTCACGGACGAGAAATTCCAACTCATCCACCATATACGGAAGTGCAATGCCAAGCTCCAGCGCAAGCTGCTCTGCCGTCTGCGGATTTTCATACGCCTGCAGGAAAATATTCTTGTAAAGCAGATGCCCTACGATCGACCATGGTTGTCCCTTTTTACCGTCGGAGCCGTTCTTGACGAAATTGATCTCCTCGGGCTTGTAGCTCCTGATTCCAAATTCTCTTGCCATATCCATACCTTCTTTCAATAAGTTTCTTGCGCGGTGCAGTCGCTGGTGCACCGCACTGACGGAGAGGCCAAGCGTTGATGCAATTTCATGCACACTGCGATTTTCCAGATAGTAGGCAACGATCACATTACGATAATCCCCGCGAATAAACGCCAGCTCCCGACGCAGAAAAGACATCTGCTCCTCTCGAATCGTCGCCTCTGTAACGCTTGCGCTTTCATCCTCGATTTCATAGTCGCCGATATCGACACCGGTCATCGCCTCGACGCGTCTATGCTTTTCGTCTGCCCACACACTGTATCGATTCCGCGCGATCTGCCAGACCCATGCAGGAAAATTTGAGGGAACGGTCCCTTTGTTCAGTGCCGTGATGACGTTCAACGCAATGTCCTGCGTCAGATCCTGTGCATCCGTGCTGTCTCCCGTCTTTTTCAGACAGAAGTAGAACAGCTTTTCCATATAGTTCTCGGCAAAATCGGCAACGTACCGATCTTGCATGGTACTCTCATTGATCATGCTTTCGCCTCCTTTCACCCATATAGTGTGACAAGATAGAATTTACTGACAAGAAAATTCAAAAATTTTCAAATTTTTTTCAAAAAACGGGAGCAGCCGCAAAAGGACCGCTCCCGCTTGGAAAAAACAAGATTTATTCGATCAAGCCCGCCTCACGCCACTCCTTCTCGGCGTTGGCGAAATCTTCCTCTGTAGGCATATAATCGGGATGCGAGCAGCAAGGCATGGTGGTGTTGCCGTCTGTGTCCGGGAACGGAGAGTCGTGATCGTTCTCCCAGAGCACACGCTCCTCCTCCTTGGTGAAGTCGGGGATCTTATACTCCTTGCCTCCGTTCTGCGAGCTGCGCAGCGCGAGAACTGCCGTCGCTGACATAGCAACCGAACGATATACGTTAAAGAAGGGCTCAATGTCCTCGTTGACGTACTTGGTAAAGTGGTACGCAACCCAGAAGTCACCGCCGCCGTGACCTGCATTGCCGGGCATTGCATTCAGCGAATCCTCCTCATACCAGCGCGCAGGGTGCGTACTGACCTCACTTTCGCCCTCGGGTACGTTCCAGCTATTGTACTGCACGCGAATCTGATCCAGCGAGCCACGGACATTCTCCATGTTACCCTTCTCGGCACAGATACGGTACCAATTGCCGTGTCCGCCCCAAGCCGCACAGCCTGTGACGCGCGCCAAGGAGCCGTCATCCATCTCACAGAGCATGATGGCAACCATATCCCCCACACGGCAAGCCGTCCCCTTGATGCTGTCCGGCGCGAACACCTGCTTGCAGTTGACCGCCTTGAGATTGTTGCCCGTGATGTAAAGGATCGGTGCCAGCGCGTGCGTCAGATAATATGGGCGCGGCAGCCAGTTTCTCCAATGGAACTGTCCGGGAGAGAGCATATTCTTATCATGCGGTGTTACCGGGTGGTTGTACTCTCCTTCGCAAAACAGTGCACGACCGAAATTACCCGTATCAAAGCGACGTTTCATCTCCATATTGCAAGCAAAGAAGGGATAATTTTCAGCGAGCATATACTTACATCCCGTTTTTTCGACGGTGCGGCAAAGCTGCACGCACTCCGCCATAGTCAAGGCAGGGGTACATTCACTTAAAACGTGAATGCCTCGCTCCATCGCCTTGACAGCAAACGGAACGTGTTCATAAAAATAATTGCAAAGCATAACCGCATCAAACAAGCCGCTGTCGATAAATTCATCAAAGTCGGTAAAAATTTTGACATCCTCTTTGAGGATTCCCTTGACATTGTTGATCGAGCGAGCGCTGTTATCACAGACTGCGGTCAGCTTAGCTCCGTCCAGCTTTTGAAAAATGTCAACATAAGAGCCCCCGCGCAGTGTTCCCAAAATACCTATTCTCATGATTTTCTTTTCCATTGTTGTTCCCTTCTGTCGCCTGTGGGCGGCATGTTGATTTCTTGAACGAAAATGTTCATGATATGAGTATTGTACCATATTTTTTCAGGTTTGTACATAGACTTTTTCAAGTATTTTATGGATTTATTCCGTTTATGCTCTTCACTCCAGCATGCTTTCCAGCAGATGCACCTTATCTTGTGAATACTCATAGGCTCCACGGAAATCTCCCGTCTCGCGGCAACAGATCTCCAGATCGCAGAAAACGTAATATACCAGCGGACGGCTGCTGACGTTCTCGTCGTGCAACAGCTTGGTCAGCGTGCGGTGCGCAGTTTCAAAGTTGCCGTCTGCAGTATCCTTATGAGCACGCAGCAGCAACCACCAAGGATCATCCTCCTGCTCATTTTGCAAATAGATCTCAACCCGCCGCCGATCCCCTTGATCCAGGGCCTCACGGGCTAAAATATAACGACAAAACGGCTGTGCCGCGCCAAGAAAACAGTCATCCACATCCAACTGTGATTCGGGATACAGGCTCTGCGACAACCCACGCAAAAAACGGAAATACAACGCTGCCGTATGCTTGATCATTTGGGTGTTGTACACGGAACGCTCGCAGGTCGCTACCGCCTCATCCAGTGCCGCGCAGCAAAGCTTGAGATGCCCCGCATTCAGCTCCTCTTCCGCGATCATCAAGGAGCACTGCGCCATGATCATAAAGATTTCATCATCTGCCTCTTCTGCGCAGCCGCGGCAAAGTGCAAGACAGATTCGCGGGTCACCGCGCCCGAACACGCGCTTGATGTCGGTGATCTCATTCATTTTTCGCCAAATGCGATCATCGTCTCCCTCGGCAAGTAAAAATCCCGCAGGGACCTCCAGACGCTCGGCAAGATACCAAACGGTCGGCAGCGAGGGCAACGCAGCGCCGTTTTCAATACAACTGAGCATATTGCGGGTAATTTGATCCCCCGCCAGCTCGCTTTGTGTCATCTTGCGATGCAAGCGCAGCCGCCGGATCTTCTCTCCGATGTTATTCTGTATCATGTAAGCTCGCCTTCCATCCTTATTTGGTCAGCTTATTCAGTTTCTTCAACTGCTTTTTTTCGGCCTTTTGCGCTTTTTCGATCTTTTTTTCAGCACGTTTCTGCTTTTTCTCGATTTTAGAGAGCTTACGTGCCAGATTTTTGGCCTCCTTGGCACTATTCGGTGCAACGGACTTGCTTGCCGCGGCGGGTGTTGCCGGCAACGGCAGAGTTTTGACAACACGCGACACCTGACGCCCCGTATGCCCAACCAATCGAATCAGCTCGGCACCGGCATGGAAAAATCTGCGTGTGCGTTCCTCCTTTTCTGCCGGCGTCAAGGCTTTGGACTTATTTTTATTTTTCTCTGCCTGTGTGTTATTTGCACGATGACGCAGCAAGCGAACGCGACGTGCGCGCAATGTCTCCACCTCTTCACGCAAAGCGGCATTTTCCGTCTCCATGTCATGACAGCGCTCCAGCTCCGCCTTGAGCTGTGCGATCTCTTTTTCCAGCATAACGATGCGGGACTGATAATCTTCCTCTGCGCCTGCAAATTCAGAGCACAGCGACTCAATGTAAGAGTCGACCTGCCGCGCCCGATACCCGCGCATACTCTTCTTGAAGGATGCCTTCTGTGGACTTACATACATAGCATTTTCCCCCTTTTCACAACTCTTGTGCGAAATAATTATTATCTTTTTTATTTTATCATATTACAACGCAAAATTTATGAACATTTTGTGAATATTTCAAAAAAATATAAAAAAAGCCCGAAAAGATGGAAAAACAGCACCGCTGCATCCACTTTCGGGCATATGAAATGCAAGAATTATTTATGTACCCCCTCGGCCGCGGCGAAGATATCATCTACCAGCTGCTGCGTTTTCAGCGCCTCCTCTGCCATCCAAAGTGCACGGCTACCATCAGGGTCATGATAAAAGTCGTTGATTTGAATGGTGTGCGAGGAGCCATAACACTCCTTAGCACCGCAAAATTCACGTCCCTCGGAGCCCTTGATGTGCAATTCTCTGCCGTCGTTATAACGAACATGGCAAGAGCCTTTGCGACTCTCAATACGCGCTCCCTCACAGGTAATATCCAGACGAATGGCCTCGTCGCAATCGTTGTTAATGGTGAAATAGAAGATTCCGCGCGCACCGTTTTCAAAACGGACTACACCCTCTGCCGTGTCCTCCACCTCTGCTGCCGTATCACCGTGATGCGAAACGGTCGCACGAACACTCTCCACGGGAGCTCCCGCGAAATAGCGCATCAGATCCAGCGTGTGAATCGCCTGATTGATGATGACACCGCCTCCTGCGGTCACGTATTTGGAACGCCAATCTCCACTTGCGTAATAAGCGTCATTTCTGGCCCAGCAGACCTCGGCGTGCAAATGCTTGACCTTACCGACGCTCCCCTCATCCAATAACTTCTTGATCGCCAAATTTTCCCCGTTGTAGCGGTTCTGGAAAATGACACCCAATCGTTTGCCGCAGCGCTTTGCCGTATCCAGCATCGCCTTCGCCGTCTCATAAGAGACATCCATCGGCTTTTCCGAGAGCACGTCGATCCCCGCCTCCAGCAGTTCAATCGCAACGGGTGCGTGCATGGCGTGAGGCAAGCACAGATGCACTGCGTCGGGCTTTTCCACCTCGATCATCTTGTGATAATCGGTATAATACTTACAGTTTCCCTGTTCTGCGCGCGCAATGGCTCGCTCTTCGATACAATCGCAGACCGCACATAGCTCTGTATTTTCATTTTCTATGATTGCGCGAATATGGTTGGGGCTGATGACACCACATCCAATGATACATACACGATACGTTTTCATATTGACGATCCTCTCCGTAACTGTTTTGGAATTTCCGTTCGACGGGTGAAAATTCCTGTTGGCGCAGCTTATAACAGCTTGCCTCTCATTGTAACACAAACGGAGAAAAAATGCAACACTATCCGTGAAATTTTTTTAATTTATTTGCTTTTTTTCAAAAAAGGATCATTCTATATTGGTAAAAACGGTCTCAATCCGTCTCGGACTGCTTTGCGGAGAGTAGACCCATCGATCCATATGCTCACAGCCTTCGGGAATATAATATTTCAAATCAAGGCACCGCCGTACATCCGGATAGGTATCGATCAACACCAGCTTGATCTTCATACGCTCGGGACAAATGCTTTTGATAAAAACAGCGGCACTTTGTCCTATGTATTGGTGTGCAACAGCACGCAGCTCATCCCGCAGCTCAGTCAACCCGGCAAGGTTAGGTGCAAGCTCGACAAAAACACCATATGGCTCGACACTTCGTATCACGCCTGTAACGGTTTGCCCTGCCGTAAAGTCTGCTGCATTTTCCTCCCACGTACCCAACAGCTCGCGCATGGAAACGTAAACCCGCTCTCGCTCACGATCCAAAGTCTTGACCACCGTGCGAATCAACATCCCTGCGTACAAACGATCCGATGGATGCCGAATACGTGAAACCGAAATACAATCCACGGACAAGAGTGATACCACGCCA
The DNA here is from genome assembly GCA_017456145.1 of Clostridia bacterium. Classification (GTDB taxonomy): domain Bacteria; phylum Bacillota; class Clostridia; order Oscillospirales; family CAG-272; genus SIG644. The sequence continues at coordinate 43,483 of JAFTJZ010000015.1, forward strand.
CAGCCAATGTCGACAAACGCCCCAAAGCTCTCCAGATGCGTCACACGGGCGGGAATGATATCTCCGGGAAGTAAGGAACTGATATAGTCACGATAACATTCACGCTGTGCCAGTCGCCGTGACAGCAGCAGCTGTGGCTCTCCCGCAGGCGCATCCTGCATAACACCGATCACCCGAAAGCAGATGGGCTTACCCACACGGGAAATGATCGCGATATCCTTGATCGCCTCCCCGTCGGGCTGAAATGCCACCTCCTCCCGCGGGATAAAGCCTTGAAAGGCACCGACAGATACGTGTAAATTCAATCCATGATCGCAAAGCGTTGCGACCCCTTCCAATATAGCCCCTTCAGCCATTGCGCGTTCCAGCGCGGCAAATGAGGCGGTAGCCTCACGGTTGGCAGCCGTTCCGATACGGCACCCCTCAGGGAGATAATGATTTTTGTTGTACTCAATCGTTTGCATAGCTTTTCTTCCTTTCCTTGTTTTGCACAGAACCCTTGATTTTGCTTTTGTTACGCTCCAATATATGAAGGAACGGAAAGAATTATGCAAACAGAAAAGAGAAAACCGCCCCATTCGCATCGAACGGGGCGGTCATTGCAATTAAAAGCGGAAGTAAATAAAGGGGTTGTAATCCGAACCTGTCAGGCACAAAATGGAGAATCCGAGCAGGACCACCATGCCGACACCGCGGAGCAGAGCGACGGCGGTATCACCACCGCGCATTGCCTCAATCTTTTTGCGGAGAGCGGGAACGATCGGCATGCTCAATATGATACCGAGCACAAGAATCGCAAAGGTATATGTACCGGGATAGGTATCACCGTCCAGCTGGGCTACGGCGTTGAGCCAGCCCCACTTATGAAAACTGAACATGGTCTTGACGTAATCCCACGCATACTGAAGGCTCTCGGCGCGGAACAGCACCCAACCGATAATAAACACCAAAATCGTGTAGATGTGACCGAAAACGCGCGGAATCTTCTCCAGAATTTTTTTCAAGCCCAGACGCTCAACGATCTGGAAAAATCCGTGGTACAGACCCCAGACCAAGAAGTTCCAAGCAGCACCGTGCCAAAAACCGGTACAGGCAAAAACGATGATCAGATTGATATAAGTACGGATCTTACCCTTGCGGTTACCACCCAGCGGAATATACAGATAATCCTTGAACCAAGTGGACAGCGACATATGCCAACGACGCCAGAATTCCTGTACCGTACGGGATATGTACGGATAATTGAAGTTCTCAAGGAAATTAAAGCCCATCATGTGACCCATACCGATTGCCATATCGGAATAACCGGAGAAGTCGAAATAGATCTGCAGCGTGTAGGCGATGGCACCAAGCCACGCGGTCGCTGCGGACATTCCGCTTGCAGGGAAAGCAAAGATGGTATCTGCCAGCAGTGCCACCGTGTTGGAGATGACGACCTTCTTGGCAAGACCGACGGTAAAGCGGCAAACACCGCGATAGACGGAATCGACCGTATAGGTACGATATCCGATCTCTCTCTCCACGTCAATATAACGGACGATAGGACCTGCGATCAGCTGCGGGAAGAGCGACAGATACAGTGCCAGATTGAAGATATTGCGCTGCGTCTTGACGTTCCCCCAGTACACGTCGATGGTGTACGACATGATCTGGAAGGTGAAGAAGGAAATACCGATCGGGAGCACAATGCTCGGGAAGGCGTTGTTGGTAAAGAAATTGATGTACTTAAAGAAGAACAGCAGACCAAGGTTGAAGATCACGGAAATGATGACGACCGCCAACCTTTGCTTACGCTTTTCAAACAGCTCCAGCAAAAGACCGAAGACATAGTTGGCTGCGATGGATATGATCATTAAGCCAACGTAAATTCTCTCACCCCACGCATAGAAGATCATGGACGCGATCAACAGCTCGATATTCTTGAGCATGACATACTTTTTGGGAATCAAGTAGTATATGATCAGAACAATGGGCAAGAAAATAAATAAAAACAAAGTTGAACTGAATACCATAGAATTACTTCAAGAAACGCCAATGATGCATTTCTTGCCTTTCTATCAAGTTTAATACAAGGCGATTATTCGGTGGCTTTGAGAAATTCGTACAGGGAGTCGTAGACAGCGTTACTGCCGATCGCGGAATTGTTACTGCCGGATTCCCAGTCGCCATCGGTCACATGACCGCTGCGAATTTGCTGCTCAGTCTGCTCAAAGATAACAAGGTCGACATCCTCCAGAACAGTCTCCCAAACCATAATACCCTTGGTCCAAGGATTTTGATTTCCCCAGTTTTCCGTACTACTATTGCCGTTGTAATAGATGCGGCGAACATTGCCCACACCGTATTGTCTGAGATAATACATGATATCCGAGGTGAAAGAACCACCCTGAATAAAGATATTGATGGGGTTAGCATCCTCATTTTCAACACCGACATCCGGCTCATAATAAGCCTCGTCCATAATCTTACCCTCTACGTTACCCAAGGTACCGTAAAGGATATTGAACACGTCGACATCACTGTTACCGTATCCAATGGGTGTGGTTGACGATTTGACTCCCACAGCATACGGCATTTTTACGTAATCACCGGAGATATCGGCATACATACGAACCAGCTCTGCGGTAGATTCAAAGGAAGCAATATGGTTCCAGTGAATTCCCGTCTTCGGGAAGGTCGCAAGCAAACCGATTTCCTTATAATATTCCGAGCTGTCAAGATAGTTGATCGAGCTCTGTGCCAGCAGCGGGCGCAGCATATCCACAGGACGAACGTAATCGGGATTTGCAATAAAGCGATTCTTGTAATGATCGGGGATAAATGCCTCATACTGGCTTGCCTTACTGGAGGACAGAATGTACAGCATCGTGATGCCGTATCGATCTTCCAGCTCCTGCTGAATATATTCCAGCCGCTCTACCGTTGTGACGATACCTTCTTCGGTTACCTCGTTGTACGGATAAGAATATCCGTAATATTCATCAATATAGCTACTCTCAAACAAATATCCGGATTTTCCGATGTATACTTTGTCCGAGCCCTTGAAACCCTTGGGCTCGACGGGAACCTCTTCCATCTGCTTGAGATTGATCTCTGCGTAGATGTTGTTCGGGTCGGTATAAATCGCCATAGGGTCTACCTCTTCTCCCGTATCGGGATCGACCACGGGGGGCTGATCGGTGTCGATAGGTGTATCGGACGTATAGGCACTTCCCACACTTGTCAGCAGATTCATGACCGCAATGGCGGGCTTGGACATCTCAAGATTATAAAGAGAATCTCTGAACGTTGCAACGACCGAGGAGCGCAGCGGATAATGGTGTGAAAACCATGCCTCAAACGCACTGTGAAAGCTGCCGTCAAAATAAGTTTCCGCCGACAGCGGAACCAGCTCCGCCGCAGCCTCACTCTCCACCGCGGTCTCATCAGGACCGTCCAAAGCCATCAGTGTCAGCGGAAAACACAGAATAGCAAAAAAGAGCAAAATAATTGTTGTCTGGATCACATAAGTAACTGTAGTTGCTTTTTTCTCCATAAAAACCTCCGGTTTGGCTTTTTGAATCTTGTCATATGATCAACCCTGCAAATCAAGATTGAAATACAAAAATTCATTCGTATTATACCATACTTTTACATAAAAATCAAGACACGACTTTTTTTTCTCCATTATGCTGCAAAACGGTCTTTCATTTTTGTTCAAGTTGCTACATCCCCCTGTTATAACCTATATTTTGCTAACAAAAGCCAATCAAAACAGCGCCGATTGAGAGCAAATGTTATTCGGTGGCTTTCAAAAATTCATACAGAGAATCATACACGGCGTTACTTCCGATGCTGCCGTCGGTACTGCCCGCCAGCCAATCTCCGTCCGTCACGTGACCGTCACGTACCTGCGCCTCTGTTTGCTCAAAGATGATCATATCGAGATCTTCAAGAATATCCTCCCAGACCATGATTCCCTTCGTCCACGGGCTCGAATTTCCCCAGTGATCAATGTTGCGATCTCCATTATAATATATACGACGTACGTTTGCCACTTGGTACTGCGTCAGATAATGCACGATATCCGCCGTGAAGGAGCCGCCCTGAATAAATACATTGATCTTGGAAGCATCCTCATTGTCAACGGCGACGTCGGGCTCATAATACGCATCATCCATAATCTTACCCTCCACATTGCCAAGGGCACCGTAAAGGATATTATAAACGTCAACATCGCTGTTGCCGTAGCTGATCGGCGTGGTGGAAGAGATAACTCCCACGGCATCCAGCAACTTTACGTCATTCCCCGAGATGTCTGCATACATACGGAGCAGCTCTGCGGTGGATTCAAAGGATGCAATATGATTCCAGTGGATTCCCGTTTTCGGGAAGGTCACAAGCAGACCGATCTCCTTGTAATATTCCGAGCTGTCCAGATAGTTGAGTGAGCTCTCTGCCAGCAACGGACGCATCATATCCACGGGACGAACATAGTCAGGGGCGGCAATATAACGATTTTTATAATGATCGGGGATAAAATCCGCATACTGGCTCGCCTTACTGGAGGACAATATATAGAGCATGGTTATGTCGTATCGGACAGCGAGCTCCTCCTGAATGTATTCCAGACGGGCAACCGTCTCGGCGATTCCCTCCTCCGTCATGCCCTGATAAAAGGAGGTATAACCGTAATATTCATCAATATAGCCACTCTCAAACAAATAACCCGATTTACCGATGTACACACGGTCAGAGCCCTTAAATCCCTTAGGCTCGACGGGTATCTCCGCCATCTGCTTGAGGTTGATCTCGGAATAAATATTGTCGGGGTCGGTATAGATCGCCATCGGATCTATCACAGTTCCCGTATCGGGATCGATCTGTTGCTCCGGGTCATCCGAAATTCCCTCGTCGGGCGTGTTTGGCGCGTAGGTATTGCCTACCCCTGTGAGGATGTTCATGACCGCAATGGCAGGCTTGGACATTTCAAAGTTATAAAGCGTATCTCTGAACGTCGACACGATCGAAGATCGCAACGGATAATGATGGGAAAACCACGCCTCAAACGCACTGTGGAAAGTACCGTCAAAATAGGTTTCTGTCGATAACGGAACCAATTCCGTCGCCGCCTCACTCTCCACCTCGGTCTCGTCGGGGCCATCCAGCGCCATCAGCGTCAGCGGGAAACACAAAATGGCAAAAAAGATTAAAATGATGACCAATTGAATCACATAAGTAACCGTCGATGCTTTCTTTTCCATAAAAAACCTCCGTTTTGGTTTCTCTGATTCTTGTAAAACTGTCAAGCGCAATTCGCACCGAGACAAAAAATCGATCGTATATCCAATATATTTTCCATATTATAACACAAATCGATCAAATCCGTCAAGCCATCAAAATGTTTTCTACGTTTTGCCCAAAATATCTCTCTCGTTTTTGTGCATCATGCCGACATCATATTTCCCAAAAGTACGTAAATTTCAATACTGCGCAAAAAAGCAAGATGCCACAACTTGTGCAGCATCTTGCCAATAATGATTGATGATTGATCAGAAATACTGAATATCAGTCTTCCTTCTTGCGTGCAGCCATGGTGACCCATGCAGCTGCCAGCAGCATCATAGCGCCGGCGCCAATGGTGATAGAGGAGGCACAGCCGCTCTCTTCGGAACCACCCTCAGTGCCTTCGCCCTCGGTGCCTTCACCTTCGGTACCCTCGCCTTCGGTGCCCTCGCCCTCGGTGCCTTCGCCTTCAGTACCCTCAGGAGGAGTCTGCTGCTGTTGTTGCTGTTTCTCTTCCTCAGCCTTCACCAGTGCATCATAAGCCTCGCGAGCAGCCTTGATGGCATCCTTGTTGGTAACAAGAGCCTTCTGGTCTGCGGTCAGATCCTTGTAAGCATCCTCAGCCTTGGTGATCACGCTGTCGCTGTCCAGAGTAACCTCACCGATATCATCGATCAACGCGATAACCTTATCAGCAACTTTCTGATCCTCTTCCGCCTTGATTCTTGCGCGCTCGATACCGGAGTTGTCAAGACGCATATTGTCAAGTTTCAAGGTAATGCCGGTGTCGGCAGTCTCATTGACCATAAAGAAACGAATGTAGTTCACAGCAGAAATATTAAAATCACCCAGATTTTTATTGCCGGGGTTGGAAGCCGCAGTTTCCAAAGGAAGAACGATGTGGTTCCAACCGGTCACGATCTCACCACCGATGTTACTGCTCTTGATGGCAGCAAGATTCCAGGAGATCTCACTCTGGTCGCACTCGCCCGAAGACGTCAGCTCAAGTCCGGAGTTCATACCACCCTGTGCAAACATATCAAAAATTGCAGGATCAGAAACGTACAGATCAAAGGTCAAAGTATCCATTCCCGTACCGTCAACAGGAGCATCCAGAACGATCGCAGAGACCTTACCTCCGCCTACGTTGAATACGTTACAAGCGGAGCCTGCCTTCTTGTCTTCCGTGTCAAGGGTCATACCGCCGACAGCCTTGTTAAAGCCGAACAGTGCAACGCTACCCTCGCCTGCTGCAGCCTCAATCGCATCCAGATCCTCTGCAGCCATGGGAGTGTACTCAACGGTCAGTGTCGTATTAACACCGTTATAAATTGCACCGCCCCAGCCATTGCCTGCACCGGTTTCGGGGTGCGTAGGATAAGCGTCTGCGATACGGATGTAAATGTCCGGATTTTTAGAGAGATCCACGTATTCGGTCAAATCAAATTCCTGCTCAGCGGCACTGACACCCTGAGATTCCTTCTCACCGTCAATCCACTCGTAAGAATAAATGGTTGTCCAGTTGGTATCGTCCTGAGAAACTTGAAGCAAGAGCTGAGCGCCAAGCTTTGCCTTCCAGGTAATCTTGTTAACATTGTAGCGGTTTGTTACAGTATACTTATAAACCGTTTCAAAGGTACCATCCGAGAAACGTCTGTCAGAGGTTTTACCTGCGTTAGTTCTCACAAGGTAAGGAGTCTCGTTTTCATTGAAAACGATAAACTGATGAACCTCAACACCGTCAACAACAGGAGCAGGCTCGGGAATGTATTTCTCGAAACGAACGTTGTCAAGTGCCACGATGAGCTCGTTTGCCAGCGTGAATGCAGCATTGCTGAAAAGTCTCATAAAGTTGAAACGAGTAAAGTCACAGCCGGTTGCACCTTCGATGCTAATGGTGATCGTGTTCCAACCGTCAACCAATGCCTTCTCCTCGGTGAGAGAGCTCAGCGTAACAATGGTCTGTAATTCTTCCTTGTCATAGGTACCCGCAGAGGTCAACTCAATGCAGAAAGGAAGATCCTTGATGGCCTCGGCACTGCTGACGTACAGATCGAATGCATAACGGTTCATGCCCGTAGCATCGACAGGAGTGTCCAGAGCAAGCTGGATCATTACACCTGCGTGTGCAACGTCACCGGCTGCAAAGGAATACTTGTGAGAGCCCGCGCCCTCCATCTTCAACTCGGTGTCCGCGGCACCGCCAATAAAGTACAGACCCTCATCGCAGTTGTTTACTACGACAGAGTCAACGACGCCGTACTCAGCAGTTTCTTCCGCGGAAACAAACACCACAGAAGTAATCAGCATACAAAGAGTCAGCGCAATCGCAAGAAACTTTTTCATATGTTTTCCTCCATATGTAATAAAATATTTTTCGACAGGTAAGCAAGGCTGCCAATACTGTCGGTTATTTATAGTATATCATATTTATGTTATATTGTCAATCCTCTTTACAAATTTTCTTCATATATTCGACATAATTTATTAAAACTTCATTAAAAAAAGCAAGATGCCACAACTTGTGCAGCATCTTGCCAATAATGATTGATGATTGATCAGAAATACTGAAATCAGTCTTCCTTCTTGCGTGCAGCCATGGTGACCCATGCAGCTGCCAACAGCATCATAGCGCCGGCGCCAATGGTGATAGAGGAGGCACAGCCGCTCTCTTCGGAATCACCCTCATTGCCTTCGCCCTCGGTGCCTTCACCTTCGGTACCCTCGCCTTCGGTGCCTTCGCCCTCGGTGCCTTCGCCTTCAGTACCCTCAGGAGGAGTCTGCTGCTGTTGCTGCTTCTCTTCCTCAGCCTTCACCAGTGCATCATAAGCCTCGCGAGCCGTCTTGATGGCATCCTTGTTGGTAACAAGTGCCTTCTGGTCTGCGGTCAGGCTCTTGTAAGCATTCTCAGCCTTGGTGATCACGCGATCGCTGTCCAGAGTAACCTCACCGATACCATCGATCAGCTTGATAACCTCATTCGCAACTTTCTGATCCTCTTCAGCCTTGATTCTTGCGCGCTCGATACCGGAGTTGTCAAGACGCATATTGTCAAGCTTCACCGTAATGTCATACTCCGCATCAGCAGAAACCATGAAGAAACGGATGAAGTTGATGGCAGAAATATCGAACGGACCCTTACCGCCGCGGTCATCGGGCGTAGCGGTCTCCAGAGGCAGGATAATGTGGTTCCAACCAACAACCAGCTCGTCGCCGAGGTTATAATCTCTGACCTCAGTCAGCTTCCAAGAAATCTCGCTGTTGTCGCAAGCGCCGGAGGAGGTCAGCTCCAGACCGGTGTTACCGAAAGGAATGTCAAACAGAGCCAGATCGGAGATATACATATCAAAGGTCAGTGTATCCATGCCGGTACCGTCAATGGGCTCAGAAATGACCACCTGGTTAACTTTACCGCTGCCGACCTGGAAAGTAATACTACCGGAACCTGCGGTCTTATTCTCCTTGTCGACCTCAGATGCGCTCATAGCCTTATTGCAGCCGAACAGAGGAATGCTGTTCTCGTCAGACCAAGCCTCAAAAGCATCCAGCTCAGCATCCGTCAGAATGTCGTACTCAACAGTCAGGGTCGTCTTGGAGCTCTTGTAGATGGAACCACCCCAACCGTTTGCGGGGTTAGAGTCAGCAATTCTAATATAAATATTCGGGTTAGCCTTCAGATCAACCTTATCTGTCAGATCAAAGGTCATGATCTCAGTAGCGGGGCTCTGGCTCTCGGGCAGAGAATCATCATACTCATACTCGAAGAGTGTAGTCCAGTTCGCATCATCCTGCGAAACCTGCAGCAGCAGCTGTGCGCCCAGAGGAGCAGTCCATTCGACCTTGCTTACGCTGTAACGGTTGGTAACCGTGTACTTGTAAACGGTTTCCTTCTGCTGGTCAGAGAAACGCTGATTGTCGTTTTTACCGGCATCGCTTCTCAGAAGATAAGGCAGCTCATCCTCTGCGAAAACGGTAAACTCATGAACCTCGGTGTTCACACCCTCAACAGGCTCTTCAACGTAGTTCTCAAAACGAACGTTGTCGATCTTGAAGGTCCAGCCATCACCAAAGTTGATCGCCTCGTTGTTAAAGATACGGATGAAGTTGAAACGAGTCCAGTCGCAAGTACCGGGCAAAGACTCGAGATCAACGTAGTAGGTGTTCCAACCGTTGACCAGCGTCTTCCACTTGAACTGTTTGGAGCTCTCTTCGTTGTCAGGCTTTGCAGCAGAGGTCAGCTCGATGAAGAAATTCTTCTCATTGATGACAGATGCATCGGAAACATAAACCTCAAACGCCAGACGGTTTACGCCCTCAACGTTGATCGCTTGTGCAGCGGCATCCTCTCTCTTGGTCAGGTTCATCTTCAGCTGGAAACCGCCGACGCCCTGCTCACCGGATTTGACATAGCTGATAGCACCGCTACCCTCTTTCTTGTCTTCGGTGTCAACAGTAACTCCGCCATTGGTCTCAGCCCAGATGGTCGTGTCATCGCAATTATCAATCGCGATCGTCTTGGTCAGGCCGTACTCAGCAGTCTCTTCTGCGGAAACGAACACCACAGAAGTCAACATCATGCAAAGAGTCAGCGCAATCGCAAGAAACTTTTTCATATGTTTTTCCTCCATATGTAATAAAAATATTTTCAACAAGCAAGCACATACCGCTCGCTTGTCGGATGTTAATAGTATATCACATAAATATAGATTTGTCAATCCTTTGTTTCAAATTTCTTCATATTTTCGACATAAATTCGTTAATTTTAGTCCTAACAACAAATCGCTCCTATCGTTGATGACATCGTCAACAATAAAGGCTCCCGCAAACAAAAAAATCAAAAAATCTCCCCCGCTGCTGCGGGGGAGATAAAATTTTTGTAATTAGTCAGCGCTGACACCAAACAACTTGGAGAGGAAAGGAATCTTCGCCAAAAGCTTGTATGCGGTGAATACCTTCTGAACCATACCGATAACGCCATCTGCGGGCGGGATGTAGGAAGTATCAACCAGACGAACATCATCCATACCGAGGATGAGCTGCCACTTGTTTCCAACGATTTCTGCGCTATACTTTGTTCTGAAATAGAATCTCTTGATAGCAGTAGCATCAAAATTGCCGCTATCTTTACCATCGCTCAGTTTCAAGGTAACCTTGTTCCAGCCTTCCGTAGGATTGCTGATCGCTGCGATAACCTGTTCGTTTGTCCAGCTCAATTTAGCGTTATTGGTAGATTGGAGATAGCACTCAGAATCGCCCAGATAATGCTTGGAATCCAGCATACTGAGATTGTTCACATATACCCAGAAAGTAACTGCATTGTATCCACCCTCGGTAGAGTCAACAGCAGTGAAATTAACATCAAAAGTATTACCGCTATGTGCATATCTCATCAAAGCAAGACCACCATTAACACGGCTCGTAGGAATATACTTCCAGTTGGTATTACCACCGGTATTACCCGTCCAGAGAGAATAGGAACCCTCAGTAAGAGCGCCCTCCTTGCTTTCGACAGTATCAGCGTTTACAAAACGAATATTCTTAATCGTGAAAGAATCACCCTCTTCCAATGTGCATCCGTTGGCAAAAATACGAACACGGCAGACATTGGTCAGATCGCAGGATTCATCAGGAACCTTGTTTGTAGACTTACCGAATGTAGAGATCGGAATTGCGATGGTAGACCAACCCTCAACATCGCCTGCATAAAAACCGTATTCGACCTTTTCATTCTGTGTAAAACTCGTCTGTTTCTGGAGCTCCCAGTCATCCATCTTATCGTCATCAGAACCAATCTCGAAAAAGAGAGCTACATCACGACCTTTACCGGTAGCCTGATAATCAAATACAAAATAATCCATCTCGGAAATATCTACAGGGAACTGTACAATATTATTTGTATTCAACGCACCGCCGGCGTCATACTTACCCGGGCCTTTAGATGAATATGTGTTTGTAGACCAAGTGACAATATCACCTCTGGGATCAGCAAAGCGAACATTATCAAACTTAACCGTCAAAGTACCATCAACCACAAAAGAAGTAATGTTATAAATACGGAACCATGTAACCGCCGAACCATCTACGGGTCTGGTGTTTTCCGCACCGCTGACACCACTATCGGTGAAAGAATTAAAATCACTCAAAGGAAGAGATACGGTGTTCCAACCCTTTTTCAGTGCAGGCAGGGTCTTGTTGACACGTCTGACCTCTTGCTTATCAGAAGTTGCGGCACTTGTCAACTCAATTTCATACTGAACACTTGCCAAAGGAGCGGGATCAGATACATACATATCAAATTTCAAAGTAGCGTGCTTTGTACCATCCACAGGCGCAAAGGCCACCTGCATCAACATAGTGGCAGCACCAACCGTACCGCTGAAATCACGTGTAACAGATGCACTACCCTCTTTCTTGTTTGCCTTATCGGCAGTCCAGCCGGCATCGACATTGGCATCTAAACTATTGATTAGAACCTCGTCGGGTACCTCGTCCTCTGCCGCAGAAACGACAAACACCATCGAAGACAGCAGTGTCGTCAGGGTCAGAAGGACACATAAAAACTTTTTCATGATTATTCCCTCCAAAAAATTAGGTATTTCACCAAATACCATAGATTGCCTTAATTATATCACACCCATTTCGTTTTGTCAATCTCCTTTTTTACTTTTTTTCAAAATTTCTTTACAATTTGGTCATATATGAAATTTTGTAACTAAGTTCGCCACTTCATTTCACAAATCATTTCGGAAACAAAAAATCTCCCCCGCTACTGCGAGGGAGATAAATGAAATTAAATCAATCAGCAATACCGAACATCTTGGAGAGGAAAGGAATCTTCGCCAGAATCTTGTATGCGGTGAAAATCTTTTCAACCATAGCGGTCAAACCAGTTGCAGGAGGCGGGTTGTGGAGAACAACCAGCGTGGTGTAATAAGTAGAATAAATAGATCCACCATTACCACCCTCCGGCGTGGAATCGGCAATTTTGATCCAAAGAGTAGGAACCGCAGCCTCCTTCAATGCCTCAATATCAATATACTCAAGAAGGCTGAAGGTCTGTATATCGCTACTGCTGGGAGAACCCGAGTACACATCAACGTAATTGGTACCATCCTGAGAAACCTGAATCAAGCAACCGTTGCTACCGCCAAGGCGAGCAGTCCAGGAAATGTTCTGAATATCGGTAACATCGGAAAGAACATACTTCCAAACGGTATTATTGGTCTTATCATGATATCTCATAGGCTGATCTTTATGATTCGTACCGTTTGTAGAAACCAAATAAGATTTTTCAGAATCGGTTCTCACCTTGAACGAATAAAATTCTGCAGCTGCGCGAAGTTGAATATCAGTATAAGAAATAGTTACTGCGGCTTTGTGATTGAAAAGCAGCTGACCACCATTACCCGTGGATGTATCTGCATCTGCAATGGCAACGTAAACATATTTGCTCTTGGTCAAATCAACACCGGGAGTCAAATCAATGTTCTTCTTGCTGTTTGTACCGGATGTAGTGGAATATACTGTTTTCCAATTCTTGCAATCGGAGGAGACCAACACCGCTTGTTCAGTACCGGCAATGGTGACGTTAAATTCAATCTTGTTGATATACTGAGTCTTTCCGTCGGGCATTTCAAATGCATAAATAATTTTACCGGCTTGATCAGCAAACCAGAAAGCATCTGTAGTACCGACACTGCCCTCGTTCATCACGTGATATACATCATCATCACCCTTTACGGTAAATTCGATGGTATCACCACGATCCTCAAAACGGAAGTTATCAATCTTGACAATGCATTCACCGGAAACATTAACAGCAACACAGTTAAACAAACGAAGATAGTTAAAAGCAGTAAAATCAAGGCCGGATGCATCAGTAGCAGCAAATGCCGCCATAGGAATTTCAATCGTATTCCAACCTTGCTTTAAGGTAATACCATCATACATATGTTCTTGCGCATCAGCCCGACCGGAAGAAGTCAGCTCAAGTTGCAAATTACCGGAGAGAACACCGGGGTCGCTAATATAGATATCTACACAGAGATGAGTTGCATTACTGATATCTTTTGCAGGATCAAACTTCCACTGCCACATAAAGCCACCGGCACCATATGTACCTGTAGTATGCTTAGAAAGAATAGAACCTTCACCCTGCGTCTTATCTTCCTTGTCAATGCCTGCATAACCAGCAAAGCCGGCATTGTTGATAGTAGAGTCACCATCGGAAATCCATATGACGTCTACGTCACTTTCCTCTGCCGCAGAAACGACAAACACCATCGAAGACAGCAGCGTCGTCAGGGTCAGAAAGACACACAAAAACTTTTTCATGTTTTTTCCTCCAAAAAATTCGGCGTTTTGGTAAACACCATAGTTTTCCATAATTATATCACACCCATTTCGTTTTGTCAATCTCTTTTTTGGTTTTTTTTCAAAATTTCTTTACAATTTGGTAATAAATTCTCCCGATATAAAAAAATACCCCTGCCAAGGCAGGGGTATTTCTCATGTGTCACGGGAGAAGGTGCTCATTTTTTCATCATGGCGTTCTGTCTTCCCTGCTCTGTCGGCATTCGTTGCCCAATGTCTGCAGAGCTGCGTCAGATCGACATCATTGACAAACACGTCCGCGTCCTCGCCGATCTTAATTCTTTTTCGGCTCGCCAAAATCACACGGATGGATCGCTCCCCGTGAGATCACTCACCGCATTTTATCGCTATTATAATTATTATGTAGAAATTTTTTTCTCCGTGACGCTCGCAGACACAAAAATCCGCCCGCCACCGTCAAAATCGTCAGCGCCGTCAAAAGCAGCAGGGGGTAGATATCGAAGGATCCCCCCTCCTCCTGCTCGGTGCGCTGTTCTCTCTTTTCCAAAATCGCCGACTCCAGCGCATCATCGTCCAAAAGGCGGCTAAAGCCTTCAATATTGACCAGATAAAGCCGCAACTGATCCTCCTTTGACGTCGTGAGTCCCTGTACCTTGACGGAGAACGCGTGACACGCCGTTGCCGCATCAAGCGGGAGCCCGGCCAGCGTCAGCGTCGTCATTTTCCCGTTTTGCAGTGTGCAGGTCGCCTCTATGCGTTCATCGTCACCATACAAGGTCATAGTGACCTTGGCGGGAACAAGATTGCCCTGCTTATCTGTCACAGCCAGCGTCAGCGCCAGCGCGTCGCAGACGGAAAAATCCTCCGGCTCGGCAAAGCGATATAAAATCTCCCCACCGCGCTCGGTCGCTTGCATCTGTGCCAGCAGTGCGCGCCCGTAGCGGCTGCCGCCGTCTGCTGAGAGCGAAACGCAACCAAAGCCCGGTGTCCACTGCAGTGTCCCGATGGCGGTGGCAAAATTCCAATATAAATAGCGCCCTGTGTAGATCGTGCGCGTATCTTCGGTCAACGCCGCCGTGTACAATAGTGTGTTGACACCTTGCTTTGGCACACGAACCAGCGCATCCATGGACTCCACCCCAAAGTACGGCAGGGCAAAATCGGTGACCTGCATGGAGGAGCCGGTGTCGATCTTGGCGATCAGCGTCGAGAGCTGTGCCACGTTCTCGGCATCCAGTTCTGTAAAAAAGGTATTGACGTATCCGTTTTGCAAAGAGTAGTACAAGTAGATATAAGCCAGCGACAAGGCAAGCCCCTTACAATCCTCAGGGGGCAGCCAAAGCACCGCACCGCCGTCACCGACGCTATCATATTCATCAAGCTGCGAAACCAAATCTTCAACCGTCGGTTTATTTTCGAAACCGTTCGAAGAATCATGTGCCGCAATGACAGAGGCCACGTGTTCGGGTCCCGCATCGGCAAGCTCCTGCGTCAGATCATACGGTGCGCTTGTCATTTCCAACAGAGGGTGAACGGAAAACGCGCCAAGCCCGATATCATCCAGCATACGACAGATACCGTCCAGCAGCATGGAGGTCGCATAAACACCGTCAAGGTCGTACGAGGTATAATACGACGGATAGACCGTATCTGTCACAGGCAGGTAAAGCTGTGCCGACGGATAGACGCTGCGCAGTGCGTTCTCGGTTTGCAACGTCGTGATGACCACCGTCTGCAGATAATCCTGCAAGGAGATCATTCCCGCATAATTATACTGCAGAGAGTTATCCATTCCGCGCCCTAAAATGATACCGGCGATATTTTTTTCGTCCGCAGAGAGCTTTTCCAACAAATAGACCAATGCCGCGCTGTAGGCACGTTGGGCATCCAACGTATCGATCTTGACCGCGAGATATTCGGGCGCGATCATTCCCGCCGGTTCGGCTGTGGTAAAGGGCAGACCGTACCCCGCATCGTTAGCGCGCACCAGGATGCGCAGGTACACCTCGCGTCCCACCTGCAAAAACGGTGATATTTCACTTTCCAACGCACTCATATACGTGCGGTCAAAGGAAAAATACATTTCATCAAAGGCGTAGGATTCATATTCGCCGCCGCCCTCACTCATCAAAGCATCCAGATATACGTCCACAATCACTGCACCCGCGTGCGCTTGCATGGCGTCTGCCGGCTCACTTGTATACAATCCCTTATACGCCGCATTGCCGTCAACACGCCGAGTTTCGCTTTGATACACGGGATAGCAAGGCTCGCTCATCAGCACCCGATTTCCTTCAGCGTCGATCAGAACCAGCGCATATCTGCTGTTGCGCGCCGCAAAATTCGCTGTCGGCACGATGAAGGTAAAGCGATTGGATATTTGGAGCGTTTGCAGCGGCTTGGCTTTTCCGTCAATCATTGTGCCTGTCCTCTGCAGGGTCGAGAGGCGGTACAAAGCAATGCTGCCGCCCGAAAAATCCACAACAGACTCCGAGCGCAGCTGCCCGGATATGACAATACTGCCGCTGCTGCTGTCATAATAACAATCGCTGATGCTACCGTAGATTTCATCATCGGTCAACTGATCGTAGAAGGACACGCGGCTGACCGAATACATGGTGATCATGCCGTCGGAAACCGCATTGAAGGTAATACTGACCTCCTTGACCGTATCCACACCGTCCAAATATGCATAATACACCGTGCTTTGCGATTGCGCCTGCAAGCGAACCATGATCGTTTGATCCGCACTTCCATCCGAGTGGGTCACATGGATCTGCATCTCGGTACAGCCGGATCGGTTTTCCAACACAAGCTGCAAGGCGTTACACGGGGTTTGACCTTCATATGGCAAAAGCTCGGCGTGCAGTCCCGCACCGCGTCGCAAAATATCGAGCGTGATCCCTGCTGCATCGTTGGCAAGCAACGTTCCCGCATCGGTTGCGCTCTCCCAGAGCTGCGCGGTATAGCGGGTTTTGTAATCATCACTTCCCGCCTCTCCCGGGACATCAACGCCCTCCTCTGTCACAAAAGCCGCGGTATCCTCTTGCGCATAAGCGGTCAGCGGGGTCGCACCGATAAGAAGGAACAGTGATAAAAAGAGCGCCATGGCTCTGCAGCAGATCAAATTACGTTTCATGATTTCCTCCTTATCCTTTGAAATAAATCACGTATTTTCGTCAGCCTTATCAGGGACTTGTATTATCGTGGATTATGGGAACGATCTCGCCGTCTCCAACGATATAATGCTCGACAAGCTGTATCGATACACTCTGCAGGATCTCGCGGTATCTTCCCGTCGCAGAAATATCATCCAGCGATGGGAGTGCTACACCACGCGGATGATTATGCGCCAAAACGACCCAGCTTGCTTGTCTCATCACTGCGATGCGCACCATATGATTGGTGTTCACCGCAACGGCATTGGTTGACCCCTGTGCAATCTTGTCGCATGAAATCAAACGCTTGGCATCATCAAAGGAGAGCATATACAAGCGTTCACAGTTCAAATGCGAAAACAGCGGCTTGATATAATCCTTGATATCCTGCACGGTATGAAATCGCTTGCCATCATCCATTTGCTCCAGCTCCGCGCGGCGCATGGTCGCCCCGATCATCTTCAGATAAGCCGCGACCTCGATCCCAACACCTTTCACTGAAATCAAATCCTCAACCGGAGCATCCAATACCGCACAAAGTGAGCCAAAACGCTCCAGAAGAGCGTGTGCGGTCATGTTGGTATCGGCACGCGGAACGACATAAAACAGCAGCAGCTCCAGCAGTTCATGCGTTTCCATGGACTCTCCGTAATCGTTCTGAAAGCGTTTTTTCAACCGTGCACGATGCCCCGCATGCAAAGTAGAATTTGCTTTTGGTTGTGTAGACATAGCAGAAACCTCAAATATTATTCAACTATTGATATAAATTGTCAACCCGGCGTTGCTTTATTTCCCTTTCTCTGCCAGATGCTCCTTGGCGGCAACCAGTGTATTCTGCATCAGCATCGCAATGGTCATGGGACCGACACCGCCGGGAACAGGGGTAATATACGATGCTACGGGCTCTGCCGTGGCAAAATCCACGTCGCCCGTCAGCTTTCCGTCAGGAGTGCGGTTGATACCAACGTCAATGACCACAGCTCCCGGCTTGATCATGTCTCCCGTGATCAGTCCCGCGCGTCCGACAGCAGCAACCAGAATATCCGCACGGCGACAAACCGCGCCAAGATCACGCGTTTTGCTGTGGCAAACGGTAACCGTACCGTTTTCGCGCAGCAGCAGCATGGAGAGCGGCTTTCCGACAATGTTGGAGCGTCCGATCACCACGCACTCCTTGCCCGCGACATCGACCCCCGTGCTGTGAATCAATTCCATCACGCCCATCGGAGTGCAAGGTGCCAGACGGCTCTTCCCCGTCATCACCCGACCGACGTTATACGGATGAAAGCAATCTACGTCTTTATCGGGACGGATGCGCAAAAGAACGCTCTGCTCATCAAGTCCGTGCGGCAGCGGCAGCTGTACCAGAATCCCATCGACCGTATCATCTGCGTTGAGCGCATCGATCAGATCGTCCAGCTCCTTTTGTGACGTGCTTGCAGGCAAACGATATTCCAACGCGCGAAATCCGATCTCGGCACAAGCGCGCTGTTTGTTGCGGACATACACGGCAGATGCAGGATCATCTCCTACCAAAATCACCGCTAAGGCAGGTGTATAGCCCGTCTGCCCAATCAACAGCTCGGTTTCGCGTTTCAATTGTGCACGAACGGATGCAGAGATCGCTTTTCCATCAATGATTTGTCCCATGTCAGTTTCCTTCCTCTTTCTTTTGCTCGTTTTTGCCTTCCTCCGTCGTATCTTCTACGCACTTATCATCGGTTTTTTCAGCTATTTGTTCGTCGTCAGCGATTTTTTCGCTCTGTCCTTGTGCGGCAGGCGCTGTGCTGTACATCGGAACGTAGGTCTCTCCCTCCAAAGCATTTTTGTCGCGGCGCACCTTGATCAGCATATAAACGATCAGCGAGGTAAAGACGACAAAGCAAAGCCCACCGACCAATTGCGATACGCGGATGCTGCCGAAGATATACAGGCTGTCAGTACGCAGTCCCTCGATAAGCATACGCCCAAATCCGTACCACGCCAGATAGCTCATCGCCACCTGACCATTGAATTTCTTGCGCGGGTAGATCAAAGCATTGATCAATATAAAGCCGAGAATGTTCCAAAGCGATTCGTAAAGGAAGGTAGGATGAACGTACGCCATCTCTCCGGTAATCAGCTTATTGGGATACAGTCCCATGCGCATAAAGTAAAGGAAATGATCCTGCTCCACAATACCGCCGTATGCCTCACCGTTGAAAAAATTCCCCCATCGGCCCATTGCCTGTGCGATCATCACGCCGGGGGCTACCATATCCAGTGCACCCAGCCAATTTTTCTTTTTGATCTTGGAATATATAATGATGGTCAACGCCCCCGCAATGACACCGCCGTAAATCGCAAGTCCACCGCCGCGGATGTTGATCAGCGATTTCAGATTTTCAAGAAACGAGCGCCCCGGGATAACGAAGGTATCCCATTTCATCAGCACATAATAAAGCCGCGCACCGATCACACCGAAGATAACGATGTACAGCCCCATATCAAGGACCTCATCCCATTTGAAATCTTCCCTTTTTGCACGGTACATCGCATACCCGAACGCCATGATCATACCCAGCACGATCATGATCCCATACCAGCGCACATCAAAGTTAAAAAGATCAAACGCCACCTTATTTACCGTAAAATTGTCGATCCCGAGTCCGGGAAAGCTGATTTGTATTTCCGTTGACATATCCATCATATCTCCTTATCGTTTTCATTCGGATAAATCACCGCAAGTGCGGTATGCTTTTCATCAAATGCTGATGAAAAGGTATTCATCACCATATTCGGTGTCAGTGCATCCAGCGCAGCGAGGCGGTCAAACACTCCGCAACCGTCGCTCTCAGTGTCCACCATCAGCTCAGCGATCTCCTCAGTACCGTCAAAATCCGATACAAAGCCCGCATATGCCACACGGCGATTACGCTCAAAGTCCTCCGACGCAAGGCCACTGCGTCGAAATTCCTCAATCGTACTCTTGTACAAAGCATACACCGCCTCGGGATCATCACTCTCGCCACTGATACTGTGATAGGCCCCCCGCATCATGGTGGCATAACCATAGGCATACATAGGCGTGATCAGGCCTGCCTCAATCAGACGGTTGTACAGCACACCTGCGCGGGAAAACAAAAGTTCACTCAGCACGTCCATGCACAGCGTTTTTGTGACACGCCCCTTAGCATCCGAAGGATATGCATCGTCACGCCATACAATTTCAAAAATCGGCTTGGAAACATTTCCCCGCCCCGTGGTGCGATGTGTCACCGGTATGCGCTTGTCATAGCTGCCGTCAGATCCGCGGAAAACACAAGGAGGGGCAATATCCGCCTTCTTTATCACCCGATCCAAAATCCCACAAAGCTGCGACAGCTCTATATCCCCGCAAACCACCAAGAACATATTGCCCGGATGGTAAAAAGCACGGTAACAGGTATACAGCATCTCGGGCGTAATGCAAGACACGGAGCGCTCCGTTCCGCAGATACTGCGCGTCACGGAATGATGCGGGTAGAGTGCCGACATCGCACGGCGATGCAGCTTTTCCCACGGATCATCCTCCACCATGCGGATCTCCTGCGCGATAATGCCCCGCTCCTTTTGTACCGAGCCTTCCGTGAACGTGGGGTGCGTCACAAAGCGCAAAAGAGCCTCGAGCGCCTGCTCGGCATGGTCGGTGGTATTGACCGTGTACACCGTGTTTTCGTAGTCGGTCCACGCATTGACATCTGCGCCCAGAGCGGAAAAATCCTCATCCACCGTCCCCCCGTCTTCACGGGTAAAGAGCTGATGCTCCAGATAATGTGCCACACCGGCGGGATAGCGGCAATACCGCCTTCCATCAAAGGAAAATCGCACATCCTGTGCACCGTACCGTACCACCATCATGGCGCTGACCGTATGCATTTGCTTAGGAAAGAGCAGCACGGGAAGTCCGCTCTGATGTACAAAGCGAACGTAATGCTCCCGCAAGCGTTCACAATGGAACGTAGCTGCATTTATATCAAAGTCCATCGTCGATCACCTCGCTCTCCTGTGCTACCTCCCCCTCCTGCTCCTTACCGGCAAGTGTGCCGTCAAGAAAATACACGGTATCAAGGACAAGAGAACGCGCAGCAGCAATCACCTGCTCCCTTGTTACCTGCATGAAGGCTCGGCAGCAGTCTCGGATATTCTCCGAAATGCCAAGCAGCTGTCGAACCTGATAAAAGGAAGTAATGGCACGGGTGCTGTCTTCAATCTGAGCGTAGCCGCCAAGCAGCAGCCGTCGCGCAGCCTCAAGCTCAGCATCGTCAAACGTCCCCTGCTGCAGCGCAGTGATCTGTGCCTCAATTTCCGCCTGCGCAGCCTGACGACACGAGCGATCGATCCCGCAAGAAACGATCAGCTCTCCCCGATCGAGGACATATTCGGATTGGCAGGAATAGCAAAGGCTTTGCCGTTCCCGCAAATGGACAAACAACCGAGAGCTTGGATTTCCGCCCAAAAGCTCGTTGCACAGCATCATTGCATAAAACGCAGGAGATGTTATGGTAATATCGGTACGGTAACCAAGGATCAGATGACTCTGCCCCACCTCCAGCGATTCAGTGACGCAAAAAGGCGTCCTGCGAGGCTGATAAGTTTTGACGCAAGCGTTCGTCACCTGGGACGCTCCCTCTCCCAGCAGCGGGGCAAATTCGCATCGCAGTCGGCATATCAGCGCATCGGGTGGAGTCTGACCGATATAAAACACATGGAAGTGCGCCTGCTCACGAATCTTTTGCAAAAGCGCGCGTAAATCATTTTCTCCAACCGCCTTCAGCTGCGCGACCCTGATCGGCTTTCCCGTGTCTCTGCCGTGGGAAAAAGCCGCGCGAAATCGTGTCATGGCGTACGACGCGGGATGATTGGACAGCGATTCGATCGCATCGATCAGATGACGCCGCTCCGACTCCACATATCGATCGATCAGCTTGCCGTCCGCCTCGGTTGTCGGTGAGAAAAACAGCTGTACGATCAGCGAGATGATCGCAGGCAGCAACCTCTCCCCGTCGGGGAGAAACGAGCTCTCGATCATATTCGATGCAAAGCCGAAGATACGAAGATCGCCGACCGTACTGTTGCAGATATGGCAATCGGTCGCATAAAGGTCATCCAGATAGCGGTTGATCCGCTCCTGCGTCGGGTACTCCCGCGTTCCCCGATGGAGTACGGGTAATAAAAGCGCGCAGGGGGCGATCAGCTCGTTCGTGTTTCGGAGCATGGCGCGAACACGGAGCTTTCCGACCTTGAAACGATCTGTGGTACATACCGTCAGTGTCAGCCTTGGTAAGACTTCAAAGGTCTGTGGCGAAAGATCGGGAATGATTTTGTTTTCCATCGTGCAGCACACGCTCCTTTCTTCCCTCCGATATCGGCAGGAAAATTTGTATTATAATATTTTACACCATTTTCGCTTGAATTGCAAGAGTAAAATGCTTATCATGTGTAAATTTTTTGTATACAAGAGCCACAGAAGAGCCCCAACAAGAAAAAAATGACTTTTTTTAGTAAAATCTCTTGCATTTGCAAGACAATTGTGTTAGAATTAACATCAGTATGAACGTGTTTCATATAAAATTGTATGCAATGAAAGGATAACGATCATGATCATTTCCACACAAACCGACATACTTGCCCAGCGGTTCTCACAGGAAGAGGCTATCCGTATTCTGGCAGGTGCCGGCTACGACGCTTACGACATCTCGCTGTTCTCCATGCTCCGCGATGACGATATTTTTAACAGTGATGCTTATCTTGATTATACTAAAATGTTGAAATCCGTTGCCGATGAGTGTGGCATTGTCTGCAATCAGGCACACGCCCCCTTCCCCTCCTCCAAAAATGACGATGCCTACAATGCGGTAATCTTCCCCCGCATCGTCCGCTCGATGGAGATCGCCGCCACGCTTGGTGCCAAGCAGATCATCGTACATCCCGTGCATCATCTGCATTATCCCGAGCATGTGCAGACTCTGAGAGAGATGAACCACCGCTTTTATACCGCACTGCAGCCCTATTGCGAAAAATTCGGCATTCGCGTCGCGCTGGAAAATATGTTCCGCGGTGACCCGCACCGCAACGTCATTATCAACAGTGCCTGCAGCACCCCCGAAGAATTTTGCGAATATCTTGATGCACTTCCCGCCGAGCATTTTACCGCCTGCCTTGATATCGGACACTGCGGTCTGGTCGGCCAGACTGCCGCTCATTTTATCCGTCGCCTCGGACACAACCGTCTTGGCGCGCTCCACGTCCACGACAACGATTACAACCGCGATATGCATACCATGCCCTTCATGGGCGCTCTGGATTGGAATGCCATCACCGACGCATTGGCAGAGATCCGCTACAAGGGTGAATTTACGTTGGAGGCGGATAACTTCCTTGCAAAGCTCCCTAATGAACTCCTGCCGCAGGCCTGTGCACTGATGTGTCAAACCGCACGTTATCTGGCAAATCAGGTGGAGGAAAAAATCAATGCCACTGTATGACGTCATTGTCTGCGGCTGCGGCAGTGCCGGCTTTTGCGCGGCAATCGCCGCTGCAAGGAACGGAATGAAAACGGCAATCGTGGAAAAATACGCGACCCCCGGCGGGATTTTGACCGTTCTCGGAAACAACTCCATCGACCAATTCAACAATCCGTTCCGTAAAAAAGGATAAAATGGTCATCGAGGGCATCGGCTGGGAGTACGCATTACGGTTATATCAGGACGGCTTTGCCCGCATTCCCGACATGGACGCCCCCTACGAGCGTCACGATCAATACGGTGTCAAGGTCAATCCCATTGCAGCAGCCAAAATTATGGACGACATGCTCTCCGAAGCGGGCGTAACGCTGTATTACGGTCAACCGTTGGTAAACGTCACAAGCAGCCGCGACCGCATCCGGGAAATCCAAATTGCAACCAAAGATGGATTGCTCACCCTGACGGCAGAAATTTACATCGACTGCACGGGAGACGGCGATCTCGCTCATCTCGCGGGCGCTACCACGGAGGACGGCGACGGCAACGGGACGTTTCAGCCGGGAACCCTCCGTTTTTTACCCTGCCGTTCATGCCGCACCCGATGATTTTGTCCTGAACTTCGGTGACAATCTCAATCACATCGCACTCAATACCACAAGCAGCGACCTCTTGACCCAAGCCGAGATCGCCTCCCGTCGATTGCTTTACGAGCAAATGCGTGCGGGCAAGCAAATGATGAGCAGTGCACCTGCCATCGCGCCAAAAGAAGGGCGACGTATCAAGGGAATCTCTCAAATGGCGGTTGAAGATTATTTCAGCGGAAAGCAGTATGAGGATTCCGTATGTTATACTTTCTGGTTTGTGGACATTCATCGGGACGGTGCACCTGCGGAGATCCACTACATCAAGCATGAGAACACGCCGTCCGTTCGCCTGAGTGCCATGATCTCCTGTGAGCTTTCCAACCTGATGATGGCGGGACGCTGTATCAGCACGGATCGCCCAACCAATTCCGCCATCCGCGTCAAGGCAAGCTGCATGGCTATGGGTGAGGCGGTCGGCACGGCGGCAGCGCTGGCAATCAAAGGTCATCAAATAGCGGCAGACATATCCATTGACGCCTTGAAGGAGCAATTATCCGCACAGGGTGCCATTGTCCCCGGTATATGTGACGGTAAGCCTTTTTCGATTCCCCCTCGCACGTAATATTTCCCTTTATAGCCACACGTTGTATTTCTGAACCGTTTTTTCAAACTTTTATTGAAAAAACGGTTCTTTTTTACAAAAGTCCTTGAAAAAGGCGCGGGAATGGTGTATAATATAGGTTGGTAAAAAATATTCAAAAATATAGAAAGGTAATATTATGGCACAAGAATGTACTCACGATTGTTCGACCTGCTCGAGCAATTGTTCCTCAAGAAAAGAACCTCAGGATCTCCGTGCCGCGCTCTGCCCCGGCAGCCGCGTCAGCCACGTGGTCGGCGTGGTCAGCGGAAAGGGCGGTGTCGGCAAATCACTGGTGACCTCCCTGCTGGCTGTCAATCTCGCTCGCATCGGCTATCATGTCGGCATTTTGGATGCCGACATCACCGGTCCCTCCATTCCCAAGGCATTCGGCATCAGCGAACCCGTGGAAGGAGATGGCGAGCATATGATCCCCCCCACCACCGCCTCGGGCATTGATGTTCTTTCCGCCAATCTGCTGCTTGACAGCGAGGATCAGCCCATTATCTGGCGTGGCTCTTTGATCGCAAGCACGGTCAGACAGTTCTGGAGCGACGCGCTCTGGAAGGACATTGATTATATGGTCGTTGACTGCCCTCCCGGCACAGGTGACGTTCCGCTGACCGTTTTTCAGTCCCTGCCGCTTGACGGCATTGTGATTGTTACCAGCCCGCAGGATCTGGTCTCCATGATCGTCGCCAAAGCGGTCAACATGGCGAAGATGATGAACATTCCCGTTCTCGGCTTGGTTGAAAATATGAGCTACGTCAAGTGTCCCGATTGCAGCAAGGAGCTGTATGTCTTTGGTGAGAGCCATATCGAAGAGGTTGCCGCGCGCTACGACATTCCTCTGCTCGGCAGAATCCCGATCGATCCCACACTCGCTGCTCTGGTAGATGCAGGGCAGATCGAGGGTCACAACCACGATTATCTGGACGATGCGACACAAACCATCCTCAACCGCACCCAGAAGTAAGCTCTCCAAGCGCCATTGCCCGGTAGTCAAGCGCAAGCGCAAGCAATATAAGGACAAACGGCATCTGCCGCTGCTCTGCATCATCGCCATAACACTTGCGGCACTGATTCTTACCCTGTGCATCACACTTGCCATCGTCAACGACATCGTCAAATCCGGCGCGGACGATCGCCTCTACCAAACCACCGCTCTCCCACCGCAGGCCGACTGCATTTTCGTGCTCGGCGCGGGCGTCCGTGAGGACGGCACACCCTCGGATATGCTGCGCGACCGTATTTTGCAAGGGGTCGCTCTTTATCATGCGGGCTGCGCCCCCGTCATCATCATGAGCGGCGACAGCGAGCATCCCGAGAGCTACGACGAGGTCGGTGTGATGAAGGAATATGCCATTGCACAGGGCGTCCCCGCCGAGGCGATCCTCACCGATCCGCTGGGGCTTTCCACCGCAAAGAGCATGGTAAACCTTGCCGCAGCGGGGGAATACGACAGCATCATCATCGTCTCGCAGGAATATCATCTTTATCGCGCGATCTATCTTGCGGAGCAGTTGGGGCTTGATGCCGTCGGCTCTTCGGCGGATCATCACACCTATCGCGGACAGTGGTACCGCGATCTGCGCGAACTCGCAGCACGATGCAAGGATTTTTTCCTCGCTCCGCAGCCGTGAAGTACGCAAAGCTTATCTTATGTTTAATGAAATTTATATATCAAACCGAAAGGAACGCTTATGAAACAACTCACTCCCCTTAAGAACTTCGAAGGCATCCGCGGTCCCGTCGTGACCATCGTCATGGATGGCGTAGGTCTTGCACCCGACACGATTGCCAATGCCGTCAGCTCCGCCTACACCCCCACGCTGGACGCACTGATGGCAAATTACCCCACGCTGACACTCAAGGCTCATGGCACCGCCGTCGGTCTGCCCTCCGATGACGACATGGGTAACTCCGAGGTCGGTCACAACGCACTGGGCTCCGGTCAGATCTTTGCACAGGGTGCCAAGCTGGTATCGAACTCCATCGAGTCGGGCAAAATGTTTACCTCTGAGACATGGACGACACTGCGTGACGGTGTCAAGACAAACAACTCCACGCTGCATTTTATCGGTCTGTTCTCCGACGGTAACGTCCATTCCCACATCAATCACCTGACCGCAATGATTGAACAGGCAAAAAAGGAAGGCATCAAGACCGTTCGTATCCACATTCTGTTGGATGGCCGTGACGTCGATCCCACCTCTGCGCTGGAATACGTTCGTCCCTTCGAGACCTTCCTCTCCGGTCTGAACGACGCTGATTTTGACGCTTGCATCGCATCGGGCGGTGGACGCATGAAGATCACCATGGACCGCTACGAGGCAAACTGGGGCATGGTCGAGGCCGGCTGGAAGACCCACGTGCTGGGCGAGGGTCGCACCTTTGAGAGTGCCGAGGCTGCCATTACCACTTACCGCGCCGAGATGGCAGGTATTCTTGATCAGGATCTGCCTCCCTTTGTCATTGCTAAGGACGGCAAGCCCGTCGGCACCATTGAGGACGGCGACAGCGTCATCTTCTACAACTTCCGCGGTGACCGCTCCATCGAGATCTCCCGCGCCTTTGACGGTGACGAGAGCTTTGATGCCTTTGACCGCGTTCGCGTACCAAATGTCCTGTTTGCAGGCATGCTGGAGTACGACGGAGATCTGCACATCCCGCACCGCTACCTCGTCAATCCTCCCGAAATCACCAATACCATGTCCGAATATCTTGCCGGCAGCGGCATTTCTCAGCTTGCGATCTCCGAGACCCAGAAATACGGTCACGTCACCTATTTCTGGAACGGTAACAAGTCCGGTAAGTTCTCCGAGGAGCTGGAGACGTATATCGAGATCCCCTCGGACGTCGTTCCCTTCGAGCAGCGTCCCTGGATGAAGTGCGCAGAGATCACCGATCAGCTGATCGAGGCACTGGAAAGCGGCGCATATAAATATCTGCGCGTCAACTTCCCCAACGGCGATATGGTCGGTCACACAGGCTCGCTTTTGGCAACGCGCTGCTCCATGGAGGCGCTGGATCTGCAGCTGGCACGCATCCTGCCTGTCATCGACAAGCTGGGCGGCGTGGCGCTGATCACCGCCGACCACGGTAACGCCGACGAGATGCTGGAGATGGACAAGAAGACCGCCGCGCCGAAGTGCGATAAGGCGGGAAATCCCATCCCCAAAACCTCGCATACGCTTAACCGCGTTCCCTGCATCCTCTACAACAACGTCTGCCCCGAGGCATACACGGTCAAAGCCGATAACGGTCAGTTCGGTCTGTCCAACGTCGCAGCGACCATGGTCAACCTTATGGGCTATGCCGCTCCCGAAATGTGGAACGAATCGATGATAGACGTCGAATAATCCCACGATTATGAATCCGGGGTGAGTCAAATGCAAAATGCATTCAAGACTCACCCCGTCGTTTTATTCTCTACCCTTGATGGATTCAAGTAAAAAAATTCTCGGAAGCAAAGCTCCCGAGAATTTTTTGGTGGAGTAAGACTGTTAATATCCGAACCGAGTCGAGCGACTTCGGTGGTTTCTCCACTTGCCATAATAACAATGGGGTCATCACGGAAC
This sequence comes from Clostridia bacterium, assembly GCA_017456145.1. Classification (GTDB taxonomy): domain Bacteria; phylum Bacillota; class Clostridia; order Oscillospirales; family CAG-272; genus SIG644. Next base: position 71,530 of record JAFTJZ010000015.1, read on the forward strand.
GTGACCGTGATTATGAATTTATCATCATCAAGCACGATGCCCGTGACAAGAGCATCGACAAGTCGCTCTCTGTTACGTTCAATGGAGAGGTCAAGACTTCGGAAACGTTCAAGAACGCAGAGTATCTGCTCCTTGTTGAGTCGCGGTGCCGTTGTACTTACACTTCAGCGCATTTTCCGTCATACCGCGCGTAATTTTCTCCACAAGCTCAGTCGAATAATATTCCGCCATACCCTCAAGGACAGACTCCATCAGGATTCCGCTTGGACCGTCTGCAATAGCCTCGGTAGCCGAGACCACTTTCACGCCATGCTTTCGCAACATTGCCTTGTGTCTCGCTGAGTCATAACGATTACGAGAGAATCGGTCGAGTTTCCAAACGATGATAATGTCAAACATTTTCTTCGAACTGTCTGCAATCATACGTTGAAATTCGGGACGGTCATCCGTTTTTGCCGATAAAGCACGGTCTATGTAGTGACCTACGATTGTGATTCCATTCTTCTCGGCATACGCCGTGTTCCCACGAATCTGACCTTCAATCGACTCCTCACGCTGATTGTCTGAGGAATATCGAGCATAAATTACGCCTCGCATCGATTCATCTCCTTTCCCTAAAAACTGTTCTCGATTATTTGTGGACAATTGCATATAGCGTATCTAAAGAGATAGAACCTTTCTGGGGTGAACATTTCAATTATAAAAAACTCGCATTGCTGGAGGGTGCAACTATTCAAGTGTGATGTAAGTTAGCTGCCGAGAAAAACAGTTTAGTTGCTCTCGGCTTTTATTATAGACAAATTCACATTTTTATGATATAATAGGTATATTCAATGATTATTTTTGCCTTGGCAATTCTTGCCCAAGAAAGGATATACACATGAAACTAAAAATAGCTATCTGCGATGATGAGCAGAATCAAATTGAATATTTATCGGATGTAGTATCCGCTTGGGCGAGAAAGAATCGCCACGTTGCAGAGCTAAAGACCTATTCATCGGCAAAGTCATTTCTTTTCGACTACTCCGAGGAAAAAGATTTTGACATATTGTTGCTTGATATAGAAATGCCCGGAATGAATGGAGTTGAATTGGCGAAAGCTGTTCGCAAGGAGAATTCTACAGTACAGATCGTGTTTATCACGGGATACTATGAATATTTCAGCGACGGCTTTGATGTCTCGGCGCTCCATTATCTTATCAAGCCCGCGGACGAAAGAAAGCTATTGCCTGTCCTTGACCGTGCGGTAAGCAACCTTAATTACCGACAGAGAGCAGTGCTTTTGACCTCTCCCGATGGTGATGTGAAGGTTTCGCTCGCGGATATATGTTACGTTGAGTCCGAAAACGTTCACGTGGCTGTGCATGCCGTAAACGGCGTCTATCGTTCCCGTATTTCCTTGGCGAAGTTTTCAGAGCAGCTTGATGAGACCTTTATCAAGGTGCATCGCTCATATATTGTTGGATTGAAATATGTAAAAAAGATCAGTCGCACCGACATTACAATGCTGAATGGAGATCTTGTTCCCATCAGCAGAGGAATGTACGATGAGGTACACGCCGCCTTGATCAAATTTTTGTGAGGATTCTATGTTATTTGATAAATTGATTGCGAAAAGGGTTGCCGCTGCGGAAAGTGAGATATTGAAAAAGTACTATGCCGAAGTGGAAAATATGTATAACAAGATGCGTGGCTGGCGACACGATTACAGGCACCATATTCAAGCAATGAAGGTTCACGCGCAAAATGGTGAATACGAAGAGATCGACCGTTATCTTGATATGCTGGACGATGATCTGACTCATGTTGAAACTGTGATCAAGACCGGAAATAGGATGGCTGATGCCATACTGAACAGCAAGTTATCTATCGCAACCTCGAAAAACATCAAGGTAAAGGCAGAGGCACGTATTCCCGTGTCACTGACGGTATCGGAGCTTGATCTTTGCATCGTTATTGGCAATTTGCTTGATAACGCCATTGAAGCGTGCTCGTCTCTCCCCGAAGAAGAACGGCTTATCCGAATCTATATGGAGATGAAAGGAAATTACTTATATCTTTCGCTGACGAATACCGCGGAAGGAGTAAAAAAGCATCATTTCAAGACTACCAAGGGCGAGGGACACGGTTTCGGTCTCACCCGTATTGATGCGATCGTAAAGAAATACGGCGGATATCTGACCCGTGCCAGCGAGGACGGTGCCTTTTCAACCGAAGTTCTTCTCCCTCAATAGATACAGCAAAAGTGCAATTCACATCAAATTTTCGACGTTTGACAACAGATTGCACTTTTTTGCAATTTATTATGATATAATGCAGACATCCAAAGTAAACAGGAGGTCAATATGAGTTCAAAAACAAAAGTTCCAAAAGAAAAGCCAAAGTATTCAAGAGTTGGCTGTCTTGTGTGGGCAACCAAAAATTTGTGGCGGCTTGATAAAAGCTTTGTTTTCTTTATCTTCGCATTAGTGCCGATATCGGTTATCTCCCCCCTGGTCAGTTCATATTTTTCAAAGTATCTTATTGATAGTATTGGAGCAGGAAAGCCTTTTTTAGACCTTGCGTGGATTGTCGTCTTTTTCATCACGGCAAGTCTGGCTCTTGATATTTTGTACGATTTTATAAATACACGTTGTCACTCCAGACGTTATTACCCAACCGGTGTCTATCAGAGCGAGATGGGGTACACGCAGGGCTACAAAACCGATTATGAGAATACCGAAAAGCAGGATTACAAAAAAATCAGCGGATACGCATGGAGTGATGCGAGCAGTGGAAACTGCGCCTTGGAGTTTATATGGACTGATCTTTCCGGTGCTCTTATTCACCTTTTAGGTATCGCTACTTATGCATCGCTTCTTGCGTTTATCAACCCGATTGTATTTATGGTTGTTATCATAGTATCGATTCTCTCATACTTCACTACGCTGTGGCAGAATAAATATTATGAAAAACACAAGCATCTGTGGGAAAAGGAAAGCAGAAAAGCAGGATATCTCGGAGGACTTTCCGAAAACCTGCAAGTTGCAAAGGATATAAAACTTTATGGACTTGAGGAATGGCTCAATAAAATGATGAGCGATTATCGCGCACATATTATTATGTGGAATAAACGCTGTCGTTTGCGCGGTCTTTGGGCATCGATCCTTGCAGGTCTCATGACTTTGATACAAAACGGCGTTGCCTACGTTGTGTTGATCGGTATGCTACTTGAAGGAAATCTTTCTGCCGGTGATTTCGTATTCTATTTTGGTATCGTTGGTAGCGTTGCAAGATTTCTTCACGGTGTCGTTGAATATGTAGCCAAGCTGAACAAGAGGGCCGATAAAATTGCATATTATCGTGAGTTCTATGATTATCCCAACAAGTTCAATCACGGAAAAGGATGCCAATTGCCGACGGGAGCAGTTGCCATCGAACTGCGAGATGTTTGGTACAAATACGATGGTGCTGAGGACTTTACTTTGAAAGGCATCAACCTTACCTTGCAGGCAGGAGAAAGCCTTGCTCTTGTTGGTATCAACGGCGCAGGTAAGACCACCCTTGTTAAGCTGATTTGCGGCTTTTACAGACCTACAAAGGGCGAGATATTGGTAAACGGCAAACTGATTGACGAATATAATATCGAAGAATATTATACGATGATCTCTGCTGTTTTTCAAGAAATACGTCCTGTCTGTTTCACGATGTTTGAATATGTGGCAAGTGCGGATATCAATCGTCCCACGGCAAGAGAGGACGCTATTACTGCTATGAAATTGTCAGGCATTTGGAAGAAGATGGAAAGCCTTGAAAATGGCATCGACACCCACTTGATGAAAGGCATCTACGACGACGGTGTTGACCTTTCGGGTGGTGAGATGCAAAAGCTTGTTTTGGCTCGTGCTATTTATAAAAATGGATCCATGCTTATTTTGGACGAGCCCACAGCAGCACTTGATCCTATTGCAGAAAACAATCTCTATCTGCAATACAGAGAGCTGACACGTGGAAAAACCTCTATTTACATTTCCCACCGCTTTGCGAGCACTCGTTTCTGTGATCGCATCGTTCTCCTTGAGGATGGTGTAATCAAGGAAAGCGGAACGCATGATGAATTGATGGAACAGAATGGACAGTACGCCTATATGTTCGGGGTACAGGCAAAATATTATAAGGAAGGTGAGATCAATGCGTAAAGATAATGTAACAATAAGAACCCTCAAGTTCTACCATTCCTTTAATAAAAAGTATTTTCCGACTTCCTTTTTGCATATCGTATTCAGCTCGATATCTCCGTATTTCAACCTTTGGATGTCTTCTGAGATCGTAACTGCTCTTTACGAGGGCAGAGGGAAGCAAGCGATATTTACGCTTGTAGCAATTACTCTTTTCGGAAATCTTTTTGTACATGTCGTCGGCGCATTGCTCAGTAACGCGGTGAATTTGCAATTTGAAAAACTGAACAGCAACGAATCATTGGCATTTAACAAAAAAACACTCTCTCTTGATTACGATAAGTTAGAGGATCCCGAGATTCGAACACTGCGGAGAAAGATAAAGGAAAACGGATATATTAACAATTACGGCATCGTACAGATGCGAGAAACATTCAATTTGCTGATAGCAAGTGTCGTCAAGGTCGTTTTTTCGCTGATCTTTTTCATTGAGATGACGACCAAGATTATTGCGGTAGGTTTTCACTGGCTCGGGCTTGTATTTTTAGTCGGAATGATTTTCTTTGCCGTGTTGAAAAATGTTTGGATGCACAAATTTGGTATCAAACGTTCAGCACATTGGCGCAAAGTCGGAGATATGATGTTACAAGAAAACAAATTAGGTCGCGGAACGCAAAGTAACGGAATGGACAGCAGAATATATCTCCAATCAAATATAATTCGCAAATTGGATGAAAAAACAAACAGAGACCACTTGAAGGCTTTTGCGGAAGGCGATGCTTTTGACTTTAAGATGGGTGTACCGAACTCAATATTGGGTTGGACAAGCACTCTGTTTAATTATCTATTGGTTTGCTTTTACTGTGCGATTGGTGCGTTCCCCGTAGGTAATGTAATCAAATACACGGGATATCTCGAACGCTTTATGACCGATCTTACAACGCTTATCGCAGTTCCTCTCCGTGCTTTCAAAGAAAACGAGCAATTTCTCAAGCTATATTTGGAGTATTTCGATATCCCGAATGATATGTACCAGGGCTCTCTTACTGTAGAAAAACGAAGTGATAAAAAATATGATATCGAATTTCGTAATGTCAGTTTCAAATACGCGGGAAGTGAAAACTATGCCTTGAAGAATGTAAGCCTAACCTTTAAGGTGGGGGAGCGTCTTGCAGTAGTTGGAATGAATGGTTCGGGTAAAACCACATTCATCAAGCTGATGTGTCGTCTATATGACCCAACAGATGGCGAAATCTATATGAATGATTTCAACGTCCGAAAATATGATTACCGTCAGTATCTTGACCTTTTCTCGGTCGTCTTTCAGGATTATTCGCTCTTGGCACTTCCGCTTGGCAATAACGTATCATCAGCTGCTACGTGGGATGGAGAAAAAGCAGAACAATGCTTGCGAGAGGTTGGATTTGGAGAACGGTATGCCGAAATGGCAAAAAGACTTGAAACGCCTATTTATAAAGACTTTGACGATGAAGGCGTGAATGTATCGGGCGGTGAAGCACAAAAGATCGCTCTTGCCCGAGCACTCTATAAAGACGCACCCTTTATCATTCTCGACGAGCCTACCGCCGCACTCGATCCCATTGCCGAGGCAGAGATATACGCCAAGTTTGATGAAATAGTCGGAGACAAGACTGCGATATACATTAGCCATCGTCTGTCCTCCTGTCGTTTTTGCGACAAGATCGCCGTATTTGATAACGGTGAGATCGTCCAAGTCGGTTCTCACGAGGAACTGTTATCCGACGAAAACGGCAAATACTACGAGCTTTGGACGGCTCAAGCACAATACTATACGAAATAAGAATGCCGCCGAGAGTAACCGTTTGGTCGCTCTCGGCGGTGTGTTTCCATATGGATAATTAAAGTAAAAAACAAATCCGAACAGTTCCGTCGTAACGAAACAGCTCGGATTTGCTTGTTTTGGTGGAGACAAGTGGACTCGAACCACTGACCCCTTGCATGTCAAGCAAGTACTCTAACCAACTGAGCTATGCCTCCAACGCGTAATAGTATACCACAACTTGGAGGTTTTGTCAAGCACTTTTTTTCAAGTTTACAATTTGTTCACAATCTTTTTTATCTGCCCCAAGCCTACATCAGCATAAATCGGCTGTCCACGCTGTCGCGAATATGGAACAAACGATTGGTGAGAACCACGGCAAAGATTGCCGGAAAGATAACACTGAAAAACCAAGCAAATTCCACCGTTGGACGCAGAAACGTGTACAGGGGACCACTGAGCACGGTAGCAACACCCAAAGCAGCCACAGGCATCAAAGAGCGTTTGAGAGCATCGTGCTCCTCCTTGAGCTTTTGTTCCCTGCTGTAGTTGGCCGTTCCCTCGATCTCATAGCCGGTATAATGATCAATCACCTCATACAAGGCCTTCAGCAATGCGCCAAGTGCGATTAACAGCATGATCGCCTCTACCACGGAGAGGATCTGCACGGGAATGTAAGCCACGCGGATGCGCTCGCTGCGCTCCACACTCTCGGGACGATAACGATCGTAAAAAGCGGTTGTGAGAATAAAATTCACGATCGATACCACACCATATCCGGCAGTCACCAATGCATATCGCATCGCGTGGGTAATGTACCGCCGCAGCAGCATAAAAGCGGCAAACAGCAAAAGAGCTGCGATAAAATCGGGCAATACATTGACACGATCCATATAAAAATCCATGGTAAAGACGGAAAACAGCGTGATCAGCATAAAGGTTCTGCGCAGATATTTTTGCGTCTGCCGTTCGGGATGCAGCTCCTCGTCTCGTATGTACAAGTCATTCAAACGCAGATAATATTCTCTGTCCTTGCCAATATCACGGGCAAAGCGAACCACGCGACAAAGGAAAAGAATTCCAAAGATCAGGGATATAAGCATAAAAAAGCCGCGCAGCAGAGCGATAAAATCGTATAGGTTGAATACGGTGTCATCCCCCGGGACGTAAGAGAGCGCCGCCAGCTCGGGGACGGTATTGAGAATCGACGTCGCAACCACGAAGGTGCGCGTAGCGTTCATCATTTTATCGGTAACACTGTATGAATAAACACGCATACGCCGTTTTCCCTTTGCCGTACGGAATAAAAGCATACGGGAATATTCACGGCAGAACATGGTTCCGTCATTGCGCGTATCGAGGTACATCAGCCCATCCCCCAGCGCACGTGTTAACGGGAAGATGGTTTTGATTCGGAAGAAAGCAAACACAAAGCAGCATAACAGGATCGCCATCGGCTGTTCCTGCGGAGATGCAGAAAGAAATCCGTAGATAAAGAAGACGCTGACAATTTGTGCCGCCCCGATCAACAGCATATGCTCCAGATATCTCTGTGCCTCGGCAATATGGCTGTCGATCACGGCATACGGCGCAATGATATACAGCAACACCAAGCAGGCGATCGCATCCGGAAGAAGATCAATGACATGTAAATTCGGGATAAAGAGCAACAGCGCACAAAGGATCAGCAATGCTCCGTGGGGGCGAATGGTCGGCCTGTTCGCTTTGGGGGTCTTCGCTTGATTCATAGGTATTCCTCTTTGCTCCTCTCTTGTCATGGTTCATCTCGACGGCGACGTGCCGCGTCTCGGGCGGCTTGCACCTCGGCGCGCTTGGCGGCACGGGGCTTGGGCGGCTGCTGTTTATTCTTCTTGTCGTTCTTTGCGGCATTCTTTTGCATCTTCCGGTCAAACCGTTCCTGATGATAAGCACGATCCTCGCGGATCGCCTTCTCCTCACTGCGGCGATATTTTTCACGAAGACGGTTGACAAAGGCAAATCGCGAGGGCTTTGGCTCTTTGACCGAATTTTCCTCTCCCGCAGGGCAAATACGCATGTAGCAGGAGCCGAGCAACACCAAATTGCAGATCACCCACAAAAGGTTCAGCAGCAAAGACAAGCCGTAAAGCAGCGTTGCGATCGTCGTTCCGTCAAGCAGCATCAGACAAGCCTGAAGAACAACATAGATCACGACAATCACCATATTCTGCATCGCGCGTATCGCATTTTTCTTCACACCCGTTCGATTGCAGATTTCCATCATCGCAATCGCGAGAAAAATATGGAACAGCAATACCAACGCCAGATCTGCCCATTGAACCAGCATCGTTGCGGTATCCGTTACAAAGGGATAATCCAACACAAATAGCTCCGCAAGGCCCTCAAACGTACGGTATGCCGAAAGCAGCATCAAAGGAATCGTCATATACAGAGCATAACGAAATTTGTGGCAATATAAACGAAGTCGGGAAAGCCCCACGAATATTACCATATATCCGATCACATGGGTAAACACCCCGATCCGGTTCAATCCAAGTAAAAATTCCAGAAAATATCCGATAAACAACACACCGAATCCCATGTTGATTCTCCTTGTAATTCAACCGCGGGTTGCGGTTTTGCTCTCCGCGGTTGATTGACTTTATATTTAATCGTTGGCGCTGTCTGCAAGTCCTGCACCACAGCATTTTTTATACTTCTTTCCGCTGCCGCAAGGACAAGGATCATTTCTCCCTACCTTGACAGGACGCGTTCTCTGCACCATGACGATCTTTTTCGGTGCACTCTTGCCGGAGCCCTCAAAGCCCTCAGTCAAGGGATTGGCCACCTGTACACGCTGTACCCTTTGTCTGGGCACGGCGCCCAATACCATACGAACGGTATTTTCGCGGATCTCGCTGACCATACCGTCAAACATTTCCGCACCCTGTAATCTGTACTCGGTCACCGGATCACGGTGTGCAAAGGATTGCAGACCGATACTGCCCTTGAGGTCATCCATCGCATCGATATGCTCCATCCACGCACGGTCTACACTCTGCAAAAGGATGGCGCGCTCAACCTCACGGAAGATCTCACTGCCGGACATATTTTCTGTATCAAACAGCGCGTCCTTGCTGCGATGCAGCTCCAGTGCACGCGTGGTCAGCATATCGATCAGATCGTCGCGGCGAAGTTTCTTTTTATCGCTCTCATCATAGCAGAAATCTTTTTCATCGGTCAGCTTGCCCAAATAATATGCACGCAGACCGTCAAGATCCCAATCCGATGCATTCTCCGCCCCTGTAAAGCGCATGACCGTATCGGAGACGGTCGTGGAGATCATCTTGCGAATGGTCTCGCTGATATCCTCACCGTTCAGAACGTCCTGTCTTTGCTTATATATGATCGTTCTTTGCTGATTCATGATATCATCATACGCCAGTACGTGCTTACGGCGCTTGAAGTTCTGATCCTCCAGGCGTTTTTGAGCACTCTCGATCGCACCCGAGAGCAGCTTGGCATCGATCGGCATATCATCCGGCAGTCCCATGTTGTTGACCATGTTGAGGATGCGCTCGCTGCCGAACAGACGCATCAGATCATCCTCCAGTGAGAGGAAGAATCGCGATTCACCGGGATCTCCCTGTCGTCCCGAACGTCCCCGCAGCTGGTTGTCAATGCGGCGGGATTCGTGCCGCTCGGTGCCCAGAATAAACAGACCTCCCGCTGCACGAACACGCTCCGCCTCGGGAGCGATTTCTTCTTTGTAGCGCTCATTGAGCTCACGGAAAATCGCACGTACACTATTGACCTTCTCATCATCGGTCAAACCGGTGCCCGTGGAGGAGGCGATCAGATCCTCCTCGATCCCCATGCGGCGCATCTCGGCCTTTGCCATATATTCGGGGTTGCCGCCAAGCAGAATATCCGTACCGCGTCCCGCCATGTTGGTCGAAATGGTGACCGCGCCTTCTTTACCAGCCTGTGCGACGATCTCTGCCTCCTTGGCGTGCAGCTTTGCGTTGAGGACGGTGTGCGGGATCCCCGCCTTTTTCAGCTTGGCAGACAGCTCCTCGGATTTATCAATCGATATCGTACCGACCAGAATGGGCTGTCCCTTCTTATGACATTCGATGATCTGGGCGATGATCGCATCGTATTTTCCCTTGATGCTCTTGTACACCACATCCGTATGGTCGGTGCGGATCATGGGACGGTTGGTGGGAACCTCCACGACGTCCAGCATATAGATCTCACGGAACTCGTTCTCCTCGGTCAGGGCCGTGCCCGTCATACCCGACAGCTTTCGGTACATACGGAAATAATTCTGGAAGGTAATGGTTGCCTGCGTTTTATTTTCCTTCTGAATCTTAACGCCTTCTTTTGCCTCGATTGCCTGATGCAGACCGTTATTGAAACGGCGTCCGGGCATCAGACGCCCTGTGAAGGCATCGACGATGATAACGCCCTTCTCATTGACAATATAATCCACGTCCCGCTTTTTGCAGCCGTGAGCGTGAAGAGCTTGGTTGATATGATGTGCAATGGTCGCATTCTCCGCGTCGGTAAAGTTTTCCAGCCCGAAGAATCCCTCTGCCTTCTTGGCACCTGCGGGCGTCAGAATGGCATTGTTAGCCTTTTCGTCGACAATGTAGTCAGCGTCGATATCGTCATGACTTTCCTTATCGTCCAGCTCCTTGATGACGTATTTACGCAGCATACGGACAAAAGCATCCGCACGATCGTAAAGATCGGTGCTCTCCTCTCCCGGGCCCGAGATGATCAACGGCGTTCTTGCCTCATCAACCAAAATGGAGTCGACCTCGTCTACAATGGCAAAGACGTGCCCTCTTTGCACCATGCGCTCCTTATAAACCACCATGTTGTCACGCAGGTAGTCAAAACCAAATTCATTGTTGGTGCCATAGGTGATATCGGCCGCATATGCAGCCTTCTTCTGATCCTTGGTCTGCCCATGAACGACAAGACCCGTGCGCAAGCCCAGGTACTCATAAATTCTTCCCATCTCTTCACTGCCGACCCGAGCCAGATAATCGTTGACCGTGACGATGTGCACGCCCTCACCCGTCAACGCGTTGAGGTATGCGGGCATGGTAGCGACCAGGGTCTTACCCTCGCCCGTCTTCATCTCGGCAATGCGTCCCTGATGCAGAAGAACACCGCCAATCAGCTGTACACGGAAGGGGCGCTTGCCCAATACGCGATCGGCAACCTCGCGCACCGCAGCAAACGCATCGGGCAGGATATCATCCAGCGTCTCCCCCGCATCCAATCTTGCTTTGAGCTCCGCGGTCACGCCACGCAGCTCGTCCTCATTCATATCGCTGTATTTTTGCGCCAATCCCTCGATCTTGTTCACGATGGGCTCCAATTTCTTCAGCTGATGGTCACTGTACGTGCCGAAGATTTTACTAATAATTGACATATCCTGCGTCCTCCGTAGTTCCTTTGAGGTGCCGCGGCGCTGCATCGACACGGCATCCTTTGTTCATTTTTTGAACATAAAAATTCATGATATATATTATTATACTACATAAGTATGAGTAAATCGAAAATGAATTGTAAACTTTATGCTACTTTTCTTCATATTTTCGTTGACAAATCCGTAAAATCGTGATAATATAGAGTGTCCACGGTCCATCAAGGACAAAATCCATATCGGAGCACACTTATGCAAAACAAAATTCACATCGTACTTTATCAACCCGAAATTCACGCCAACACGGGCAACATTTCCCGTACCTGCGCCGTAACGGGAGCGGTGCTGCATCTTATTCATCCGCTGGGCTTTTCCATCGATGACAAGCACCTGCGCCGTGCGGGCTTGGACTATTGGGACAAGCTGACGGTATATCAATATGAAAATGCCGATGCTTTCTTTTCCGCTCATCCCGGTGCGCAGATCTATTATTACACCACCAAGGCCCGTGCACGGTATACAGATGTGCGTTATGAAGGCGAGGTCTATTTGATGTTTGGGCCGGAATCTCGCGGGCTGCCCGAGGAGCTGCTGCTGTCTCACCCGGATTCTTGCGTTCGCATTCCCATGCTGCCAACGCTGCGCTCGCTCAATCTCTCCAACTCGGTCGCTATCGCCGCCTATGAGGTACTTCGTCAATGGGATTTTAACGGAATGCAGAGCGAGGGCCAGCTGCATCACCACCTTTGGGAGGAGGGTGACAGCGTATGATGACCACCAACCAACAAATAGCCGTCATTGCCATGAGCGGTGGCGTAGACAGCGCCGTTTCGGCTCTGCTGCTAAAAAATTCACTTCCCGACCATATGATATTGGGCGTTACCATGCGTCTTTACCGGGGAGAGGGCACCTTGAATCAAGCCGATATCAGTACAGTGAGTGACGCTCGTGCTGTGGCAGATCGCATCGGAATCGCACACGTAGTCTGCGATCTGGAGCGAGAATTTTGCCGCGAGGTGATCGACGATTTCTGTCATGAGTACCGCGAGGGGCGCACGCCAAATCCCTGCGTCGTCTGCAACAAGAAAATCAAATTCGGCGCACTCTGGGACTTTTCTCGCGCACAAGGGGCTGACATCATTGCCACAGGACATTACGCTCGTACCGAGACCGACACCAACGGACGCACACTCATTCGTCGCGCTGCAGATTCAAGCAAGGATCAGAGCTACGTGCTCTGGTCGCTCTCACAGGACGTACTGCGTCATGTCCGTTTCCCGCTGGGTGAACTGAGCAAGGTGCAAACGCGACAGATCGCTGCTGCACATGGGTTTGTCAATGCACAGCGCCGCGACTCGCAGGACATCTGCTTTATTCCCGACGGAGATTATGTTTCCTTTCTTACTCGTTATGCGGGCATGACGCCGACCGAGGGCAATTATCTCGATCCTGACGGCAACATCATCGGAAAACACAAAGGAATGATCTGCTATACCATCGGGCAACGCAAGGGGCTCGGAATGTCGTTCGGCAAGCATATGTTCGTCTGCGAAAAAAATGCCGCGCAGAACACGGTGACACTGTGCGACGACGCGCAGCTGTACCACCGCACCGTACTCGCCAAGCAGACCAATTATATCGCGTTTGACCGCCTTGAGACGCCGCTGCGGGTCAAAGCCAAGCTGCGCTATCGCCACGACGCCGAGGATGCGACCCTCTATCCCGAGGATGATGATCGCGTTCGCATCGTCTTCGATCGTCCGCAGCGCGCGCCCGCGCTCGGACAATCTGCCGTATTTTACAGCGACGACTATCTACTCGGTGGCGGCATCATCTGCGGCGCAGAAAAATAATTTCAAAATCTTTCGTTTTCAAAAATAAAACCGTCGATTCCTGCGTCTTTGTATATGAGGGGCAAACGCCCCCGACGGAAAGGAAGGAACGCCATGAAAAAGAACACCGTATTTTTACATCTGATCTCTCTTCTGCTCGCGCTGCTCTGCCTTTGGAGCTGTAGTCAGGAAAAAGTGCCTCCCAATGAGTCGGGGGAGCCGCTCGTCCCACTCGGAGACCGCTCTTATGATGATTATGTAGACGAAAACGGCAATTCGCGCGGCAGCTTTTACGTCATACGAGCCGATCTTGTGGACGTTGCCAAAGACTACGAACGGAGCTGGTATATTTGCGATTATGAAGGCTACCGTGTCAAGATCGACGAGCCGTTACCCGCTGAATTTGATCTCTCCGTTATAAAGTTAGAGATCACTTACAACGTCTCCGATCTTTCCGTATCCGAGGACGGCAAGATGTATATCATTGCCAAAACCGAGCACGTCTGCCGCCCAACCTCTCCCACCCCCGGTGACTTTTCCGAAATGACCTACGACAAGCCCGTCATCTATCTCTACCCCGAGACAACGACCGAGATTGACGTGCGCATCGATTTCAAGGGCGAATTTACCGTGACCATTCCCAAGTACCGTGACGGCTGGACGGTTACGGCATCCCCCGATGGTACACTGATCGGTAAGGACGGTAAAAAATATCCCTATCTCTTCTGGGAAGGTATCCCCGAAAGGGATGTTTTGACCATCACCGAGGGCTTTTGCATACGCGGCGAGGACACCGAGGCATTTCTTTATGAGGCTCTTCCCCGCCTTGGCTTGATCGAGTCGGAGTACGTCGAATTTATCGACTTCTGGCTACCCCGCATGGAGGGCAACGCCTACAACCTCATCCGTTTCAATGATCCTGCTTACATGGATATGGCGAACATGGATATCTCCCCCGCACCACAAACGCTTATCCGCGTCTTTATGAGCTATGCAGCATCTGACGTATTGGTTGATATTCCCGAGCAACAGTTGATCACCCCGGAGCGTATCGGCTTTACTGCCGTCGAGTGGGGCGGATGTGAACTGAAATAAGAAATCAGGGACTGTGTCATTGGCGCAGCCCCTGCAAAAAATCTGACGGTGGCTTTTTTGCGCGCGAAATTTGCGTTTTTTGCCGGCAAAGCAGTTAAAACTTGCGGTCTTTAGCCGCAAAGAAAAAATGACGGGGTGAGTTTCAAATGCCTTTTTGCATTTGACTCACCCCGCTTTTTGTTTGTTCAATTCAATATATGACGCAGACACCGCGCAGGTCTCTGTTAATCTCTTACGGAGTTTTATGTCATCTATATGAGTATCCCAAACGGGAATTTCGTGCTGCTCTTTTGTGGGCAGCGCACAGAAGAACGTCGATCTTACTTCGCGTAATCGACCGCTCGGCTCTCGCGGATCACATTGATCTTGATCTGACCGGGGTACTTGACTTCTTCCTTGATCTTTTGTGCCATATCGCGCGCGATCAGCGTCATGCCCTCGTCATTGACCTCCTCGGGCTTGACCATCACGCGGATCTCACGACCGGCTTGAATTGCGTATGCCTTTTCGACACCGCCAAAGCTCGTAGCGATCTCCTCGAGCTTTTCCAGGCGCTTGATGTAATTTTCCAGATCCTCACGGCGCGCACCGGGTCTTGCCGCGGAAATGGCATCCGCCGCCTGAACCAGAATGGCGATCACCGTCTTGGGCTCTACATCGTTGTGGTGCGCCTCAATTGCGTGGATCACGTCACGGCTCTCCTTATACTTCTTGGCGACATTGACACCAATCTGCACGTGAGAACCTTCCTCATCGTGTGGGAACGCCTTACCAATGTCATGCAGAAGTCCCGCGCGGCGCGCCGTCATGGCGTCCACACCGAGCTCCTCAGCCATCACACCTGCAAGGAATGCCACCTCGACCGAGTGCTTGAGCACATTTTGTCCGTAGCTTGTACGATAACGCAGGCGACCGAGCAACTTGACCATCTCGGGGTTGATACCGTGAACACCGACCTCAAAGGTCGCGCGCTCACCCGCTTGCTTGACCAGCGCCTCTACCTCGCGCTTGGACTTTTCTACAGTTTCCTCGATACGGGCGGGGTGAATACGTCCGTCCGCAATCAGCTTTTCCAGAGAGAGTCTTGCAATCTCACGTCTGACAGGATCAAATCCCGAGAGCGTGATGGTTTCGGGCGTATCGTCGATAATCAATTCGACACCCGTCAGCGTTTCCAGCTTTTGAATGTTTCGTCCCTCGCGGCCGATGATTCTGCCCTTCATTTCATCGCTGGGCAGCGGTACGACGGAGATCGTTGCCTCGGCAACCTGATCGGCTGCACAGCGCTGGATCGCCAGTGTAACAATGTTTCGTGCTTTTTCGTCTGCCTCTTCCTTGAACTGGGTTTCCAGCTCGTCAAGTCTCTTTGCCAGCTCATGCTTGACCTCGGATTCCACGCGCTCGATCAGCTCTTCCTTGGCCTCCTCGGCGGTGATCCCCGACAGCTCCTCCAGCTTTGCCAGATGCTGCTGCAGGACTTCCTCGATCTGCTCACGAACGGCATCGTTTTCCTTGAGCTTTTTCTCCAGCTGATCGTTTTTACGATCCAGAGCCTCGGTCTTCTTGTCCAGATTTTCTTCCTTCTGGTTGATACGACGCTCCAATCTGGAAACCTCGGCGCGGCGCTCCTTGAGCTCACGCTCCGTCTCGTTGCGCAGGCGAAGAGTCTCTTCCTTTGCTTCGATCAAAGCCTCCTTTTTCATCGTCTCGACGGTAACAGCACTGTCTTCGATGATCTTTTTGGCTTTTTCCTCTGCGGAACCGATCTCGGCTTCAGCAACCTTTTTTCGGTACAGAATACCGACAATGGCGCCAACGACCAAGCCGACCAGCAAGGCAATGACGGAAAACAGCACGATTTTCGCAGTTTCTCCCATAATACACCTCCTTACTTTCTTATTCATTTTTCAAAATTCAGGGCATCCACAATACAGGCAAGTAACCTATAACAGAACACCACTATATATTGTACACAATTATCGGCGGTTTGTCAAGAGGGTTTGCAAGATTTGACGTGCATCTTTGCGATAAAGTTTGAAAAATCGGCGAATTTTCACCGCAGTAAACAAAAGGTTGCTGTTATTTTGCACAGCAACCTCAGTTTTACATATGATTCACCCTCACACCTCGGGCATAACGATCTCGATCTCATGACCCAGCTTTGCCGATTTGACGATGCCGTCAATGATCGCTTGATTGCAAAGAATCTGCTCGGAGGGCACCGGCGAATTACCGCCCCGAATAATGGCATCCAGGAAGGAACGGATCTTGAGATCCCACAGATTGGTCTTTTGCGGAATGATCGGAATGATGGTTTCGGTCTGCAGCCCATCCACCTCGTGATAAATTTTCATAGGGCCGCCGACTGTGCCGTTCCAGCAATCGGTCGAGGGAATACGCAAGCCACCCTTGGTGCCGAGAATGACAGTATCCCCGGGCGTATCCATATTCATCGCCCAGGAGATGCGGAAATCGACGATCACATCCCCCTCCAGACGGATAAAGCCCGCACCGAAATCATCGACACCGAACTTGTCCGCAAGCTCGGGATGATTACCGTACGCAACATACTTGGGATCTTTTCCAAAGAAATCAGAAACGTACCCCGACACCGTCAAAGGCTTGGGATCTCCCAGTGCGTGCAGCACCAGATCCAAGGAATAACAACCGATATCCCCCAGTGCACCAACACCCGCCGTCTCATCCTCCACAAAAGAGGTCTTGGTGGGATTGACGGGAATCCCTCGACGACGACCGCCGCCCGTCTGCACGTAGTAAACCCTGCCAAGCTCGCCCGATTGCACGATCTTGCGAATCATTTTCATGTTTTCATCAAAACGGGGCTGGAATCCGACCGAAAGAATTTTTCCGCTCTCCTTTTCCGCCTTGACCACCTCGGCAGCCTCCTCCAGCGTCACCGTGAACGGCTTTTCCAAAAGAACGTGCAGTCCTGCCTTGAGTGCTGCGATGGCACAGGGCGCGTGCTGGCGGTTATAGGTACAAACAGAGACCGCATCCAGCGCAAGGCTCTTGTCGGCGAGCATTTCGGTATGGTCCTTATACTCGCAGCGTACCCCCTCCAGACCAAACTCCTTAAAGAATGCCGCCGCACGTCCCGGGACAATGTCACAGCCTGCCACGACCTCAACGTCGGGCATATGCAGATAGGCTCTCATGTGAGCGTGAGCGATACCGCCCGTACCGATGATACCGATGCGCAGCTTTTGTCCTGCCGCGGGGGTAGGAGCATCCTCTTGTACATTTTTATAAGCATCCAAAGAATTATCTCGTTTCATAGTCTGTTGTTCTCCTTATGAAATTCGCCCGCCGCCCGAGGATCGGGTGACGGGCGAGAGAAAATGAAAGATCAGATCTCGGGAATGACGATCTCGACCTCGCGGCCTGCACGTGCAGACTTTGCGATACCGTCCAGAATCGCCTGGTTGTAGATGATCTGCGAGGAAGGAACGGGCGCAGGAGTACCGTTCTTGCAGGCATCCAGGAAAGAGCGGATCTTACGGTCAAAGAGCGAAGGACCGTGATCGTTGATGATCGGGATGACCGTCTCGGTCTGCTGACCGCAAACCTCATGGTAGATCTTCATCGCGCCGCCGACCGAGCCGTTCCAGCAGTCGGTCGAAGGAATGCGCAGACCGCCCTTGGTACCCAGAATGATGGTGTCACCGGGGGTGTCGATATTCATCGCCCATGCGATACGGAAGTCCAGAATGATACCGCCCTCAAGGCGTACGAATGCAGCAGCAAAGTCATCAACACCGAACAGATCCGCATACTCGTGATGTGCGCCGTAGCCGACATAGTTGGGATCCTTACCGAAGAAGTCGGACTTGTAGCCGGTAACGGTCAGGGGTTTCGGATAACCGATCGCATTGAGCACCATATCCAGAGAATAGCAGCCGATATCAGCCAGTGCACCAAGACCTGCGGTTTTATCCTCAATAAAGGAGGTACCGAACGGCGTAGGAATGCCGCGACGGCGACCACCACCGGTCTGGATGTAGTAGATCTGCCCAAGCTCACCCGACTCGACGATCTTCTTGATCATCTGCATATTGGGATCCAGTCTGGGCTGGAATCCGATGGAGAGCACCTTACCGCTCGCCTTCTCCGCTTTCATGACCTCAGCAGCCTCTTCGATGGTGACCGTGAAGGGTTTCTCCAGCATGACGTTGACGCCCTTGTTGAGCGCGTAGATCGCGGGCTCGGCGTGCTGACGGTTGTAAGTACAAATGGAGACAGCGTCCAGAGCCAAGGACTCATCATCCAGCATCTCCTTGTGGGAGGCATAATCGGTCTTAACGCCCTCCACACCGTTGTCCGCAAAGAACTTGGCAGCCTTGCCGGGGATCAGGTCACAGCCGGCGACCACTTCCACGTCGGGCATTCTTTTGTAGGAGTCAATATGCGCGCCTGCGATCCAGCCGCATCCGATGATACCTACTCTCAGTTTTCTGTTGGTGTCGACAACAACTGCGTCCTTCTGACCGTTGTTGTAGTCGAGCTTTGCATCCATTTTTTCAGCCATAGTTGCATTTCTCCTTTTCTTTTTCTTGTTTTGGAATTTTATATCTTCGCAAAAAAAGTCAGATCAATAACCGATAGAGCGCAGATATTCTCTGCTCTTCTCAATACTCTCAAGCGGCGTCAGCCCCATGGTCGCGACGTCCTGCTCAACGACCAACCATTGTGCACCTGCGTCCTTGGCGGCATCAATGATGGCGGGAAAATCCTGCACACCGCTGCCCACAGGACGAAATTCAAAGTTTCCGGGGCGCTTGGGTGCTTTTTTCTCAATGCCGATCAGCTCATACATATCCTCGGATTTTTCGCCGTAGAAATCCTTAAGGTGAACGACAGGAGAACGACCGCTGTACTTGCGGATATAGGAGGCAGGCTCCTCGCCGCCGACGTTGACCCAGCAGGTATCAAGCTCGGTCTGCAGGTAGTCTGCAGGGACAGAGTCGTAAAGAATATCCAGAGCATATTTGCCATTCAGCGTCACGAACTCAAAATCATGGTTGTGATAAAGCAGCGTAATGCCAAGAGAGCGGGCAACCTCACCGATCTTGCGGATATTGGCGATGACCTCGTCAAAATGACCGCCGTCGGGACGGTGCTCAGGCATCAGATACGGCACGGCAACAAATTTACATCCGATGGTGGCATATTGCGACAGCACCCCGTGTGCATCGGCAACCATATCGACATAAGGCACGTGCGCCGAGACAGGAATCAGCTCCAGCTCCTCGCACATTTTGCGGATATCCTCGGGAGCATAGCCATAAAGACCCGCAAACTCCACACCGGCATATCCCATGGCTTTGATTTTTTCCAGTGTTCCGCGCAGATCCCTTGCGGCATCATCACGCACGGAATACACTTGAACGGCAATCGGTAAAGACATGATAAATCATCCTTTCATTTTCGTAATTGTCTCGTGCCCTGCAGCAAGGGACCAAAGGACTCCCGGCAGCGCAGGTCCAAAGAGAAAGCCTTGGTATCTGCAATCCCTCTATGCGTAATTATATCGGATATACGCGGAAAAATCAAGTCAATATTTACGCTTTTTCAGACAAATATTGCTGTATGTAAAAAATTGTAAGAAGAAACCGCTTTATAATGCATCCGCATTTCACACACGGAACAAGATCGATATTTGAAACACCGTAAGACAGAGCAAAAATATGGCGTGGGCAAACAAAATGCTCCCCGCAACACGAGATATACGGAAATAGCTGATGCCCGTCATAAACGCAAGAATTGTCACACCGATACACACCAGTGTCGAAAGCGTAAACTTAGCTGCAATGAAAAAAATCGGATACCACAAAAAGCCGAGTAAGATCATGCATAAAAAGTACATCCCACCGCGATATTTTTCCACCGTACGCAGACGGATCACACCGCAGGAATCTCCCGAAAACATGATCGCGCCAAAGGTGCCTCCCAAAATAAAATACCACATACGCCACAAAAACGTCATCCAAAAGCCTGACGGAAGAAGTTCCCGCAAATGTAATGCCGCCCGCGATCCCCATGGACTGCCGCAAACCAATCGCACCATGATCCCGGCAAGCACTAAGACACCGCCCGAGACGAAAACCGCTGCTTTATTGATGCGCCGTAAGGAGCTGCGGCAGTTAATGCACACGTCATTTTTACTTTTTTTCCATTTTTTCGAAATTCCCGACAATTTCGCTTGTTTTCCGTGTGATTTCATAAAACGACCCTGCCTCCCACACTAAGTTATCACTGCAGTGTATGAGGCAGGGCTTTGTTTTATTCATCTCATTCATCTCATCACAGCCGTTTCAATCACTTGTATCGAAACCGCAGATTTACAATTTATACCGCTGGTTTACCTCAAGGCAAAGTATCTCTCATCCGCAACGTAAATGCGTCCGGGAAAATCTCGATGGACCATCGGTTGCAGCAATCCCACCGTCCGGCGCACCTCGGCAGGCGTATTTTCATCGGCAAGCCGCTGCGCCTGCGTATCATATTCCCGCAAAACGTGACAGCTGCATTTTTTTCCGGGTTCTGTCCCTTGGACAAAATAGCCGGTGGCGCAACGGTCTCCGCGAAGATCCATGCGGCAGGCATCCGTCGGCAGATCTCCCGAATCCTGACAATAGCTGACGCGAATGATCCCGGGGGCAAGCGGAAAGCGTCGCAGTTTTCCCTCTTGCTGTTCTGAGAGCTTATGCAGAACACTGACGTTTTCCTGCCAAATACGCACAGCAGGATTGCCCTTGACATCCGAGAGCGCGGCGGGATATTCAAAGCCGTACCACACCCCGGCCAAAATGCGTGGTGTATAACCTATGAACCATTTGTCATAATCCGCACTTGAGGTGCCCGTTTTCCCCGCGACCTCGACTCCCTCGATGGTCGCTCCTTTGCCCGTTCCCTGCGTGACTACGTTTTGCAGCAGCTTGGTCATAATGCAGGCATTCTGCTCGCTGATCGCCGTCGTGGTACGGATGGGATTGGAAAGCAACACCGTCCCGTCCGCGGCTATTACACGATAATACGCGTGCGGTTCGACATACACACCTCCGTTTGCTACCATACTGTATGCCGCCGTCAGCTCCCGCAAAGTCACGCCGTAGTTCATCTGTCCAAGCGCCAGCGCAGCCTCTCCGCAATCGGTCAGTGTTCGTCCGTTATCCAATGTTTTACTCTCAATCAGGCTGTTCATATGCAGCGTGTTGCGAAGAAAATCAAACGACCGCTCCGCTCCGATCTCACGCAGCACACGTACCGAGACGGTGTTGACCGAATGCGAAACAGCGTATCGGATATCCGTCAATCCCCGATAAATGCGCGTGGCGTTTTTCGGCCATGCAATCGGCTTAACGATCGGACCGTTGGCACGATTGAGATTGTATTTTCCAAAGCTGATCGGCACATCGTCATATACACTGGCCCAGGTGATCTTATTCATCTCCAAAGCGGGCGCATAAACCGACAGCGGCTTGATCGCAGATGCCGCAGGCCGGCGTGCATCGGTAGCGTAGCTGCGAAGTCGATTACCGCCCTTCTCCCCCACCGCTCCCGCTACAGCGAGAATATCCCCCGTCTGCGGCTCCATCACGACAATAGCGCTTTGTGCACGCTCGCCATTTGCATGAATCGGGAAATTATCCAACTCTTGATAGTATTTTTCTACCTTCTGTTGCATTTTTGTATCGATCGCCGTCTCAATCTGCAAACCGCCGCTCCATATCATGCGATTGGCACGCTCCCGACTATATCCCAGACGCTCACAAAGATCGTCTACAACATCCTCCACCACCATGTCCACATACCACGAGCGCACAGCGTCAAGGTCATCTCTTGAACGAACGATCACCTCCATCGGCGTCGCCGTCGCCTCACGCGCCTCCTCCTCGGAGATATACCCCTGCTCGACCATGCGATTCAGGATCAGATTACGTCTTGCCTCGGTATGGGCTGGGAAACGCACAGGATCATAATATGACGGATTGTTGGTGATCGCAGCGATGGTCGCACACTCGGCAAGCGTCAACTCACTCACAGATTTATCAAAGTAGCTCTGTGCAGCCGCTCCTACGCCATAACATCCTCGTGCAAGATTGATCACGTTAAGATACCGCTCCATGATCTCCTGCTTGCTCCATTGATTTTCAAGCGCATTTGCCCAGCACATCTCCTGCACCTTGCGCCGTATGGAAATGTCGTTCTCTCCTGTCAGATTTTTAATCAGCTGCTGGGTAATGGTCGAGGCGCCAAACCGCCCTTCTCTCCCCGTAAAATAATTGATCCCCGCCTCAGCAGTACGCAAAAAATCTACGCCATGATGCTGCCAAAATCTCTTGTCCTCCACCGCGACGAAGGCATCAATCAGATGGCGCGGCAATTCTTCATATTGTACGGGAATACACAGCATTCCTCCGTCAAGCGTGCCTCCATCAAGAGCGAGCCGCTCGCCCTGCCTTGCCGCGCGATCACTGAAATCATAATAATACAGCTGTGAGGGTCCGACATAGCTCTGTTGTGCCAGCACTTCCTCGTTAAGCTCGGCACTAATGTTTTGCGTCATATAATACCCCACCAACAGCACAATACACAGTGTGATCACACCCAGCAGCGCCAGCAGTGAGAGCAGCATATTACCAAAAAACCGTCCGATCACGCCGCGATATCGCCGTCGTGAGCGCACCGAGCTCTTCTCCTTGATCCGTATATTCACTCCCATATATTCAATCCTTTTTGGTTATTTTGATCATCAAGCATCCATGAGTTCATTCAAAGCTGCTTTGTTCCGCTATAGTATGTGATATATGGGAGGATTTCATGCCAAAAATATGCTTGCGTTTGTGCGACTTCTGCGTCCTGCGAGGATCAGTTGCATTTTTTACGCCACATCCGATGCCAAATATACAACTGCTATTTGATTCATTGATATCTGCATTTGAATTCTCCGTCATCTTATGAAGGATATATAGAGACATTCGAAAATTTCTTGCATGATACTTGAAAATGTGCTTTTTTTATGATATAATGAGAATATCTGCTACATAAAACGGAGGCTCCCTGACCATGAGACAACTGGCTGCCGCACAATGGAAAAAAATGGACGACTGGATGCAGATCCACGCACGCCCGTATGATCGCGCCAAATGGAATTATATTTTCCACGGTGCAGACAAGAAAACGATCGTCACCGAAATGCTCCGATATCAAAATCCCGACGGCGGACTGGGCAGTGGCTTTGAACCCGATGTGCTCTTACCGCTCTCCGCAGCCATTCCAACGGCTGAGGCCATTTTTCAAGCCTACGATTATAAGCTGGATTGCCGAGCCCCTTGGTTTGCCCGTATCCTTGCTTATTTTGAAAACAGTGTACAGAACATCCCCAAATACTGGGAGGATTGTCCGCGGGAGGCGATGGATTATCCTCACGCACCTTGGTGGAATTATGCCCCCTGCACCGTTTTCAATCCCAACCCATGCGCCGTCGTTGCCTCTGCCTTTTTGCGCTACGGCACACCGTCGCAGCAAAAGCTCGGGGAGAAGATTGCCAAGGATTGTATTTCCCTGCTCAAAAGCAACGATTTTTGCGGAGACCATGACACCCTCAATATGCTGGCGCTGGTGGAGCAGCTGGTCCACATTGAGTCCCCGATGGTTGACGAGGAACTCATGAGGGCTGCACAACGCCGCATCACGGAAAACGTCTGTTATGATCCCACCAAGTGGCATGAATATACCTTCTGCCCGCTGGACTTCGTTTCCTCTCCGGACTCTATCTGGTACGACACCGTCAAGGAAGGGATCGAGGATAACATCAACTTCTTTTTGGATACGATCAACCCAAACGGCGTCTGGGAGCCCAATTTCAGCTGGGGACAGGATACCGAAATCTCCCGACAAGTGACTCGGAACTGGCGGGGATACATCACCGTCAAGCGAGCAAAGATCCTTTTGGCATTCGGGCGAATCGCACCCATCCAAGCGTAAACAAACAAAATATAATGGGACTGCCTCACAGCATCACACCAAAGGCAGTCCCGTTTTTTATTTCAAAATAACATTCTCCGCACCCAGCAGCGCAACAAATTGATGGTAAACAAATTCTGTTAACGCAACCCCGCGCGGCAGTGGATGATAACTGCGATCACTGCTGTCAAACAAAAAGGTAGGCGTCATTCCATCAAAAATTTCGGCAAGATTACACACCTTTTTCCACAGGATTCCTTCACGATCAGGCAACCGCAGGTACAGCTTTCCCGCCCTTGCGCGTTCGAGAGAGAACGGCGGCGCGGCTTTGGTCTGCTCCGTCGCACTCACAGTGGATGATGAGGTCGCATTGGCAGCTGCAGCTTGTTGGGCGGCGGGCATCGCGCTCGTCACCTCCACGGCAGCATCCTTGTAATGCTCATTTTCAACCAAAGGCTCTATTTTTTCAACCAGCAGCTTGGGAGATTCATCCTCGCGCAGAGATATGGTTCCCCGCAAGTACAGTGCACTGTCCGTATAGAGCAGATGTGAATACTCATTATAAACCTTGGGAAAAATCAAGCATTCCAGCTCTGCATACTTGTCCACCACCGTGACAAACGCCATGCGTTCCTCCTTGCGGGTAGTTTTAAGCGACACCTTTTGCACCGTTCCGGCAATGCTGACTCGCTCCCTCTCACCGACGGTGTATTCCCCGTCAGCGTCCTTGGTCAAAAGGTCCGCAATCTCCTGCGGATGGAGAAAGGAGAGATGACGGGAATATTGGTCAAGCAGCTGTCCCGAAAAATACATTCCCGACGATTCCTTTTCCTGCATCAACAGCTCGCGCAGGGAAAATTCAGGCAGATCCGGGTACTCAAAGCTGTCCTCGTTGGAAAAACTCGGTGCCACCTCGCTTGAAAAGCTGAACAGATCCATTTGTCCTTCAATGCTGTTGCGACTGCGATCAGCCGTAACGTCCAGCAGCTTTTCGTATACCGCCAGCATCTGCGATCTTCGCTGCGCCAATCCATCGAACGCACCGGCCTTGATCAGCGCCTCGATCTGACGGCGGTTCCCCTCTGCTTTGATACGACGAATAAAATCCGCAAGGGATGTGAAACGCCCCGCCCGTTCCCGCTCGGCAACAATGCTGTCAATAAAGCTTTTTCCGACGTTTTTAAGCGCCGAAAGTCCAAAGCGAATACAAGGTCGTCCCTCCTTGGAGCGCGTGGCGTGAAATCCCGACATACTTTCATTGATGCTCGGGGGTAAAACGCCGATGCCAAGGCGGGAGCATTGCGCGATATATTCACCGATCTTGGGGATATTTCCCAACACAGAGGTGAGCAGTGCTGCCATATATTCGCAAGGGTAATGTGCCTTGAGATAGGCAGTACGGTAGGAGATCAACGCATACGACGCTGCGTGTGACTTATTAAAGGCATAATTGGCAAAGCTCGACATCTCGTCAAACAGGGTATTCGCTGTTTCACGATCGATGCCGTTTTGCTCCGCGCCGTTCAAAAAGTCCGTACGCTCCGCCTCAAGAACGTCCGCTTTTTTCTTTGCCATTGCCCGACGAACCACATCCGCATGACCAAAGGTAAAGCCCGCCACAGTACGAAAGATGCTCATAACCTGTTCTTGGTAGACAATACAACCGTAGGTTGAAGAAAGTATTGGCTTGAGCACGGGTGTTGCGTAAGGGATCTTCTCCGGATGCTTTCGGTTATCGATATACGTCGGGATCGAATCCATCGGCCCGGGTCGGTATAGGGCAATGGCAGCCTGAACGTCGTCAAGACTCGAAGGACGAAGTTCGGTCAGCATCTGGCGCATACCGCCCGATTCCAATTGAAAAACGCCTGCCGTATCTCCCGAAGAGAGCAGCGAAAACGTCGCCGCATCATCCAATGGAACACGATCAAGAACAAAGTCAGGCTCCCTCTCAGAGATCTGCAGCTCAGCATCGCGGCAAATAGTCAAATAACGAAGTCCGAGGAAATCAAACTTGAGTAAGCCAAGATCTCCCAGGGTGTCCATATCATATTGGCAAACCACCGCCTCATTGCTGACAGCAAGCGGAACGAAATCGCAAAGCGGCTGTTCGGTGATCAAAATCCCTGCCGCGTGTACCGACATATTACGAGGCATTCCCTCCAACGCCTTTGCCGTGTCAATCAGCTTGCGTACCTCACGGGAGTCATCGTACATATCTCGCAAGGCAGGCATGGAAAGCGCTTTTTCAATGGTAATTCCAAGCTCCTGCGGAATGGTGCGTGCAACCTCATCGACCGCAGCATAAGACATTCCCAGCGCACGCCCGACGTCACGGATGGCGGCTCTGGCAGCAAGCGTACCGAAGGTAATGATCTGGCTGACGTGCTCCGAACCGTATTTATCGATCACGTAATCGATAACCTCCTGGCGACGGTTATAACAAAAGTCCATATCGATATCGGGCATGCTCACGCGCTCGGGATTAAGAAAGCGCTCGAACAGCAGATCAAAGGCGATGGAATCCACCTCGGTGATTCCAAGGAAAAACGCCACAAGACTCCCCGCTCCGGAGCCACGCCCGGGACCTACGGGGATACCACGACTTTTGGCGAAATTGACATAATCCGCAACGATCAAAAAATAATCGGCGTATCCCATGCTCTCAATCACCGACAGCTCATACTCCACGCGCTCCCGATATTCATCCTCGGTGTGCTGCACACCGCTGCATCCGTAACCGATCATTCCCTGCTTGATGCGGTTCTGCCACCCCTCCATGGTCAGCTTGCGCAGATATTCTCCGGAGGACATTGCGTTCGGCGTCGGGAAATGCGGCAGATGAACAGTTGAAAATTCCAACTCAAGGTTGCATTTTTCGGCGATCTTCACTGTGTTTTCCAAGGCCTCAGGATAGAGAGGAAACAGGGCTTGCATCTCCTCAGTTGTCTTATAATAAAACTCGTCCGTCTCAAAGCCGAGAGGTCTGCCGTCATTGATGTTGGTGTTCGTCTGGATGCAGGTCAAAATCGCCTGCGTCTGTGCCTCATCCCGATGCAGATAATGGCAGTCGTTGGTTGCTACCAACGGCAAATCACATTCCCGCGCCAAGCGGATCAACTCGGGTAACACCTGCTTTTGATCTGCCATACCGTGATCCTGAATCTCGATATAAAAATCGCCCGGGGCAAATATTGAGGCAAGCTCCCGTGCGGTATTTTCGGCACCGTCGTAATTCCCTGCCAAGAGCTGCTGTGGGATCTTTCCCGCAAGGCATGCCGAAAGTCCGATGAGCCCCTCACTGCGGGAGCGCAACAGCTCCATGTCGATGCGGGGCTTGGAATAAAAGCCCTCGGTAAAGCCACGCGAGACCATATACATCAAGTTTCGGTATCCCGTCATATTTCGGCACAGCAACACCAGATGATATCCCGTACGCACACCGCTCTGTTGGCTCTTTTCAAAGCGGGAATGAGGAGCGACGTAAACCTCACAACCAATGATCGGCTTGATCCCTGCCTTGCGGCACGCCTTATAAAAGGAGATCACGCCATACATCACACCATGATCGGTCAGTGCAACGGCATCATGCCCACACGCCAGCGCGCGCTTGGGAATTTCTTCGATGCGGCAAGCACCGTCCAGTAGGCTGTATTCACTGTGCAAATGCAGATGTACAAAATCGCTCATCGGCTTGTCTCCTTCATAATAAATCTTTCAAAAATAAACCGGCGGTTGACAAACAAGATCTCAGGGTGATCAATTCAGCTCATCTGTCAACGCCTTCAGCTTTTGCAGACGGTGATTGAGTCCTGATTTTGTCAGCACAGGTTGATGCAACAGGGCCAATTCCGTCAAGCTGACGTCGGGATGCTCCAAGCGCAGCTGCGCAGTCTGACGCAGCGCCTCGGGAAGTGTGTCCCAGCGATCACTCTCGTACAGCTTTCGTATCGCAGCTGTCTGCTTTGCGGACGCAACAACTGCCTTTTGGATATTTCCCGTCTCACAATTGGCCGCGCGGTTGACATTATTACGCAGTTCTCTTTCGATCTTGGCATTGATCACTGCAAACAGAGCACGGTTAGCATTGAGCAACGTCAAAAAATCCTCCACGGCTGCACTGTTTTTGTAATACAAATGCTGTCCGTTGGAACGGAGCACCACCTTTGGGGGGCATCCAAGCTCTTCCAACAAGGCGCCTAACCGTTGCGCTACGGTGTCACTGCCGCAAGAGATCTCCAAATGCATGGATTTGGTAGGATCGGCAATGGTTCCCTTCGCCACAAATGCACCGCGAATAAAATAGGCACGACAGTGTGGACACGGGAATAGCAGCTGCGGCTGTGTATAAAAATCGTCATCTAAAAATCGCGCCATCCAATCTGCACGCTTGCGGAGCGTGATATGCAGCATCACACGCGCATCTGTTGCCTTGGAGATATCTTGCACAGAAATATCGCACGCCATACGATTGCGCAGCCATGCCGCGATCTGCTCCCCCTGTGCAGGGGAGGCGGCACGAATGTCCACACTACCGTCCTCGGTGATGTCCGCACAAGCCAGCAGCCCGTGCGCCATGGCGCGGCGACAGCACTCGTTTTTCGGCATATCCGCATCCAGGATCTCCTGCTTGACATCCTCGGAAAAGGTCATTTCCATCTCCATTGCCGCACCACTCCTTTTAAGCATTTCTCACATCGGTTGATTTTCGCAACCACTGTTTTCTCCTATCTCTCATCCCCGAGATAAAGAACTTCTTCCTCCAAGAGCACACCGAAACGCTCATTTACGACCTGCTTGATCCGCGTGATCAGTGTGCGGACATCCTCCGCCGTTGCACCGCCGCGATTGATGATAAAGCCAGCGTGCTTGGGGGACACCTGGGCTCCACCGATCTGCAAGCCCTTCAATCCGCAATCTTCAATCAGCTTTCCCGCGTAATGCCCGGTCGGACGCTTGAATATACTTCCCGCGCTGGGATATTCCAGAGGTTGTGTTGATCGTCTGCGCTGCTTATAATCCTCCATAGTCTGATGAATGTTATGCCGCATCGTTTCACGCGCATCGTCTTCTGCCGGAGGTAACGGCAGCTTGAAAACCGCGGAGAGACAAACCAGCTCCGTGCGCTCTGATAAAAGACTGTGCCGATGTGAAAATGCAAAATCATCGCCCGAAATGGTCTCAATTTCACCCGATTGACGATGACAGCAACAAACATGATCAACCACCGCTCCAATCTCACCGCCAAACGCACCTGCGTTCATGCGAATCGCACCGCCCACCGTTCCCGGGATCCCATGCGCAAATTCCAAGCCGCTCAAAGCACACTCGGCAGCGAATGCAGCCAACTCTCGCAGAGTGACCCCACATTCTGCAAAGATCAACTGCTGCCCTGCCGCGGCTGCGGAGGCATCCTCGATCTTGTATAGTGACCGCAGCCCCGTCATACAAATGACTGCACCTTGAAACCCATCATCAGAAAAAAGGACATTGCTCCCACGCCCCAATATCACGATCGGGAGATCGGCATCGCTAAAAATGCGCAACGCTGCCCGCAGCTCCGTCTCTCTGCGCGGACAGACAAAATATCGCGCCGCACCGCCGATGGAAAATGTTGTGTGTCGTGCCATGCGCTCCTGCAGTTTACAGGGGACCCCACCACGCTGCAGAGCGGCAAGGATCGGATCGTTGGTTTGTTGTAAATCCATGGACTCTCCTTTCACGCGCGGCAGCGCCGTGCAGACCGTTTGTATCAGTATATCCGAAAAATATCCGCGGTGTGCCTACAATCTGCGCACATCATTTTATAATAGTATACCATGATTTCCAACAAAATGCAAGCCCCTTTTCATCACCGACTCAAAAATATCACCTCGCTGCAAAAAAATTCCCGATCTGCGTAAAAAAACTGCCCACCCCCTTGCTTTTTTGTACGATTTCTGGTATAATATATGTACACGCCCTCATAGTTAAATGGATATAACAAGCCCCTCCTAAGGGTTAGTTGTGAGTTCGATTCTCGCTGGGGGTGCCAAAAAGGCTGTCTCATCACGAGGCAGCCTCATTTTTTTCGGTCAAAGTATATCCGGTAAATACATTTTTACCGGATATCATGCGGCATCGCATATGTCAAGCAAAAAGGTTGCTTTTAAGAAAACCTTAAAAAACAACCTTTTTCATTATTGCAAATATCGTTTAATATCCCCGACGAACTGATTGCCGCAGCGGGCAAGCTCGCCAAGAACCTTGTCAATTCCCTGCTCGGTGGTATACCAATTCTCCTTGGTGATGTTATAGCAATGGACGGGACAGACCCGAATGGCGGTATTCGGAAACGCCATCTGATAGAGCATCAGGCAGCGGCGAGCGTGAAAGGCTTTACATACAATCAAAGCCTTTCTTATCTCTATCCCCTTTTCGTCAACGGCCTTTCGGGAAAGAAATGCGTTGTCACGCGTATGACCTGATTGATCTTCTCCGACGATCACATCCGCCGACACGCCGTTTTTCAACAGTACATCGGTAAAAAACGCGCAATCCGATTGGTAATCACCATCGTATATCTCTGCCTTTGAGCGAACACCGTGCCATTTTTCTACCTTTACGCTGATACCGCCGGAGGGGATCAGCCATTTTGCATACCCCTTGTGATAAAGCTCGGCAGCATATTCGGGTTGCTCGGGATGCGAACCGCCCGGCAAAAAGATAGCATCGGAAACGGTAGGCTCATCACTGACGAAAATGTAATCGGAAATATCTGTGATAATTCGATTGACACCGTGATCGGTCATCTCAGACCCCCGTCGAGCCAAAACCGCCTGCGCCGCGCTGGGTTTCGCCCAGCTCATCCACCTCTTCAAACTCTGCAGGCAGAAACGGCATGATGACAAGCTGGGCAATGCGGTCGCCATTTTGCACCGTACGGGGCTGGTCGGTATCATTATGCAGCGCGACGATATATTCACCGCGATAGTCCGCATCGCAGACGCCGACACAATTGGCAGGGCGAAGTCCCTGCTTGGCGGCCAGGCCGCTGCGAGCAAATACGGCGCCGAAATATCCCTCGGGGATAGCAACGGCAAGACCCGTACCGATCTTCTCCGTGGTATGAGGGGCAATGGTCACCGCCTCGTCAATGCAGGCATAAAGATCGTAGCCCGCCGCCGCAGACGAGCCCCGCGTGGGTAGCTGTGCTTTTTCATTAAGCTTTTTGATTTGAATTTTCATCATTATTTACATTTCTCGGGAATCTTTTTGAGAAAGGATCCCGAGCCCTTCATAAATTTTATAAATCGAACCGCACGACCCGTTCACATCGGAGCGTTTCGGGCAAGTCGATCAGTCTCTGGTTTTCCGACCCGCGGAATTTCAGCGAGATGTTTCGTTTTTCTTCTACAAATTCGCCGTCCACCAAAACATCGATCATAGACAGCAGCTCGTCGGTCACCTCGCAGCGGGCGCGGGAGGCACCGAGCAGCTCCTCCAGCGTGTACCCACTGTAGCACCAGATATCCTTGTCAGGCAGCTCGGCGCGAAGGCGTTTCAAAAACGGCAGCAGCACACGCTGATTATCAGGCTCCATCGGCTCACCGCCAAGCAGAGTCAAGCCGCGAATATATGAAGGACGAAGATAGGAGAGTAGCTGTTCCTCGGTCTGCGCCGTAAACGGCTGTCCATACGTAAACGACCACGTTTCCGGTTGAAAACAGCCCTTACAGTGGTGTGTGCATCCCGAAACAAACAGACTTACCCGCACCCCGATGCCGTCGGCAATATCTACGGGCTTAATTACGCTGTAATACATAAATTTGATTTCCTTCCGGTGGCATCAAAGATGCAGCACGCGATCCTTGATCTCCTGCGTACGTCCCTGATTCCAGTATTGCGTGCCGATATACCCGCAGGTACGTCGAGCGACGTTCATCTTGGACTGGTCGCGGTTGCGGCAGTTGGGGCACTCCCAGATCAGCTTACCGTCGTCATCCTCCACGATCAGAATCTCACCATTATAACCGCAGCACTGGCAAAAGTCACTCTTGGTGTTGAGCTCGGCATACATAATGTGATCATAAATAAATTTCATAACCTCGAGCACCGCCTCCAGATTATTCTGCATATCGGGCACCTCAACGTAGCTGATGGCACCACCGGGAGAGAGCTTTTGGAACTGCGACTCAAAGGAAAGCTTGGTAAACGCATCAACGTCCTCGGTCACATGGATGTGATAAGAGTTGGTGATATAGGTTTTATCGGTAATACCGGGGACAATGCCGAATCTCTTTTGCAAGCACTTGGCAAACTTGTAGGTCGTGGATTCCAGCGGTGTGCCGTAGAGGCTGAAATCGATGTTCTCCTTCTTTTTCCACTTGGCGCAGGCATCGTTCATATGCTGCATGATCTGAAGTGCAAAGGGGGTTGCAGAGGCATCGGTGTGAGACTTGCCCGTCATCGCCTTGACGCACTCATAAAGCCCCGCGTAGCCCAAAGAGATGGTAGAATAGCCACCGTAGAGCAGCTTATCAATGGTCTCTCCCTTCTCAAGTCTTGCCAGCGCACCGTACTGCCAAAGAATGGGCGCAGCATCGGACAGCGTTCCCTTGAGTCGGTTGTGACGACACATCAGTGCGCGATAGCAGAGATCAAGGCGTTCGTCAAAGATCTTCCAGAATTTATCGAAATCACCACCGCTGGACAGCGCCACATCGGGCAAGTTGATGGTGACAACGCCTTGGTTAAAGCGTCCGTAATATTTAGGTGCTCCTGTCTCGGGATCAACGTAAGGAGTCAAAAAGCTACGGCAGCCCATACAGGTGTAGCAGTGCCCTTCTCCGTTCTTGTCGACCTTATATTCCAGCATCTTCTTTTCGGAGATGTAATCGGGCACCATGCGCTTGGCAGTACACTTAGCAGACAGACGGGTCAGATAATAATAGGGACTGTCCTCATGAATATTCTGCTCCTCCAGCACGTAGATCAGCTTGGGGAACGCGGGAGTGATCCAAACCCCCGCCTCGTTCTTCACGCCGTTGATCCGCTGCAGCAGCACCTCCTCGATGATCAGAGCAAGGTCCTTCTTTTCCTGTTCATTTCTCGCCTCACCCAGATACATAAAGACAGTGATAAAGGGCGCCTGTCCATTGGTAGTCATCAGCGTGACGACCTGATATTGAATGGTCTGTACACCGCGGCGGATTTCTTCACGCAGCCGATCCTCCACCGTGCGCTCGATCGATTCGGGAGATGCAAAGCCACCGAAATTTTCTGCCTCCGCAGCCACCTGCTTACGGATACGCTCGCGGCTGACCTGTACAAAGGGTGCAAGATGGGTCAACGAAATGGATTGACCTCCATACTGGCTGGAGGCAACCTGCGCAATGATCTGCGTTGCAATGTTGCAGGCGGTTGAGAAGGAATGAGGCTTGTCGATCATGGTACCGCTGATGACCGTACCGTTTTGCAGCATATCCTCCAGATTGACCAGATCGCAGTTGTGCATATGCTGTGCGAAGTAATCGGCATCGTGGAAATGAATGATTCCACTGTCATGTGCCTCCACAACATCCTGTGGCAGCAGCACACGACGCGTAATATCCTTACTGACCTCGCCCGCCATATAGTCACGCTGCACACTGTTGACGGTAGGATTCTTGTTGGAATTTTCCTGCTTGACTTCCTCATTATTGCATTCGATCAACGCGAGGATCTGCTCATCGGTGGTGTTGGATTGACGCACCATCGCACGGATGTAGCGATACGTAATATATTTACGGGCAAGATTAAAAGCCCCCAGTGCCATGATCTGATCCTCGACCAAGTCTTGAATCTCCTCCACGCTCATGGCGCGGTTCATCCGCTGACAGGTCTCCTCTACGTTTGCCGCCGCCGTGTGGATCTGCGCCGCAGTCAGTCGGTCAGCCTCCTGCACGGAATTATTCGCTTTGTGAATAGCAACGATGATCTTCGTAATATCAAAAATCGCCTCGGAGCCGTTGCGCTTGATAATCTTCATAGTCTATACGTCCTTTCCTTATCATTTATGTAAACACGCCGCTGTATCTGTGCGGTGTGATCAATAGGCAGTGTATATTATACACTATATCTTGTGGTTTGTCAATAGGCAAAGCACAAAATTTTGTAAAAAAAGGGAGTCTACTGCGAAAACAGTAGAACTCCCTTGTCTTGCTGTGTTTGCAGCAGGACTATGTGTTCTCGGCAAGCGGCTGCAATGCTCGCTCAGACCTTCTTTTTTCTTATGTTCAGTATTCTTAAAATCGCAGGACTCAAAACGATATTGGTGATCAGCTCAAATACAAAATTCATGCCCACGAAAAATACGATCATGTAACCGAAAACAGAGGTTCCCTCTGCTGCCGCGCCTGCTTTGACCGTGTCCAAAAAGAAGACAAGGCACCCAAGCAGGAATATGCTCGTGTTGACCACGGGGCAGACGATTGCGCTCACGATCACAGCCAAATAGCGATTGAGCTTCTCAAGCAGCTTATAGACCAATCCGGCGCAAAAGCCCGCAAGAATGCCCTTCACCATCACCGTGATGATCGTCCCCGGCACATTCAGACCAAACCAGAACATCGCATCCGCTGTGACAAAGAACACGACACCGGACACACCGCCCAGCCAAGCACCGGCTCCGGGGCCATACAATGCCGCACCGATGACCACGGGGATCAGTGTCAGCGATATGGATGCAAAACCACCGGGCAGCTTGATAAAGCCGCCAAAATACGCGAGTACGGCTACCATCGCCGTGAGCAATGCCATAAGCGCGAGCTTTTGAATCTGCTCTCTGTTTTTGTTTGTTGTTCTCATAAAATTCCTCCTTGCTGTCGTCCGCAATTGCGGTACAACGCATAAAAAATTTATATTATCTGCAAATGCAAAGCGCTGCGTCTGCAGAAATATACAACAAAATATGAAATTATACTATGCATCTTACGCTCTGTTCTTTTGATACAGGATGTTCAAGCCCTTGAGAACAAGGTGCTCGTCAACGTATATCTCATGCTTGCACAAAGGGATCATGGTCGTTGCCATCCCTCCCGTAGCGTAAACCTTCAATTCCTCACCAAATTCCTCATTGATCCGATCGATCATGCCGTCTATCAAGCCGGCATTCCCAAAAAGAACGCCCGATCTCATGCAATCGGCGGTATTTTTGGCAATAACCGCATTCGGTACCTCCAGGCTGATCTTTGGCAATTGCGCCGTTCCCAATGCAAGGGCATTGAGTCCCATCATGACGCCGGGAATGATCGAGGTGCCGATAAAGGCCCCCTTGTGATTGACCACGGTCATCTTGGTTGCTGTTCCGATATCAACGATCAAAGACGGGCTGCCGTAAATATAGTGTGCGGCAACCGCGGCGGCGATCAGATCCGCGCCGACCGAGGACGGCATATCGCATTGAATCCCGATGCCGCTTTTGATCCCCGGCCCCACAAACACAGGATCCTTCTTGAAGACAAACTGAATTGCCCTCTTCATCACCGTATTCAAGGGCGGAACGACCGAGGCAATCATTACCCCCGTAATCTCCGTCTTTTCAATCTCGTAAAGTGCAAGTGATTCCAGAATCCGAATCGCATATTCGTCGTCGGTTTTGAGCGGATCGGTCGAAATACGGGAAACAAACTTCAGCTCATCCGATACAAAGCCACCAAGCGTTATATTGGTATTGCCGATATCTATGGTCAGTATCATATCCATCCCGCCTTTCCGAATCCATCACACCGCAGATCGGTATTATTATATCACATACGATAAAAAAAATCAAGAGATACAGAACAAAAAGTCAAGCAATGTAAAAAAAGAGCTTACAAAAGATCCACCCACCCCGATCATACTGAGGTGAGTGGAAACAAGAAAAGATTACATACAATCCAGCTGCAGGGCATCTCCGACACTTCCCAGACGGATTTGCGTGATCGCACGCAAGCTGCTCTCGATGATCTTCTCCGCCAACGGGTCTTCGACCTCGCGGCAGATATAGCGGCGCATATTGCGTGCACCGTACTTTTGCGAGAAGGATGCCTTGGCAATACACACAGCTGCCTCCTCGGTATACGTGAAGGTCATATCCTTCTCGGCAAGCGCCACCTTGAGCTCCTCCAGCATGATCTTGGCGATACGGACAAAGTCATTCTCATCCAACGAGCGGAAAGTAATGATCTCGTCGATGCGGTTGATAAACTCGGGACGCAGGAAGGTTGCAAGTGCCTTTTCGGTCTTTGCCTCCGCCCGCTTTTGCTCGTCAGCGGAAAATCCGACGGTAGACGCCGAGCGATCAGAACCCGCGTTGGTGGTCATGATCAACACGGTGTTCTCAAAGTTGACCGTCTTGCCCCGCGCGTCGGTGATCCGACCGTCATCCAGCACCTGTAAGAGAATGTTGAGCACGTCGGGATGCGCCTTTTCGATCTCATCAAACAGCACCACCGAATAGGGTCTGCGGCGGATCTTTTCGGTCAGCTGTCCCGCCTCGTCGTAGCCTACGTATCCGGGAGGCGCTCCGATGATACGGGAGACCGAATGCTTTTCCATAAATTCGGACATATCCAGACGGATCAGAGTCTCGGGAGAATGGAACAGCTGGTTGGCAAGCGTTTTGACCAGCTCGGTCTTGCCCACACCCGTCGGTCCCGCAAAGATAAAGGAAACCGGCTTACGCTTGTAAGAAATTCCCGCGCGGTTTCTCTTGATGGCACGGACGACCGCACGAACCGCCTCATCCTGCCCGACGATGCGCGCTTTGATCTGCTCCTCCAGACGGGAAAGACGCGTCAGCTCGCTTTCGCTGACCGTGCTGGCGGGAATTCCCGTCCAGACCTCGATTACCTGCGCCAGATCCTCTACACCAAGCGTCACCTTTTCACATTCGGGCTCAATGGTGTGCAGCCGCTCGGAGAGCTTAAGCTCTTTTTCACGGATGCGGGCAATACGCTCGTATCTTTGTGCGGCAGCAGCATCATCCAGCGCCGCCGTGTCGTTTTCCAGCGCCTCACGCTCCGCTTTGACGGTGAGCAATTGTTCACGGATTTCATAAGACTCGTTGATCACGGCTGTGTTGAGAGAGAGATACGATGCCGCCTCATCAAGAAGGTCGATCGCCTTGTCGGGAAGATAACGATCGGTAATATATCGCTCGGAGAGCGTCACAGTTTTGCGAAGAATTTCCTCGGGAATGATAATACCGTGGAAATCCTCATAATAATGCTTGATCCCACGCAGCATATCGACGCTGTCGTCAATGGAGGGCTCCTCGACCATGACGGGCTGGAAACGCCGCTCAAGCGCGGCATCCTTTTCGATAAACTTACGATATTCGGTCAGCGTTGTCGCACCGATCACCTGAATCTCTCCACGGGAAAGCGCGGGCTTGAGAATATTGGCGGCATTCATGCTGCCCTCGGAGTTGCCCGTCCCCACCAGATTATGCACCTCGTCGATGACGAGAATGATGTTGCCGGCATCCTTGATCTCATTGATCAGCCCTTGAATCCTTGCCTCAAATTGCCCGCGGAACTGTGTACCTGCCACCAGTGAGGTCAGATCAAGCAGATAGATCTGCTTGTTCTTGAGCTTAAAGGGCACGCTGCCGCTCGCAATGCGGATCGCAAGTGCCTCGGCGATGGCGGTCTTACCGACACCTGGCTCACCGATCAGGCAGGGATTGTTCTTCTGTCTACGGCAAAGGATCTGGATCACGCGTGCAAGCTCACGCTCACGACCGACGATGTTATCCAGCTTTCCCTGCGCCGCGCTGCGCGTCAGATTGTGACAGTGCGCGGAAAGAATCTTATACTTTTTCTCAAAAATCTTGTCTTTTTTATCCTTTTCTCTTCCCTTTGCCTTGTCTCCGTCGCCCGATATCTCCGCAGGCTTTTGCTGCTCCCCCTCTCCGCTCTTGTCAGGGGGCGTGGTTCCGTCGGTACGAAGAAGTCCCGCATCCTCAAAAATTTTGCGAAAGTCAAAGGTGGGAACGATATGCTCCTCCTTGCGGGCAGCAGACTCTTCCTGCCCCTCCTCACCCGCATCAAGCTCGGTGTCATCGGCAGCATCTTCCTCATCAGCCATCTCGCCCTGCGAGAGCGCCGCCTTGA
Source organism: Clostridia bacterium (assembly GCA_017456145.1). Lineage (GTDB taxonomy): Bacteria > Bacillota > Clostridia > Oscillospirales > CAG-272 > SIG644. The sequence continues at coordinate 109,941 of JAFTJZ010000015.1, forward strand.
AATCGTCCTCCATTTCAGCAAGCTGATCCAGATTCAGTCCCATTTTTCCCATGGCCTCATTGAGCATATTGTCCACGGGCAGCCCCAGCTCCTTTGCGCACACAACGCACAAGCCTTCACTCTTCTTTTGACCGTTTTCCACCTTGGTCACAAATATCATTGCCATTCGTTTCTGGCATTTACTGCATTTTATCATCATAAATTCGATACATTATCGCGCACTGCTGCGCGTCCTTTCTTTGGCTATGGTCGGATTGGCGTACAAACGGCGTCGCTAAATACCGAACAGAATTTTGAACAGATTGAACTTGTATGCATATTGGAAAATCCACGACGCATCAAAGCCGCTGCTGAAGGCGATCTCGGGATTGCTTACCTCCACCCATCCAAGCAGCATATAGATCAGCATAACATACAGTGAGGAATACAGGATCGCGCAAAGCAGGCCGAGAACCAACCCCAGCGCGCGGTCAAACGTCCGTATGACGGGCAGCTCCGCAATGCGCACCAGCAGAAACGCAACGATGGTCAAAAGCAGATTGGCAACCAAAAATACCACCGCATATCCCACCGCCGTCGAGAGCAGTGCCGCGACCGGTGTGGCGATGCTGCTCGCAAGCGCATCCAGCTGTGTCGAGGAGCCTTGCGTCACCAGAGCATATTCCTCCTCCAGCGCACCGACATCTACGTGAAAGTTCATCAAAAGATTACGCAACCAATCGGGCATCTGTGCAAACACGGAGGAAAGATCAAAGCTCTGCGCCCCCGATACAAACAGAGCCTGCAGCCGTTCCTTGACAAAAGCGCTCAAGCTTGGGAGCATATACGTCTGCTCCAGCCATGTTGCAGCCATATCACCGAACATATAGGTCAGAATAATGGACAGAACCGTCTTTGCCGCTCCCATCAGAGAGCGGATCAAGCCACGCCGCCAATAGATCACGATCGTCAACGCGATCAAGGCAAGCAGGGATATATCCAAAAAGTATTGCACTTGGTATTCTCTCCTCTCATTTCATGTAATCGAAACGCTGTGGTCATTCCGCTTGCAAGCGCACATAGACCGCGCGCGCCTGCCCACACACAAAGATCTCCCCTTCTCCCATGGGTAAAAGCTCTTCATAGCTTGACATCAGCGCCACGGTGTCGCGCGGTGCACTCTCCCCGTCAATATGCATCGTAAGAGCATCCGCATACAAAAGGTATAACGCGCCGCTCTCATCCATGACCGCATCCACCACAGATCCGGAAACGATCAGGTCATAAGCGATTTCACCCTTGGCATCCAGTGCCAACACACGGGTGTCACTGTTGTAATTATTGGCGCGCGACAGCAGCACACAGCCTGCCGCGCCTAAGCTTGCTCCCGTCACGCTCTCTGTTTGAAAATAATATTCTCCCAGCAAAGAACCATCCCGATCAATGGCATACACACGGTCGGAGCAAAGCAGCATCAGTCCTTGCTCGGTATAACTCATTGACAACGGGTAAGCATCCTGCAGCGTCACGCTCCCTTGCGCCTCACTCTCCCCGGGAACGGCAAGCAACAGCGTCAACTGCAGCCTTCCCTCCTGCGAGGCGACAGAGGCGATTGCGATCTGCTCCCCATCGTCCGCAATGGCGGCGCAAACCGTATGCTCCTTCAGATGGAAGCGACTGATCACGTCAAAATCGCCGTCATACAGCGTCACACACCCTGCATACGCACTGTCGTCGGTGATCACGCCGAAATATCCGGCCTCCGAGACCGCGATCCCTCGGATGGGGGAATCCGTCACGGTGTCAAACAGCTTGGTAAAGGAATTGTAGACCGACAGCTCACTACCACCGAGATCATAAGCCAGAAGATATTTCCCAGAAGAGATAAGACGTGGCGTGTTGTAGCCAAGAGAGACCGTATAATTCTCTCTCCCCGTCGCTGTAAAGACCGTCAGACGCTCCTTACCCAGCACCGCAAGTCCACCGCGATAGGATGCAAAACGATTTTGCTCATCGGCAACATAAGTCAATGTCTCGGTGCTGCCCGCCTCGGGCAATACCACGGCACTGCTGAGATCACTGATAAACAATGTCCAGTTTTCCACCGAGAGTCGTCCGCTCCCCGTCAGAAAAGAAACCGCTAAAAAAACAGCCAGTATCATTAAAATGACCATCTGCGCCGTTGCATATACCACCGATTTCTCACGATAATACGGTGTCTCGCTTACATCTGCAGCAATCGGCTCTGTCGCATCGCTTTTACGTCGGGGAAGCATCGCCTGCAGCTTTGCAAGATATTCCATCGGTTTCATGCGCTCTCTCCTTTCCCGGGAATTTCATAAAAATATATGGTTCGGATACTCCACGCGATTGAGGTACAATCCATGTGCGGGTGCGGTCCGTCCCGCGGATGCGCGATCGTGTGCAGCAATGACCGCGGGGATGCTGTCGGGGTCACGGGGGGCTTGCCCCGTAACACACTCGATCAGTGTTCCTGCCATAATACGGACCATATGATACAGAAATCCGTCGGCACATACGCGAAAGGTCATGACGTTGCCTTCTTGCGTCACACCGGCTTGATAAACCGTGCGCGTAGCATCGACGATCTTGGAGCCTTGCGCCATAAAGGACGTAAAATCATGCTTGCCGCAAAAATGGGCAGCGGCACGGTTCATTTTCACCACGGCATCGGGATGCAGCGGCAGCGGCATATGCCAGCTGCGGTTGCTTTCAAAGGGATCTCTGACCTCCCGAACAAAATATCGATATTCGTATTCCTTGGCAATCACGGCATAGCGGGGATGGAACTCATCCTCGACTTCCACAGCATTGTATACGCAAATATCCTCCGGCAAATGTGCTGAGAGTGCGCGCGGGAGTTTGGTGGGCGGGAGTGCTGTCGGCAAGTCGCTCCGTCCGCGCTTTGAAATGGCGGCACAGAACATCCGCGCATGAACTCCCGCGTCGGTACGGCTGCAGCCCACGATGTCGCATTCATATCCGAACAGCTCCCTCGCTGCGCGGTTAAGCTCACTTTGCACGGTAACACCGCCACCTCTTTGCACCTGATAGCCATGATAATTGGAGCCGTCAAAGCTGCAACAAATCAACATTTTCATCGCAGGTGCCCTCACATGGAATAGCCGATCTTCAAAAAATTAAAGGCGATACAAGCGGCACAGAACAGTATCATCACCGCCAGCATAGCATAATCTCTGCCGCTGTAGCGCAGCTGTGTCATGCGCGTTCTTCCGTCCCCGCCGTGATAGCAACGACACTCCATCGCCGTTGCCAGCTCATCCGCACGTCGAAAGGCAGAAACCACCAGCGGTACCAGAATCGGGATCAGAGCCTTGGCACGGGAGAGTAGCGATCCGCTCGAAAAATCCGCGCCGCGCGCCTTTTGCGCAGACATGATCTTTTCCGTTTCCTCGACCAGCGTGGGGATAAAACGCAGCGCAATGGTCATCATCATGGCAAATTCATGCACGGGCACCTTGATCTTTTTCAGCGGTGCAAGCAGCTGCTCAATGGCATCGGTCAGCATAATGGGGGTGGTGGTATAGGTCATAAACATTCCCATGCCGATGATCAGCACAAAAATACGCACCATCATAAAGGCGGCGTTGAGAAGACCTTCAAGGGAAATGCGAATAAATTTCCACTCCACTAAAAGAGTATCCCCACCCGTCATAAAAATATTGATGATCGCGGTAAAGAGAATAATAAACAAAACCGGTCGGATACTGCGCAGCACCGTCGTCATGGGGATTTTTGACAGGATCACCAGCAAAATCGCCGATAATAACAACGCGGCAAAGCCTAAAATATTCTGACAGATAAACGAGGTAACCACGTACATCAGCGCCATGATCAGCTTGGCGCGAGGATCCAGTCGATGCAAAAGCGAATCGGCAGGATAATACTGTCCGAAAGCAAAGCCTTTCATTTCGCCTGCCCCCCTTCCCCGCGTAAAAGCTGCGCAAGGCTGTGCACCGCGTCCTCCACGGTGTAGATGCCCTGCTCCACGGGAACGCCCCGCTCGCGCAGCATACGGCAAACGGTAGAGATCTCGGGGATATCCAGCCCAACAGCAGAGAGCTCCTCGGCACGTGCGAAGACCTCACGGCAGCTCCCCTGCATCAGAACACGAGCGTGCGCCATAACGATCACGTCATCGCAAAAGCGTGCCATATCCTCCATGCTGTGGCTGACGATAATGACCGTCGCACCGCTGCGGTCTCTGTACTCCTTCATACCGCGTAAGATAGCATCCCGACCGCGCGGATCAAGTCCTGCGGCGGGCTCGTCAAGCACCAGCACCTCAGGGCGCATCGCCATAACGCCAGCGATCGCCACACGACGTTTCTGTCCGCCCGACAGATCAAAGGGTGAGGCATCCAAAAGTGCCTCGTCCAAGCCGGCAAAGCGACAAGCCTCGCGCACCCGTGTCTCGATCTCCTCGGCAGAGAGCCCCATATTCTTCGGGCCGAACGCGATGTCAGCACGTACCGTCTCCTCAAACAGCTGATATTCCGGATACTGCATGACAAGTCCGACGCGGAAACGAATGTTTCGGATCTTTTTGGGATCCTCCCAGATGTCCTTACCGTCCAGCAGCACCAAGCCACTTTCGGGCTTGGTCAATCCGTTGAGCAGCTGCACCAGTGTGGATTTTCCCGAACCGGTATGCCCGATGATGCCCGTAACGGTGCCCTCACGCACCGAGATGCTGACGTCTTGCAGCGCGTGAACCTCAAAGGGGGTGCCTTTTCCATATAGATAATTGATAGTTTGCAGTTCGATTTTTGACATATCTGATCTCAATTCATTGCAGTGATTTACTATACTCATAGGCGCGACAGATGGTCTGTACGCAATCGACGATGCTGCCGACTTTACCATCGGCAAGAATTCCGAGCTCTCGCAGCCCATGAACCAATGCTGCCGACTGGGGAACATCCAAGCCTGCCGCCCGCAGCACATCCGGGTGTGAAAAAACCTCCTCAGGCGTACCGTCCAACAGCACCTCGCCGTCATCCAGCACGATGATACGGTCAGCGCGCGCCGCTTCATTCATGTGGTGGGTGATGGTCAGCACCGTGATTCCACGCTCACGGTGCAAGGTTTCCACCGTGTCAATGACCTCACGACGTCCCATCGGATCCAGCATGGCAGTCGCCTCGTCTAAAATCATACATTCCGGCATCATGGCGATCAAGCCCGCAATCGCTACTCTTTGCTTTTGTCCTCCCGAAAGACGGTGCGGCTCATGATGGGCGTATTCACGCATTCCCACCATATCCAATGCCTCATCTACGCGACGGCGAATCTCCATCGGATCAAGCCCCAGATTTTCGGGGCCAAATGCAACGTCCTCTTCGACCAACGTCGCGACCAGCTGATTGTCGGGATTTTGAAATACCATCCCAACGCGACGACGAAGGTTGTACACATCCTCGTCGGTCATATCGGGGGAGGTGATATCCTGCCCGTCAATATATATTTTTCCCGCAGAGGGCTCTAAAATCAAGTTGAGCAATTTGGCAAAGGTAGACTTTCCCGAGCCGTTATGCCCGAGTATGGCCACATACTCTCCCTTTTCAATCGTCAGATTCACCCCCCGCAGCACAGGGACATTAAGGTGATCCGCGCCTTCCTGCGGGTAGGAAAATTCTAAATTTTCGGTTCTGATCAGTGGTTCTGCCACAGAACTTCACCTCCTTGAAATTCGTTTGTTATGTTTGCTTGTATCATTCGCCCAAGCTACATCCGTCTGCCACCCAGCGCGTGCTGGCGCCGCAAGGAAGAGCTCCGCCCGTCTGTGTTACTCGCAGCCCCAGCTCTCCCGAGCAGGTCACCCCGCCAAATTTTCCCTCCAGCTTTTGCTGCAGAAGATATTGCATGGTCATGGGAGAGAGCCCCGTGGTATAAGAATTGAGCAAGAAAAACAGCGGGTTATCCGAAAGCAAGGGGGCACACAACGAGAGCAGCTCGTCAATGCTGTCCTCCAATTTCCAGACTTCGCCCCCGGGGCCCCTGCCGTATGAGGGCGGATCCATAATAATGCCCTCATAGTGATTACCGCGACGCAGCTCGCGCTCGACGAACTTTTTGCAATCGTCCACAATGTAGCGGATGGGAGCATCGGCCAGCCCCGACAGTGCTGCGTTTTCCTTCGCCTGCGCAACCATGCCCTTGGCAGCATCCACGTGCACGACAGACGCGCCCGCCTTTGCCGCAGCCACCGTTGCTCCACCTGTGTAAGCAAACAGATTCAATACCTTCACGGGACGGTCTGCTGATCGGATCAGCTCGGAAAACCAATCCCAATTGGCTGCCTGCTCGGGGAAAAGTCCCGTGTGCTTAAAGCCCATCGGGCGCAGCACAAAGCCCAGCCCCAACGAATCATAGCGGATATTCCACTGCTCAGGCAGATGATTCTTCACCCATGCACCGCCTCCCGAGGAGGAACGGCGGTAAATACCATCAGCCCTTTTCCAAGCGGGATGCTTTTTGGTATTCTTCCAGATGACCTGCGGGTCGGGACGGATGAGGATCAGATCTCCCCAGCGCTCCAGGCGCTCTCCGTCCCCCGTGTCCAAAAGCTCATAATCCTTCCAGTTTTCAGCACACCACATATTTTGTCTCCTTGTCTTATGCTTGATTGTAATATCCTGCCAGACGCGACGCGCCGCTGTGGGCATGCGTCACCGCAATGGCAAGTGCATCGGCGGTGTCGTCGGGCTTTGGAGGCTTGGGCAGTCCCAGCATCAGCGTCACCATGGAGATCACCTGCTTTTTTTCGGCGCGTCCGTAACCGACCACCGCCTGCTTGACCTGCAGTGGCGTGTATTCCGCAATGGTCAACCCCGATCGTTGTGCAGCAAGCAGGATGACTCCTCTTGCCTCCGCCACGCGGATGGCGGTTGTCTGGTTGGTGTTGAAGAACAGCTCCTCCACCGCCATCGCCTCAGGACGATATTTTTGTATGATCGCCGTCAGCTCGTCGTAAATGCGACTCAGGCGCATTTGCGTGCTTTCGTCCTTGGAGGTCAATATCGATCCGTAGCCCAGCGTTTTGAATTTGTTTTTGGTGTAATCCACCACACCCCAGCCGACAATGGCAATGCCGGGGTCAATGCCTAAAATGATCATGCGCGCCTCCTTGACGTAAGCTCCCTATCTTATCAGTATATCATACCACAAAATTCCTCATAAGTCAAATATATTACAAAATATTTTCAAAAAATTTACTTCTTCCCCTCTTATCCTTCGCACAACACGGCGGCTTTTCAGCAAATACAGCACCACCGTAAGCAAAAACGCGGAAAGTATGATATAAAATGTAAATTTTTATGTTGTATACTTGCTTTTTTCTCTGATTTCATGTATAATGTAGTCACATCGCTCGCGACACAGCCATTGTTTCGCAAAATGAGAAAGGAGTATATCTATGAAGTTCAACTTTCGTCGTCTTCTGTCCCTTGTTCTCTGCCTTTGCATGATCTGCACGTGCGTGCTCGGCAGCCTGTCTGCCTGCACCAAGGACGGTGAGGATGACAATCCCGACAGCGGAGATCAGCCCGAGGTGCCACTGATCACGCTGGTGGACGGTACAACCGAATATACGGTCTATCGCCCGGATATCACCATCCAAGAGGTCATCAACGCTGCCGCAAAGCTGCGCACCTGCATTGAGGCGGCTACCGGTGTTGCCATCGGTATCAGTGATGACTATGTTCCCCGCGGCGAGGAGGTTCCCACCGACACCTGTGACATTCTCGTCGGTCTGACCAATCGCGCCGAGAGTACACAGATCCACGCTACGCTGGCCGAGGGTGAATACGCCATTCAGATGGTCGGCAAGCGTCTGGTCATTGTCGGTTACGATGATGATTGTACCATTGCCGCTGTCGAATATTTCATCGACAACATTCTCGGCTATAACGAGGAGGCCAACACCTACGCCGTCACCAAGATCGAATTAGCGGAAGATTATGCGCAGAAGGGCATCTACACGCCCGAGCCCGTTGTGATCGTTCCTCCGACGTATGAGACCATTTACGGCGAGCAGAACAAACCTACCGTCTCTCCTGCGACCTACATCCGCCCCTACTACGAATTGGAAAACGGCCTGTACGTTCAAAGTTACGATTCCTTTGATCTGCAGGGTGTACGCACCACCTTCCAGGCAAGCGTACTTTACACAGACACCCGCGCGGTCAACGCCGACTCGGTCATGGTCTATTCGACCTCGGGTGAAAACTTTGCCACATGGTACGAATCCGAGGACTACGTCGTGGATATGATGATCGCCATCAACCGCGCCGACGCCTCCTACCTTGACCTTGACAAGGATAATTACAATGACATCCAGATGGATTCCTCGGGCAATTATCTGGAGCACCCTGCCGGCGGCTCCTACTACATGGTTCCCTCCGAGGATTGGATCGAATTTGCATGGTATGAGATGCTGCTGCCCATGATCGAGCAGTATCATCCCCAGACCATCGCACTGGAGGAGCCTGAGATGTGGATCCGCGCAGGCTACTCCCAGACCTTCAAGGATGAATGGGAAGAATTTTACGGCGAGGAATGGGAGGCCCCCAATTCCTCTGCTGCCGCCAACCTCAAGGCAAATTTGCTCAAGACCTATCTGTTTGAGAGAATCCTGACCGAGCTTTCCAAGCGCGTCAAGGAAGTCTCCCCCAACACGCAGATCTACATTGCGACCCACTCGACTGTCAACTATGCTGCTTGGTCGATCACGGCAGGTCTGAATACTTATCTGGCTCTGGACGTCATCGACGGCGTTATCGGTCAGACGTGGGCTGACACCCACAACAGTGCCTTCCCCTACAACGGCTCCAACACCGTGGATAATTTCACCAATGCGTTTATCGAGTATTGCTCTTATGTCGACAGTGTCGAGGGCACCAACTTTTACGCTCTGGCTGACCCGGTCATGGACAGCACCACCCGTACCGAAGAGGGCTGCCAGTATTTCTACCGTCAGTCGATCGCAGCACAGCTGATGCAGCCCGAGATCAACCGTTTCCAGATTTTGCCTTGGGTACAGCGTGCCTTCGGCAGCGCCACCAGCGCATATCGCACGGTACAATCTCAAATCTTCGCCATGCTCAACGATATCGGCGGTGAGGAGATCACCATGACGGCCGGTACGCCGGGTATCAGTTATCTGGCATCCGACTCTCTGTCCTGGATGAACACCGGCTCGGGCTGGTCGCTCAATCCGACCGACGGTATGTATGGTCTGTGCGCACCGCTGGTTCGCGACGGCGTCCCGGTCAAGATGAAGGCCATGGAGCAGATCTACACGGCTGATGATCTTGAAGATGTCACCCTCCTGCTTGCAAGCTATGATACTTCGGTTCCTCTGTCCGAGGAGGTCAACATCGCCATTGCCGATTGGGTCAAGGCAGGCGGTACGCTGCTGTATATCTCGGGACACAACCAATACTGGGATATCGATGACTATTTCTTCTGGGCTGACGATGTCACGCCGCTGTACAACCTTCTGCGCCATCTGGGACTTGAAGAAATCACGGTCAACACCGGGGATAACAACGGTATCAAGCCGTCCTCCCGTCTCTCTGCTACCGTGATCGATCTTGAGGATACCTTCGATAATCACGCCCTCTCCTCTTACGCCAGCTACGCCATCACCTTTGACGGTGCCGAAAACCCCGTCATGAAGATCGGCAATAAGGTCATCGGTTTTGAAGAGTCCGTCGGCGAAGGCAACGTCGTTGTCATGGGTATTCCCACCGCAGCCTTTGCGCAGTACAAGGGAGGCTCTACCATGCTGCGTACGTTGGTTGAGTACGCGCTGCAGTATACAGAGTATGAATACGTCTCCTCCGATCTGATGATCACCGAGCGTGGCAAGTACGTCATTGCACACGCATTTGACGAGCCTGTTGAGCTGGAGGGCACCTACATCAATCTCTTTGATGAAAATCTGGCCATTCTGGTCGACCCTGTCGTTCCCAAGGAAGACAGCCTGATTCTTATCAATACCGATAATTTCGATCTCTCGATCCCTCGCCTGGGCTTTTCTTCGGGTGAAGTGGATGATGCAACACTTTCGGAGAGTGCGAACACAACAACGTATCAGTTCACCTCGGCGACCAACACCATCATTTGTAACCGCCTGCTCGCGCCCACGGGTACCTATCCGCAGTCCGTCACTGTCACCGATCAGAACGGAACCGAAAAGACACTGCTCTCAATCCTTTGGGATGATGATACCCATTCCCTGCGCTTTACCGTGGATGGTTCCCGCGAGCCGCTGACCGTCACCGTCAAGTGGGGCAACGAGAAGGGCAAGTTGGAAGGCTCCTCCTACGTTTACGAGGAGATCAATATCGCAGTCAACAACAAGGAGGCTGACAAGGAATATGTCCACTCCAGTACGGCCGCTACCAACGACACCTGCCGTTTCTGCGACTTGGATCGCCAGCTGATCTATCGCTTTGACACCACCGATTACAACTCTCCCATCTACCAATTTGACGTTGCGCAGAACTACATCATTGAGGTCTCGGGCGATGGTGAGAATTGGGAAATGATCGCCGACTATTCCGAGGGCGGAACCGTCGAGCATATTAAGGATGCCGACAACGCAACCATCTTTACCATCGATCCGACGAATTATGAATCCGTTGAGGAGACCGGTATTCTGTACGTTCGTTTCCGTAACAGCAACACTTCCATGGGCTGGGGTGCGCGCGTATCGATGCTGACCATCCGCCACCTGGTTGAGATGGATGCCGATGCAGGCGAGAGCACCGATTGGCTCACAGGTAAAAACAACACCTCGAGCATCGATGACGATGCCATGACCGTACCCACCAGCACTGCGCAGACCGAGGCAAAGTATCTGGTCAAGACCGAAAACGGCGTCTCCACCTACAAGCGCAGAGTCAATACCAACACCAGCAACGAGGATATTGATTTTATTATCCTCAATACCGCGCAGTCCAACGCCAATATCCGTTATTGCGATAATGAACGCCAGCTGATCTATTGCTTTGACGTCTCCGAAATGCTTAATTGTGAGTTGACCTTCCGCGTATATCAGAATTATATCGTGGAGGTCAGCAACGACAACGAGAACTGGGAGATCATCGCCAACTACTACGACATCAGCGGCGGCAAGCACCTGACCACAGGCGGCAACGAAATTGACGTCGATGTCAACCCCGATGATTTCGATTGTGACGAGACGGGCGAGTGCTACGTCCGCATCCGCAACTGCGATACCTCAAAGGGCTGGGGCGGTACCATCCGTTACTTCGATATGAACTACTCCAGAGCCGCAAAATAAAAATCCCATACGATTTCCTGACAAAATCCTGAAACCCGGTAGGGGCGGGATTCAATGTTCCTGAAATCGAATGGTATCAACACGCAAAGGGCTGTCTCACGCAGGTGAGGCAGCCCGATCTTTATAAGTTAAAACAGACGACCATGCAAAATCCGTTGCTGCGGTCGTCTGTCTTTTTTTCGCAATGCGATGATATTACCAGATCTTTTTGTAAAGCTCGATCACTTCCTCAAGCGTCGGCGTACGTGGATTGGTGGCGGTACAGCCGTCGGCCAATGCCGCAGCTGCCATGTCGTTGATCGCCTCAAAATAATCAGCGGCACTGACACTGCCAAGATCGCGGATGTTGGAGGGAATGTCCATCTCACTGTTCATAAAACGAAGATAAGCAACCAGCGCATGGACCGTTGTGATCTCATTGAGGTTGCTGACCCCCAGCACGCGCGCGACGTTGCAGTATTTCCGCACACAGGGATCATATTCCTTGCGGGAACGGCTTGCACGGTCGATGCGACTGTTGTACTGAATGATCGTGGGCAGAAGAATTGCATTGGCACGCCCGTGCGGAATATGGAACTTCGCACCAAGCTGATGTGCCATACCGTGCGTCAAGCCGAGCGATGCGGAATTGAAGGCAAGACCGGCAAGACAGGATGCAATGTGCATCTTGCGTCTTGCGTGGCTGTCCTCGCAGCTTGCATAAGAGCGCAGCAGAAACTGTCCGCAGATCTCAACGCTCTTCTCTGCCAAAGCGCCGGAAAATTCATTGTTGTTGATGCTTACATATGCCTCGATGGCGTGTGTCATAACGTCCATACCCGTATCGGCAGTGATCGATGCGGGAACGCTTTTGACCAGCTCCTCGTCCAGAATCGCCTCATCGGGAATCATGTCATCCGAGGAGAGGGGATATTTGCGATTCGCCTCGGAATCGGTGATCACGGCAAAGGAGGTCACCTCGCTGCCTGTTCCGCTGGTAGTGGGAATGGCAAACATCGGAATGCGCTCACTCTGTGACATCTCCGCGGCAAATTTACGCACCCCCTTGGCAAGATCAAGAGCAGACCCGCCGCCCACTGCAACAATGTAATCGGGGTGGAACGCCATCAGCTGACGAACACCGCCAATAATCTTCTCAATGGGGGGATCGGGCACAACGTCCTGATAGATCTCGTATGTGACCTGTGTCCGATCGAGACGCCCTGTCACCTGGCGGATCAAGCCGCTGCTGACAACGAAGGGATCTGCGATGATCAGTACACGCTCCGTCTTGAAATCCAGCAAGCGATCCAATGCATTTTGTCCGAAATTGATTTTTGTTTTGACCTCAAAGGTTTTCATGGAAAGCTCCTCCGATATGCTGTGGTGTCAAAGCCGGGCGTCAGATTTCCTGCTCGTTCTCCCAGTTGTGGTAAACGTCGATGACATCGTCGTTGTCCTCCAGATGCTCCAAAAGCAGAGCCATGTGCTTGATATCATCCTCGGTCTCCAGCGTGACGTAGGTGGTGGGCAGCTTGGTCTGTTCGGCAGAAGAAATGGTATAACCCGCAGCCTCCAGTGCCTCCTTGATGGCATAAACGTCATCGCTCTCACAGGTGATCTCAAAGACACCCTCATCGGAGGAAAGATCCTCTGCACCTGCCTCCAACGCAGTTTCCATCAGCGTATCCTCGTCGATCTCGCCGTCCTCGTCCTCAATCACAATCAAGCCCTTAGGCTCAAACATATAACTGACACAGCCGGTCTGACCCATATTACCGCCAAACTTATCGAAATAATGGCGAACCTCACCGGCGGTACGGTTGCGATTGTCGGTGGTTGCCTCTACGATGACGGCAACGCCGCTGGGGCCGTAGCCCTCGTAGACGACCTCCTCATAGTTGACGTCGGTTGCGCCAAGTGCCTTTTTGATGCAGCGCTCGATGTTATCGTTGGGTACGTTATTGGACTTTGCCTTGGCGATCAGATCGCGCAGCTTGGAGTTGACATTTGGATCCCCTCCGCCTGCCTTGACGGCAATCGTGATTTCCTTACCGATCTTGGTGAAAATTTTCGCCTTTTGCGCGTCGGTTTTTTCTTTCTTGTGCTTAATGTTAGCCCATTTGCTATGTCCGGACATAATAATACCTCTTTATATTCTGAAATTTTTTACGGAGTGAAATCAGATCTGCTCGATCTTACGCAGGCAGATCAACTCAAATGCATTGCCAAGAACGGTGCGGGTAGCAGCGGTCAGAGCAACGCGGAAGTCGCGCACCTTGGCATCCTCGGCAGAGAGGATGGAGCAATCGTGATAGAAACGGTTGAATGCAGCAGCGACATCGAGAATGTAGCGAGTGATCTCGGAGGGCTCCAGATCGCGAATGGCCCCCAGCACACACTCACCAAAGCGAGAGAGCGTTTTGAGCAGCTCGCTCTCCTGCATCGTCAGCGCAAGGGCGGCATCCGATGCAACCATGGCAGCATCTATCGTGCAGCCGGCCTCGGCTGCCTTGTTCATAATGGAGCAGGTACGCGCGTAAGTGTACTGAACATACGGACCGGTGTTACCGTCGTAGCTTAGCGCATCCTCCATGATGAAATTGATATCCTTGATGCGGTTATTGGAAAGATAATAGAACACCACTGCGCCGACACCGACCGCCTCGGCAGCCTCGTCCTTGTTGGGCAGATTGGGATTCTTCTCGTCCATAATTTGACGCACCTTCTCAATGGCAGCCGCAAACAGATCGCGCAGCAACACGACGTTACCGGTTCTTGTCGCCAGCTTGGCGCCGTTGATGCTGACCATGCCGTAAGGAACGTGGATCAGCTGCTCATACCAATCGTAGCCCATCAGCTCAACGACCTTAAACCATTGTGCAAAATGAAGGCTTTGCTGCGCTGCGGTAACGTAGATCATTTTATCATAATTGTATTCTTCCTTGCGATCGACCGCGGCCGCAATATCACGGGCGGGATACAGAGATGCGCCGTCACTCTTGAGGATCAGGCAGGGCGGCATACCGTATTTCTCCAGATCGACGATGCTTGCACCGTCGCTGATGGTCAGAAGTCCTGCCTCACGCAGCTTATTGATCTGTGCGGGCATTTTATCGGTATAAAAGCTCTCTCCCTTATAAGAGTCAAAGGTGATTCCGAGCTGTTTGTAGGTCTCCTCGTTGGCATTGAGCGACATCTGAACCAGCCATTTCCACAGCGCAAGGTTTTCCTCATCTCCCTGCTCCATCTTCAAAAATTCGGCTCTCGCCTCGGCAGCTAGCGTTGGATCGGCAACAATGCCCATCTCCTCGTTGCCCGAAATGGCGTTATTGATGCGGACGTAGAGATCGACCAGCGCATCCACGCCGCCTTCCTCTACGGTCTTGCGGTCACCCCACTTTTTATAGGCAACGATCAGCTTGCCGAACTGGGTGCCCCAGTCCCCGACGTAGTTGATGCCGACACACTTATATCCGGCAAACTCATGCAGTTTTTTAAGCGAATGGCCAATGACTGTCGTACCGAGGTGACCGACGTGGAAGGGCTTTGCGAGATTGGGGGAGGAATAGTCCAACACGACGGTTTTCCCCTTGCCCATATCAGGCGCACCGTACGTCTCTCCCTTGGTAAGAATTTCGGGGAGCACACTACCGACAAGGTAATCGCCCTTGATCTTCATATTCAAATAACCGTTGACATTCTCTGCACTTGCTACGCACTCGCACTCTGCTGCGACCTTTTCCGCCAGCGCGGTTGCGATCTGCACGGGCGAGCGGCGCATGATCTTGCTGAGCTTAAAGCACGGGAACGCCAGATCTCCCATGCTTGCGTCGGGAGGATATTCCAACCATGTGACCAAAGTCTGTACATCGAGAGCAGCCTCGGGGCAAGCTTGCGTTACCCCACCGAGCAGCACCTCGGCAATATTCGTTTTGATGTTTAACATATCAATCTCCATTCTGTTTTAACCAATTTAATATTATACTATATTTTGCGTAAAAAGGCAAGAGGGAAACTGCATTTTGTATGTTTTTTCTTGAAAAAGTAAATTCTCAAAGTAAGTTCCACAGTGGAATTTAGGGTAGAAGTTACTATGAGAAGGAATTTGTGGTAGAATTTAGTGTGAGAAATCTAGAAAGGAGAACTCACACATGAATGAAAAAAGAGGAAAGCATTTGA
>JAFTJZ010000051.1 GCA_017456145.1 Clostridia bacterium
ATCAAGGGGGAGCTTTGAGATGAAATTGGCAATTATCGGCGCGATGGATCTGGAAGTGGATGCACTGCGCGCAGCACTCGAGGATGAAAAAGTGACTACCGTTGCAGGCATGAACTTCAGCGAAGGCAAGCTGGACGGCGCAGATGTGGTCATCGTGCGCTGCGGCATCGGCAAGGTCAATGCCGGTATGTGTGTACAGATTCTGGCCGACCGTTTTGATGTCACCCATGTGGTGAATACCGGTATTGCCGGTTCGCTCAAGGCGGAGCTGGACATCGGCGATCTGGTGATCTCCGAGGACGCGGTTTACCACGATATGGACGTGCAGATCTTTGGCTATGCACCCGGTCAGGTGCCCGGCACCGAGAAGCCTGAGTTTGCGGCGGACAAGAACATGGTGAAGATCGCGCTGGCGCTCTGCAAGGAGGTCAATCCCGATATCAACGCGCTGCCCGGCCGCATCTTGAGCGGTGATCAGTTTATTTCGAGCAGCGAGGTCAAGGACCGCATCATCTCCACCTTCGGCGGCAGCTGCTGCGAGATGGAGGGCGCGGCGATCGCGCACGCGGCGACCCTCAACGATCTGCCCTTCCTGATCGTCCGTGCGATCTCGGACAAGGCGGACGGCTCTGCGGAGATGGATTACCCGACCTTTGAGCGTGCGGCGGCACAGCATTCGGCCCGTCTGGTGCGCGCGCTGGCAGCTGTCATGCAGGAGGTATACAAGTGAACGAGACCGTAAAAAATGTGCTCGATGAGGGCATCGAGCTGATCCGCAAGGCAGGGGAGGACAAGTTCCCGAACGACCTGTATGACTGGACGCTCTGGACCGCACCCATCGTACAGTCGCCCGAGTATATGAACAAGGTGCTGCAGAACCTCGGTTTTCTGGGTGAGACGCTCAAGACTGTGCGTGTGCTGAGCGGTTATGTCGCCGGTGGTGAGTGCCACACCGATGAGCCGGTCGTATTTGAGTTTGAGACCGGCGACCGTCTGGAGCTTGAGTTTGTTGCCGGCGGTACTGTGCGCGTCAGCCGCAGCAGACTGCCCCGCACCCTCAAGTGCGCCTGCAATTTTGAGCCGGCTGCCCGTTTCCGCGACTGCATCGGTCAGACCCTGACCGCCGCAGAAGTTGTGGAGACCAAGCATTTCCCGACGAATGCGCTTTATTACGAGGGCACCCTCCAGCGCGGACAGAGCTATATCGAGAAGATCGTGCTCCGCTTCGGCGAGCATTCGATCACGCTTTCCTCCGGTCTGGACGAAGCGATCATTGAGAATGATTAAAACAATAAAAGCTTCCCAAATGATGGGGTGCTTGTAAAACGGCTGCACTCCCGACAGGATGACTTGTTGGGAGTGTTCTTGATTGCATTGAAATGTGGTATGCGGTTTTTGCCGCAGCAGAACTTGGCTCTCCCTTTGGGAGAGCTGGCGGCGTAGCCGACTGAGAGGGAAAACTATGACCATACCAAAAGATAATAGCCAATTGGAAAATGCCAGACGGTTACGAAGAGAGATGACACCACATGAGCGAAAGCTTTGGTATCTTTTTCTTCGTAAATATCCGGTGAAGATTTACAAACAGAGGATTATCAGCAGATTTATTGTAGATTTTTATTGTGCATCTGCCCGATTGGTCATTGAAGTAGATGGCTCTCAGCATTATGAACCGCAAGGAATGACATATGATTCGGAACGTTCTGCAGTTTTGACGGCGCTTGGATTAGAGATTTTGAGATTTTCTAATCGGGATATAGATAGGGATTTTTACAGCGTATGCACACAAATTGACCTTGCTATTCAAAGGAGGTTGAAAAGCCCTCTCAGTCACCTGCGGTGACAGCTCTCCCAAAGGGAGAGCCAAGATGGGGGTGCATCTTTTTACATGATGTATTGAAAATATAAGGTAAAATGAGAAAAAGCAGGACGAAAATCCTGCTTTTTACGTATCTTTATACTTTTCATAATAAACACAGAAAACAATACCGGAAATCGCGAAGATCCAATAGATGACCAGAGGGAGCTGCAGCTGTAGAAATTCCATACCGCGGTCGGCGCCGCCGCTGACACGATAAAGACGGGTCAGTGTTTGTATTGCGTTACATGCGGATATTGTCTGCACGCAGGAAAGGGACATTTTTATCCGTTTTTTGTCTTTTGTAATATGAAAATACAGGCAGACAAAAGGAAGAATAAACATTGTGATTTGATAAAATTGCAGCATGAGATCGACCTCCTACGTGAAATGGATGTCTATAGTAATATCATACAATGCATACCTAATGAAGTCAAGAAAAGGCAGGACGATGTCCTGCCTTTCTCTTTTTACTGATAGGTGCTGATATCGCCGATCCAGTCGGGGTAAGCCACAATATGGATCGAATTATCACCCGTGACCGACGCCATATAGGTGCCGTCCGACTCGATGACAACGGTATCCGTGTCATAATCGTAATCCACGGTGTAGCCAAAGGTCTCCGCAACTGCGCGGATGGGGAGATAAATGCGGTTGTTGCGCGCGACCGGCTTGGTATCGATGGCGAACAAACCTGCGCCG
>JAFTJZ010000016.1 GCA_017456145.1 Clostridia bacterium
CTTTTTTCAAAAAGGTTCTTAAGCCAGCGGAGCGATGAGGGAGTGCGCTTGGGGCGCTGCCCCAAACCCCGCCAAAGGTGCTTTTTCGAGAAAAAGCACCTTTGGAATCCTTAAAAAGCTTGAATCAAAGGAATAATTGCGAAAAACTGCTCCGCTTACGGAGTGGTTGCGCGTGGTTAGGAAGACGTGGAAATAGGATCAAAGTTTTTGGAGATTCTAAAGAACCTTTTTCCCAAAAAAGGTTCTTTAGCTGCGGAGCAAGACACCGTCGAATTGCACAGAAATGAAAGCGTAATTTTGGTCAATCTGCTGAAATTTCGGCGGCGGTCATCGAATTTGGAAGAAAGGGTTCCTTTTCTTCTTTTTTTATGTTACAATATGCATACCACCGAAAAACGCGGTGCGCAGGAGCGCGAGCGCGTCGGTGCAGGGCGGACAAGTGCCCTGAAAACGCTGTGTTTTTGAAAGGAGAATTTTCAAATGGAACAGACCAAAACAGCAAAAGACGGCAAGCAGATGCGATACATCCCGGGCGGCAAGTACGTCATGGGCTCGCAGCAGGGCTATCCCGAGGAAAAGCCGCTGCACGAGGTAGAGGTCGCTCCCTTTTATATGGATGAGACCCCCGTTACCAACGCCGAGTTCAAGGCGTATTGCGACGCGGTCGGACGCGGCTATCCCGGCTCTCCCCGCTGGGCAGATATGCCGAACTATTTTCTCGATTATCCGAATCACCCCGTCATCAACGTCTCCTGGGGCGAGGCGAACGCTTACGCCAAGTGGGCGGGCAAGCGGCTGCCCACCGAGCAGGAGTGGGAATACGCCGCAGCGGGCGGCTTGAGCGCTCCCACATACCCTTGGGGAGACGATGCACCGAAGGGCGATATGGTGAATTTCGCGGATAAGAACAGCGAATTTTCTTGGCGCGACAGCTCCCAGAATGACGGTTATAAATATACCTCCCCCGTCGGCAAGTACGCACCCAACGGCTATGGCCTGTACGATATGGCGGGCAACGTGTTTGAATGGGTTGAGGATTGGTTCTTCGCCTATACCGATACCAAGCACGATACCGAGGCCTTTAAGGACGGATGGGGCGGCTCCAAGGTCTGCCGTGGCGGCTGCTACCATTCTCCCGCCAAGGACCTGCGCATCGCCCGCCGCAGACAGGTGCTCGGCGGCGGTACCAATGCATCGGTCGGTTTCCGTTGCGTTGCGGATATCGGTGAGACCCGCACCGAGGTCAAGGATCAGGTGGTCTATAAGACCTCCGCAGCAGGCTGGGATCAAAAGCTGGACGAGATGCGGGTGACCATCCCGGACGGGCAGGAGCTCTGCATCGGTATCGGCACGACCGCCAACCCCGTTGAGCTGCGTCGTTTCAAGAACATGGGCGTGACCTCGGTCGAGCAGTACGTTACATGGGAGACCTGCGAAAACCGCGGCGAGGGTCAGTGGGACTTCTCGCATTGGGATAAGGAAGTGGAAAAGATCAAGGCTGCGGGGCTCAAGTGGCTGCCCTTCCTGATCGCGGGACCGGCGTATTCTTTGCCCGACTGGTATCGAGCGTCGCGCGACTTTGAGGGCCTGGTTTGCCTGGAGCATAACATTGAGAGCAAGATCCAGACCTTCTGGGATAAGAATTTCTACAACTACATCGACCGTTTTCTCAAGGCGTTTGCCGAGCACTACAGCGATCACTCCATCTTCGAGGGACTGCTGTTCGGTATTACGGGCGACTTCGGTGAGGCGATCGTTTCGGTATGGCACGGCAACTGGCCGACCAATATCCCCGGTCTGTATCATGCTCACAGCGGCTACTGGTGCGGCGACCGTTTCGCGCAGGCCTCCTTCCGTGATTATGCCAAGGCAAAATACGAGAACGTGGACGCGCTCAATGCATCCTGGGGCACTGACTTCTGCACCTTTGGTGCAGCGCAGATGCCGCCCATCAACACCGGCGGGGAGAATAACTTCCGCATCGACGAGCCCACAGGCTGCGGCACCTTCTTCCCCACCGAGATCGCGGACAGACGCCGCTGGATCGACTTTATCGACTGGTACCGCGCCTCTATGAGCGAATATGCGGGATTCTGGATGGAAACGGCGCGCAAATACTTCCCCGATACCGAGCTGTATCTGTGTACGGGTGGCGGTGCTGAGCCTTGGCACGCCTCCGAATTTGCACAACAGAGCAAGGTCTGCGCCAAGGTTGGCGGCGGTGTTCGTATCACCAACGAGGCCTCTAACTACGGTAACAACTTTGTTGTGACCAATTGGGTCGCAAGTGCGTCGACCTTCTATGATGGTTATTTCAGCTTTGAGCCCGCAGGTCAGGTGACCGAGCGTGGCGTGGTCTGCCGTGTCTACAATGCGGCAGCGACGGGTGCCAAATCGCTCCACTACTATAGTGGCAACATTATGGGCAATGAGGAGCGCGCGACCAACTTTGCCTCCAACGTCCACTATCTGCGCGAGGGCGGCATCGTCCGCGAGATCGGCCTGCTGTATCCCGACACGCCCATGGTGTTGGATGTGCGCCGTATGGGACAGATGCATGGCGGTTTTGCTCTGATGCGCGACTATACCGATTACGTCTACGCCTGCGATCAGACCATCGCGGACGGCATTCTGGACGGTTTGCGCGCCCTGGTCATCACCATGGACGGCTATTATAAGACGGCAACGCTGCAAAAGATCCGTGCATTTGTTGAAAACGGCGGCTTACTTATCGGCTTGAACCTTGGTGAATTGCGTGATCTGGATCATGGCGACGACTATCTGGAGATTCTGTTTGGTGCGGACGGCGGTAAGTCGCTCGGCAAGGGCAAGACTAAGCTGCTGCACGGGCAGATGGGAGCCAAGGTCGAAGAGACCTCCACCTCCTCCAATTTCGTTGTGAAAAATACGCTGCAGGGAATGCAGGCGATGCAGAGAGACATCTGCGACCCGATGACCGCTTTCCTTGCCGAGAACGGCGTTTACGTCTCCGACGGTGTTATGGATGGTCTGTATACTGCCCGCCGCTGCCACGACGGCGTGGATACCGTCTTTGTGATGAACTACTCGGGACATGATATTTCCCGCTCCTTTACTCGCCCCGACGGTACGACGTTTGAAAAGGACGTCAAGGATCTGACAATTGAGGAATATTAAAATGATAGGGCGGGGGAGAAACTTTTTTGCTAAAAAGATGGTCACAAGTGACCTTCGAGTTTGCCTGGGCGGCTTAACACCGCCGTTTCGGGCAAGCCCGAAAACAGCAAACATCGTTTCTCCCCCCGTACCCCACTTCAAAAAGCTGTAAATAGTAAATTGATATGATGATGGAGTGTGTGCCGTCATGATATTTGTGAAAGGAATTCTGTTATGAACCATCGTCCCCTCACATTGCGCCTGTTTTTAATTCTGTTGAGCCTGATTCTCATCCTCCCCGCCGTGCTGAGTGCCTGCACCGAGCAGGAGGATCCCGATCTGTCTTCCGACGGGCAGACGGATCATTCGCCCGACGATCCCGATGACCCCAACGACCCCAACAATCCCGATAATACGACACAAGGAGATGTTCCCGTGATCCCTACTTACGAAGGTCGCTATAACCCCCACGCTGACCGCGCCGAGGGGCAGACCGATATTACCCTGCGTGAATATTCGATCGTCGACGGCACATTGATCCAGCCCGATGCCGACGACAGTGATCTCCCTGTAGAGCTGGAGGAGGTCATCAATACCTATATGACCCAATACGACAGCATCGGTGTGGAGGGCTACGTCACCAATTTCCAGCACAGCGGTGCTTATAACGACACCATCCGAATCAATACCGAGGCGGTCATGGCGTACGTTTCCGTTCCCTCACAGCTGGAGAGCACCATCAGCTCGTGGGCAAAGACCTCTGACTTTTACAGCCTCAACATCATGATGCCCATCAACCGCGACTCCCACGACTACGTCACGCTGGATGAGGAAAATTTCGGGCATATCCAGACCGACAAGGCGGGCAATTATCTGACCCACTCCACCAGCGATAAGGTCTATTACATGGTACCCACCGAGGGCTGGACCGAATATATCTGGGATATGGTCGAGGACATTCTGAAAAAATATGAGGTCGCCAGCATCACCTTTGAGGAGCCTGAAATGTGGTATGCCTCCGGGTATTCCGACGGTTTCAAGGAAGAGTGGGAGGATTATTACGGCGAGAGCTGGATGGATCAGACCTCCTCTCCCGAGGCCATGCTCAAGACCATGCGACTCAAGGTCTATCTGTTTGACCGTGCACTCTCCACCATCGCTCAACGGATGCATGAGATCTCTCCTGAGACCAAGCTGTACGTTGCCAGCCACTCCACGGCAAGCTATACCAGTATTTCCATTACCGCAGGTCTGAACTCTTATCTTGCGACAGGAGAGATCGATGGCGTGATCGGACAGACGTGGACCAATACGGCAAGCGTCGCGCTCAACATTGACGGTACCTCTCGCAAGGCGGAGTATCAGAATGCTTACCTTGGCTACGCATCGTATGCAGGTGCATCGGGCAAGCTGGATCTGTTTGCCATCACCGATACCATGGCAGACGGCGATTGGGCGGAGGAGGATGCACATCCCGTGTATCATTCGACGCTGGTCGCTGCGCTGATGCAGGACGAGATTCATCGCTTTGAGGCCTCCGTTTGGCCCTCTCGCGGCTTTGCTAACGTATCCTCCGATTATCGGACCGAGCAGCTCAATCTCTTTGAGGCGCTCAACGAAATGAGCGGCAAGGCGATCACCACCAGCGCGGGCACGCCCGGCATCACCTATCTGCTCTCCGACTCGCTCTCCTGGCAGACGGGCAACAGCGCATGGTCGCTGTCCTCCAAGGATGGTTACTATGGCGTAACGCTCCCCGCGGTCAGCGACGGCATTCCGCTTAAGGTGCTCTCCATGGAGCAGGTCACCGGTGCGGAGGATCTTTCCGATGTGACGCTTTTGCTGATCTCATGGGATTGCCAGAAACCGCTCTCCGAGGATGTATGTGACGCCATTGTCGACTGGATCCGCGACGGCGGTACGGCGCTGTACGTTGGCGGACATGATAAATTTGAAGAATCCGATGCCGAGTGGTGGGCAATTTACGGTAGCCCGCTGCAGGCGTTGCTGGATAAGCTGGAGCTGGATATCACCGTCACTGCTCCCAAGATGCCGCAGCGCAGCGGTACGCTGGTCTGGCATGGCTCGGAAGATACCGAGGCTGCGATCGGCTTTGCCAACAGCACGGCATATAACAACTTCGTCGCAGGCTTTGAGGGCGCGGACGTTGCACCTTTGATTCAGAGCGGCGACACCGTGTATGCCATCGAGCAGAGTGCGGGTAAAGGCACGCTGATCGCCGTTGGTTTCCCCTCTGCGATGTATTCAAGACAGCTCGGCGGCACCGACGCCATGCAGGCACTGATCGCCTACGCTTGCGAATATACGGATTACGAATACGCCCCCACAACACTGACATGGACCAAGAGAGGGCGCATCGTTGCGGCCCACTCCTTTGCGGATGACAACGTGCTGGTCGGCTCCTTCATCGATTTGTTTGATCCCACGCTGCCCGTTATCAGCTACAAGGAGTTGGATGCCAACGAGAATGCAGTGCTGTGCGACGTTTCGGGCGTTGATCTTTCCGTCCCACGCTACGTTTACGGCGGCGGCGCGCTGATGGCACCCGTTGCAGAGACTGCCAAGCACACCGTTTTCGCCATTTCCGCACCCTCGGGGACGACCGTTTCCACCCGATTGATGTGTGCGGACGGCACCTATCCCGAGGCCGTGACGGCGGTGGACGCGGACGGCAAGGCACTCACGGTCATCAGTGCTTGGGACAATGAGACCGACTCGCTGTTGGTGCAGATCCTGTGCGGCGTTGAAGGCGCGACCATTACGGTCACATGGGGCAACACCGCCGTGGAGGATACCAAGGACTATGTTTTTGAGGAGCTGACCTTTATCACTAACAACAAGAACGAGGATATTGGTCTGATCCACAGAAACACGGCGCCCTCCAACGGTTCCTTCCGTTATGCAGACGGCACGACCGAGATCGTCTACAAGATCGATCTCTCACTCTTCCGCGATGCAACCATCAGCATGAATATCAAGCAAAATTACCTGGTTCAATATTCCACC
This sequence comes from Clostridia bacterium, assembly GCA_017456145.1. Classification (GTDB taxonomy): domain Bacteria; phylum Bacillota; class Clostridia; order Oscillospirales; family CAG-272; genus SIG644. The sequence goes on from JAFTJZ010000016.1 coordinate 6,163, forward strand.
GACGATCAAGCTTGGAAGACGCTGGCGGATTATTCCAAGACGGAGGAATATGACGGTACGCTCAAGGGTGGCGGCAACGATACCATTCTCTCGCTCTCCGCAGCAGAGATCGGGGAGTCAGACATCGTATACATCCGCATTTCGGACTGTAACCCCGGCGACGGTTGGGGTGGTACCATCACTTGGTTGAGCATTCGATATCTGCGTTATGAGGACGAGGAGCCCATCCGCGCGGAGGACTTTGCCGAGCAGAGCGGTGAGGAGGACGAGGCGGACGAGGTTGACACCTCTACCTTTGAAAAACTGAACGTGGATTATGCGACGGTGTGCGCCGGTTTCCAAAAGGAGACCTTCAACATCAACCAAGGCAGCAAGGAGGACGAGGCTCTGATCTACAAGAGCACTGCGGCTGCCAATGCTGCTTGCAAGTATACGGATCTTGCCAACGAGCTGATTTATAAGATCGATTTGGAGGAATATCCCGAGGCGGTTGTTGTGGTGACAGTGTTCCAGAATTACGTGCTGGAGGTGAGTAAGGACGGCAAGAATTGGACGATGATCCAGAACTACGAGGCGGTCAACGGCTCGCGCATCGAGAGCGGTTCCAATAAGGCAACCGTCGGTATGTCGGCAGAGAAGTACGCCAAGGGCAGCGACTATCTCTATATCCGCCTGTCTAACTCCGATACATCCTCCGGTTGGGGCGGTGCGATCAGCAAGCTTGAGATTTATTATGAGTGAGGATAGGGATGTGGGGCGCTGCCCCACGCCCCGCGCTCCGCGGGCATAAACCCTTTTTGAAAAAAGGGTTTATGTATCCCAAAAACTTTTCATCAAAAAATCAGTTCTTTTATGTGACAGAGCCAAAAAAGTAGTTGCTTTTCAAGTTAAACGGCCTTCTCTTTTTTCAAAAGTTTTTTGGAGAGTCCAGAGAACCTTTTGTTCACAAAAGGTTCTCTGGTCGCCGAAGGCATCTTGGCGGGGGGTTTAAGGGGGCAGCGCCCCCTTATTTTCTCTTATTCTCGCAATTCGAGAGTAATTTACGGTCTGCGGGGTTGATTTTTCATACCAAATATGCGAGAATAAGGGCACGGAACCGGTGGTAAGCGGTGTGATCAGAGCTCTGCGCCGTGCCGCGGGAGTCCGAAGGTAACCTATAGAAAAGGAGAAATCATTATGGAAAAGAAAACCATCGGCAGCTTTATCAGTGCTTTGCGTCGTGCTGCAGGCATGACCCAGCGCGACCTTGCCGAGCAGCTCAACGTCTCGGACAAAGCCGTCAGTCGCTGGGAGCGAGATGAGAGCGCTCCCGATCTGACTCTGCTGCCTGTCATTGCCGATCTGTTCGGCATTACCGTAGATGAGCTGCTGCGCGGGCAGAGAAGACCCGCCGCGGAGGCTGCCCCGCAGGCACAAACGGAGGACGCGGGCGAGGAGGGAGATGCCCCTTCTCCCATATCCACACCCTCCCAGACCAATTCCAAGCGCCAGAAAATGCTGTTCGGCAACCGCCTGCGCAAGCTGAAAATGCTCAACTACATCTCGCTCGGGTTGTTCGCCGCGGGGGTGATCGCCGCGCTGCTTTGCAACTTTGCATTCTATCGTGCCGCGCTTGGCTTTTTCCTGGGGCTTTTGTTTGAGGTTGCTGCCGTCATCTGCGCCGTCGCGTTCGGCAGTGCCGCCATGCCCGTCAGCGAGGAGGAGTACGATGCCGCACTGCTTGAGGGTTATAAGCGGGACGTTATTCGCGTGACCCATCTGCCTATCTACCTCGCTGCGTTGACCACACCTCTGCTGCTCTTTTTGCTCGCTACGTGGGCGGAGTGGGGCGCGTATGTGGGACTTTCGTACAGCGCGCTGCTGCTTTTGGTGCTTGTGAGCATCTTCTGTGCACTGGTGCTGTATGAAATTTCGACCTTTGTTATCCTTCCTCGTGTCCGCAGGCGTTTCAACGTCGATGAGACCGAGCGGGAGGGCCAGCGACGCACTTACGTCGGGCGGCTGGCGAAGAAGGTCGCTATCGTGACCGCCTGTGCTATGATCCTGCCCGTGATCGCCGTGGGCATACTTACCTGCGGAATGCTTGACCCTTATACGATATTTGCCAAGGGGCAGACCTTTGACACCGTGGAGGCGTTCACCGCCTATATGGCAAGTGAGGGAAAGTATGGCACGACCGACGATTGGGAAGAGTATGACTTTGATCGCGGGGTGTCGTATTACGCCGGTAATAATATTGCTTTAGGGGATGGAGAGAGCCTCGTTTTTGCAGAAGAGATGACCGGATCGGCACCGCCGGATCAGGACATTATCGAGAAGATCGAGAGCGGGTATGAAAATGCAGAAAAAACCTATAACCCGCAGCACCGCACGATTGAGGACGTTGACGGAAACGTCATCTTTTCCTTTGACTGGATCAACGCCGACGTTGCATCGATTGAATGGAGCTTTGATCAAAGCGACGACGGCATGCCCGTCACGGTCTATACCGTGGATGACGTGCGACAGAGTCACGCGATCTATGACGTCATTGTGACCGCACTTGGTATTCTGATCGTTGCGATCTCTGTGTGCGGCGTGATTACCTACGTTGTCAAAAGAAATCGGGTATAATCAAAAAGGATGCTTTCTATGATGGAAAGCATCCTTCTTGTTTATAGAAACTGCTGTGCCGCACGGCTTGCGTCCTGCTCGGTCAGGGGCGTGATGGCAAAGGCGGCGTGGTCGGCGTGCGGCGGGCAGCAGACATCTACCGTTTTGCCGCGCTCGAACGGGTGGGGAAAGCGTAGCCGATAGGACCAAAGACCGATGGGGCCATGGTCGCGCGCACCATATTTCCCGTCGCCGTACAGAGGCATGGCGCGAGAGGAAAACTGTACACGGATCTGGTGCGTCCGCCCTGTGACAAGATGAACCTGCACCAGCGAGAGCGGCTCGGTGTCTATTGTGACGGTGCGCAGCGTGCGATAGAGCAGCTTGGCATCCTTGACGCCCGCCCGCTTGCGGTCGACCACAAAGGAGCGGTTTTGGGCAGCGTCCTTATAGAGCAGATCAACCATCTCTCCGTCGGGCGGATCGGGCATCCCGTGGACGAGGGCGAGATATTCCTTGGTCAACGAGCGGTCGGCAACGAAAGCCGAGAGCTTACCTGCCGCCGCTTGTGTTTTGGCAAATACCATCACGCCGCCCACGCCGCGATCCAAACGGTGGATCAGACCGATATAGGGCAGGGAGCATTGTTCACGCAAAAGAGAAAGCATATCGCCGCTTTGCTCCTCGGGTGAGGGCTGCGACAGCACGCCCACAGGCTTGACGCAGACGATCAGATGCCGATCTTCATACAGAATACGAATCGGCTCCATATCACTCAACCTTGCTCATGTAGGCCTTTTGCTCCTCGGAGAGCGTGTCGATGGTGATGCCCAGCGCGCGCAGTTTGATGGCTGCGACCTCTTCATCAATCTCACGCGGTACGGCGTACAGATGCGGCTTGAGAGCCTTTCCGTTTTTGGCAAGATACTCCAGGCCCTTTGCCTGAATGGCGAACGACATATCCATGATCTCGGCGGGGTGTCCGTTACCTGCGGCGAGGTTGACCAGTCGACCTTCAGCCAAAAGGTTCAGCACGCGACCGTCGGGCATGCGGAATCCTTCAATGTTGGGCTTGCGCACCCAAGCCTCTACGGACAGCTCGCGCAGAGCAGCTTTGTCGATCTCGACGTCAAAGTGGCCGCTGTTGGCGAGCAGCACACCGTCCTTCATGACTTCAAAATGCTCGCGGCGGATGACGTCGGCGCAGCCGGTCAGCGTGACAAAAACGTCACCGACGCGGGCAGCCTCGTCCATGGGCAGTACGGTAAAGCCATCCATGACCGCCTCAATGGCCTTGATGGGGTCGATCTCGGTGATGACGACGACGGCACCCATGCCGCGCGCACGCATCGCCAAGCCCTTGCCGCACCAGCCGTAGCCGGCAATGACGAAGGTCTTGCCCGCTACGATGAGATTGGTGGCGTTCATGATGCCGTCCAGCGTGGACTGTCCCGTGCCGTAGCGGTTGTCAAACAGATGCTTGCAATCGGCGTCGTTGACGTCGATCATGGGGTAGTTCAAAAGGCCTGCCGCCTCGCGGGCTTGCAGACGGTGGATGCCCGTAGTGGTTTCCTCGCAGCCGCCGATGAGATTCTTGCCGTAGTCGCGACATTCGCCGTGTAGCAGAGAGATCAGATCGCCGCCGTCGTCGATGATCAGATCCGGGCAGCAGGCAAGCGTCGCCTTGAGATGCTCGGTGTATTCCTCGTCAGAGACACCATGGCGGGCGTAGACCTCAAAGCCTGCAGGGTCGGCAGCCATGGCGGCAGCGACGTCGTCCTGCGTGGAGAGGGGGTTGCAGCCGGTCATGTAGATCTCGGCACCGCCCTCGCGCAGTACCTTGGCAAGATAGGCGGTCTTGGCCTCCAGATGGATCGACATGGCGATCTTCAATCCTGCGAACGGCTTGCGGACAGCAAAATCCGCACGGATCTCGTTCAGAATCGGCATATACGATGCCACCCAATCGATTTTGTCTTTGCCCGATGGGGCGAGGTTGATGTCGTGGATGATGCTCATGGTGAGAGTCCTTTCTGTTGTGAATGATTTTGATGTGATAATGATGTGGATATGAAAGAGATACGTTGCAGTCGGCTGGGATCAGGCGTTGAACCGAAAGCGTTCGTGTTAAAAAGTCCACAAAGTTTTTGGAGATTCCTGAGAACCTTTTTTCAAAAAGGTTCTCAGACCCGCGGCGCGCCACCTATAGCTCTGCGTAGCTGCTGCAAAGGCGCGTCTGATTATCCCTCTTTTCCGCGGCGGTATTCGCTGGGGGAGAGACCGAGCAGCTTGGAGAAGGAGCGGTTGAAGGTGCGACAAGTATTAAAGCCGGAGCGTTCACTGACGGCGGTAATGCTCAGGTCGGTCTGCAGCAAGAGGCGACAGGCACCCGAGATACGCAGGGAATTGATGTAATCATTGAATCCGATGTTCATTTTTTCGGAAAAAAGATGGGAGATATAGAACCGACTTAAGTGGAGGTCGCGCTCCAGCATTTCCAAGGAGAGCGATGGAGTGGTGTAATTGCGGGCGCAATAGTCCACGATGGCACGAATGGCGCGGGAATCCTGTGCGCAGGGCTCGGTCAGCTCCATTCGGGGCAGCAGACGAGAAAACAGCGCCAGGAGTGTTCCCTTGAGCGCGAGTTCGCGATAATGCCGCGGAGGGCTTTCATATTGCGTGGAGAGCAGGCGCAACAGTGGGAGCAGTGATTCATCCTGCAGCGCACCGCGAATGACTGCACTTTTAGGCACCTGCCGTGAAAATATCGGTGAAAATTCCGGCATCAGGTCGGGATTGATGATAAAAAGAACGTATTTTTCCCGCTCGATCTCCTCATAGCGATGGATCTGGTTGGGAAACACCATCAATAGATCGCCCGCCATGACGTCATAGGACGCCGTGTCGATGGTCACACGGGATCGCCCGTCCAAGAGCAGGAAAAATTCGATGTGATAGTGCAGATGTGCCGAGCACGCCAGACCGTGTTGCCCGTTGTTATCATCGCGGTAATACAGATCGATCACGCGCCGTTCGTAGGGGATTTTCACACGCTCACCTCCCATTTTTTTGGATCGGATGATGTCTGCTTATATTATACCAAATTCAGACAAAAATTGCAAGAGTGAATGGGGATTTGAGGATAAGAATTGTCAAAAAATCGCCGCGGCGATTGGCTGCGGCGATTTTTTGTGACGTTGTGGCGAGAGCAAGCGTGTCCCGCGTTACTCTTCCACTTTATATTTTTCCGACTGTACGCGGAACATCTCTGCGTACTTTCCACCCGCCGAGAGCAGCGCATCATGGCTGCCGTGCTCGATCAGGTGCCCGCTGTCGAACATATAGATTTCGTCGGCGATGCGGGTGGTCGAAAGTCTGTGCGAGATGAAGATGACCGTTTTGTCGTCAGTGCGGTGAAGAATGGATTGATTGAGCTGGTACTCGGAGAGCGGATCAAGCGCCGCCGAGGGTTCATCCATGATGACGATGGGATATTCGTTGGCGAATACCCGCGCGATGGCGACCTTTTGCGCCTCGCCGCCGGACAGGTTGGTGCCCTTGTCGTTAAACTCGCGGGTCAGATGGGTGCCAAGCCCTTCGGGCAGCGCGCCCAGCTTTTCTGTGAAATCGGCACTGCGCAACGCATCCGTGACCCGTTCGCGATCCCGCGCCTCATCGTATTCGCCGTTCATGACGTTCTCGGCAAGCGAGGTGGCAAAGATCTTGAAATCCTGAAAGACCGTTCCGATCTGCTTGCGGTAAGCGTCGGGGTCATAGCTGCGGATGTCCACGCCATTGTAGAGAATTTGCCCCTCGGTCGGGTCGTAAAAACGCATGAGCAGCTTGATCAGCGTCGTTTTTCCTGCGCCGTTGTAGCCGACGATGGCGATCTTTTCCCCTGCACGAATGGTCAAGGATACGTTTTTGAGCGCCTCGTATTCCTTGTGTGCCTTGGCTCTCTTTTCTATCTCCTGCGCCTCGTGGAATTGATATTTCGGATTGGTGAAGGCATAAGTAAAGCTGACATTTTTAAGCTCCAACGACTCAAAGGGAGGAACTTCGGTGATCTCTCCTTTGATACGCGGCTCATAACGCATAAATTCCCGATGCCGCTCAATGTATAGTGAATGCTGCGCATATTTGGTCACGCGCCCGACCAGATCGTCCAGCAGCCAGAGAATTTGCTGCTCAACCCCCACCGCTGCCGCAAAGCCGCCGATCAGCAGTGTGCCGCCCTCCAGCAGCGTGATCATATAGGCGATCATGCCGAACTGGGCGATGACGCGCAGAAAATCCCAAGCAAAGCCGTAGGTGAAAAAATATTTATATCCGTAAGAACGGTCGGTTTTGAGCAGCTTTTGCATGGTGTCATCATATTCGTCAAAGAGCAGATCGTCCGCATGGCTGATGCGGATCTCTTTGGCATAATCTGCGAGGCGGAAGGTGCGGTTGATATAATTTTTCTTGCGATGCAAGGGGTTGTTGGCACGGCTGTGATAAAAGCCGACGCGATTGCCGATCAGGTTGGCGACGATCGACACACCGCTGACCACAAGCAGAATGACGGCGATGATGGGATCGACCGAGAACATCAGCGTCATCAGTGTGCCCGACGCCACGATGCGGTTGATCAGCTTGCCCGTGTCCTCCATGACGGCAACGGCGCGGCTGTCGGACTCATTCATGGCCCAGACGAAATCGTTATAAAACTCGGGGTCATCAAAGCAGGCGAGCTCCAGCGTCCGCGCCTTGCGGAACAGCTCCTCATGCATACGGATATGCAGTCGATAACGGATCAGCTGGTTATGAATGGTCCAATACCAGCGGGAAAAGGCGTAAGCAAGCAGATAAAACAATGCCATCAGCCCGATCAGGGATGCGGCGTAGGCGAAGTCGGTGCCGTCGTCAATGGCGTTGAGCAAACGAAAGCTGAATACCGAGGAGGCGGAATTGATCAATCCCCAGATAACACCCTCAAGGATCATCAAAAAAAAGTAGTCGGGGGTGTAGCGGGCGACCTTGCCGATCATGTAGAGATTGTTTTTGACAACGGATGAAACCTTTTGCCGTTGCCGTTTGGTTTTCGGATCCTTTTTGAGCAACTCAAGCATGGTGCTGCACCTCCTCTCCCAAGTAGTTTTCGGCTTGTCTGCGGAACATGGCGGCGTATTTGCCGTCCTTTGCCATCAGCTCGGCGTGGCTGCCACACTCGATCAGCTGCCCGCCCTCCATCAAAAAGACGCGATCGGCAAGCACGGCACTGGAGAGCCTGTGCGAGATGAACATGACACTGCGCCCCTCGGTCGCCCGCATCATATTCTCAAACATCTTGTATTCGGCGATCGGATCCAGCGCCGAGGAGGGCTCATCCAGCACGACGATGGGCGCTTGCTCGGCAAATACGCGGGATAGCGAGAGCTTTTGCTGCTCGCCAACCGACAGATTTTCGCCGTTGTCGTCAAATTCGCGGGTCAGAATGGTTTCGATGCCTCGCTCAAAGCTGTGGATCTTTCCGTCGATGCCGCTCTCGCGCAGCGCCTGCTCGACCATTTCCTCGTCTCCGCTGCGGTGGCGGCGAAGAAGAACGTTGTCCCGCACGCTCATCGAGAAGATCTTGAAGTCCTGAAAGACGGTGCTGATGCGCTCTCGCCAGGAGGTGAGGGTGAAGTCCTTGATGTCCTGCCCGTTGAGCGTCACGTAGCCCTCGGTCGGGTCGTACAGACGCAGCAGCAGCTTGACCAATGTCGTTTTTCCCGAACCGTTGGCACCAACCAGTGCGATCCGCTCTCCGCGATGCAGGGTAAAGCTGACGCCCTTGAGCGTATCGACCTCACTGCCCTCATAACGGAAACGAACACCGTGGAAGGTGATGTCACCGCCTGCCTCGGGAGCGATTTTCTCGCCGTTGCGTACGCGGGGCTCATAGTCCAGAAAATAACGGATGTCCTCCAGATACAGTGCGTGCTCTCCAAATTCGGCGAAGTTCTGCACCAGATTGTTCAGGCAATAGGAGATGGTGCCCACCGAGCCCAGAACCACAATGCAGTCGCCGACCATCATGCCGCCGTTCTCGGGCCCGAGTACCATGGTGCTCCAGACGGCGTACAGCGTTGCTCCCAGCACCGTAAAGACCTCCAGCCCGATCTCTCGCAGATATGCGAGGATGGCGATCTTCCAGCCGTATTTGCGCATGGCGGCCTTGACCCCCTCATGTGTTGCCCGCAGATCGCGCAGCATATTCTCAAACATACCGCCAAGTCTCATTTCCTTGGCATATTCGTTCTGATAGAAGGTGCGGCGCACGTAATCGGCGCGACGGTGGAGTGTCTTACGCTCATTGTTCAGATCGTGGTTGAGCAGATTTTCCTTGCGGCGCAAAATTCCCAGCAAAAGAGGGAACAGCCCGAATAAGACCAGCCACGGATCGATGACGAACAGTAAAAAGGAGTTTGCCGTCAGTGCGATGATACGGGCGATGAGATTGTCCAGCGTATACATGACCTGCATCATGCGGTTGTGGGATTCCTCAACGGCGCGGACATATTTATCGTAGAAGGCGGGAGATTCGTAGCAGCCAAGCTCGACTTCGGCAGCCTTGCGATAAAGCTTTTTTTCGACGTGCGAGATGATGCGGTTCCAGGGCTTTGCCGAGCCGACGTTCCAGAAAAAGCGCAGCGACATATACGAAATGACGCAGACCGCACCCAGGATGATGACATATCGGATCAATCCCGCGGTATCCTTGCCCTGCTCCACGCCATTGACGATCTGCCGCAAAAGGAAGGAGCCGGAGAGAAAGTCCAACAGACCGTAGACCAGCGAGCTGCCAAGGTAGACGATCAGATAGATGGGCGCCGCCTCGCCGATACAGCGCAGGGCAAACAGATCGTTGGAGATGGTGCGGCGCAAGGGCAGCTTTTTCTTCTCCGCCTTTTTCTTTTTTGCCTCTTCTCGGGCGGCGCGCCTCTCCCGGGCGCGCCTTTGCTTTTGTTCTTGTTTTTCTTGTTTGGTTTTCAAAGAGTACCTCCGTGATGAAAGCGCAGTGAGATGAGATTTCCTACAGTATAGCATACGCCGACGGGTTTGTCAATCAACTTTTCGTTGCATTTGCATAAAAGAGATTTATTTTATTCTCAACCGTTGGTTGTCGGGGGGGGAGATCACGCCAGACGGGCGAAAATAGATTGAAATGCGGGGGTATTACGAATGGGATCCAACTCCCGGTGGGAGAGCCAGCTGTCGCGGAGAATGATGGCAAGCGGACGAGAATCAGCGGTGTCGACCTCGGTGCGCTTGCGAGTGACCTCGCCAAGGAGCAGGCTCGTGAGCGTTTGTTCCTCGGGGCGCTTGTCGTAGGCAAGGGCGGCATCGGCGGATATGCTTAGCTGCTCCAGTGCCTGCTGTGTACGACCGCAACGCAGGCAGTGCAGGGCGTGCCGGAAGTGATTGTTGACATTACCCCATGTGTCGGGCAAGGGCTTGTCGTCATACATCAGATCCTGCAGCGCGTAGAGCTTTTCAAGCACCGCGATGGCTTGCTCGTCGGGCAGCCGATGGGCAAGTGGTGTGATGGCATCGTTGAGCAGCTCATACGCTTTTTTGATATAGTCATAGAGGTGGGGGAGCTTTTCTTGCTCGGAGAGCGACCACCAGATGGCGCGCTCCCGACACCATATCATGGAGGGCATACTCTCGTAAATGGCACGGCCGATTTCTCTTCTGCCCATCTCGCAGTGCTGGAATGCCAGCCGTGCCGTCGCCTCCAGCCGCAGTTCGATATCGGGACAGTATTTTTGAATACGCTCTCCCAGCGCGACGATCTCAGCATCGTATTTGCCCCTGTTTTCTTGCCACTCGGGGATGTCGGCGTCATCGCTGCCGGCAACGAACAGTGCATACATCAGCTTGTTGAGCAGCGCGTAGTTGTTGGGAAATTCGGCGACACCCGTGCGGGCAATGCGGATGCAGGCATCAATATCGCCGTGGCTGATGGCTGTCTGAAAGTCCTGCAGATAATTCCGGACGGCGTTCTGTTCGGCGAGCTCGTCCACCCCCATCAGCTTATCGGTCGAGATGCCGAAGAATGCGGCGATGGTGGGGATCAGCTCAATATCGGGGTAGCAGGCGCCGGTTTCCCAGCGTGAGACAGATTGGCAGGAGACACCCAAAATTTCGGAAAATTCCTCCTGCGTGATATCCCGTGCTTTTCGCAATTTTTTTATGGTTTCACCAATATACAGTTTCATATGCTTGATTCCTTTCGGTTTACTTTGGGAAAGCTGCGCATCTTTCTGCGTTTATTATAACAGAGAACCGAGAGCAAGTCAACATCACGAACATAGAGTTTTTTTCACGCATATGGTGAATTTTGCAGCTTGCCGCTCGTGATGAAAATGCTCGCGGCATGACAATGCGCAGCAGAGGTGTACAGATGCACATATTATGATTTTTTTTGAAAAAAGTCGTATTTCATTACAACTTCGTAACAATTATGCTTTATAATATAGATATCGACACCAAACAAGGAGCGTGAGGACATTGGCAAGAATCCTGGTTGTGGAGGATGAGCATCCCATCAACAATCTCATTGCGAAAAATCTGATCCTGACGGGGCACACCCCGATCTGTGCCTACGACGGCAATACGGCGCTGGAGATCATTCGGAGTGATCCGCCCGATCTTGCCATTCTGGACGTCATGCTGCCCGAGCTTTCGGGCTTTGATCTGATCAAGCTGGTCGGAGATCTGCCTGTGATCTTTGTAACCGCCAAGAACGCGCTGGACGACCGACTTCTGGGACTCTCGCTCGGTGCGGATGACTATATCGTCAAGCCGTTTGCCATGCAGGAGCTGCTCGCGCGGGTCAACATCGTGCTGCGCCGCACCAAGCGGGACACGCCCGTCATCACCATCGACGATCTGACGGTCGATATGGGCAGCCGTTGCGTTTTGCGCGATGGGCAGCGGGTGGGCTTGACCCCGCGGGAATTTGCGCTGCTGGAGGCGCTGATCGTCAACCGCAATCTTGCCCTGACCCGTGAAAAGCTGATCACGCTGGTCTGGACGTACGATTATGAAGGGGATACTCGTACGGTGGACGTTCATATCCAGCAGCTGCGGCAAAAGCTGGGGCTGAAGGATCGCATCAAAACCATTTATAAGGTAGGATATCGACTGGAATTATGAGAATGAAATTTTTTGAAAGAACTTACCTGCTGACGCTGGTGCTGTTTTTGGTTTTTCTCAACGGCTGTATTCTGATGCTGACCCTGTACAGCTATGAGCGCAGGGTCGATGCGACCGAGCAGGTCTGCCTTTCGGAGCAGTATACCATCCGCCAGGCCTTTGAGGATGATTATGACGGTACGGGCAACGGCAGTGATCTGATCCTGCAGACGACCTACGGCAGCTTTTATCAGAAAAAGGGCATTCGGCTCTGTTTTACCGATGCCATGGGAGAGATCCGTTATTCTACGCTGCCCGCGGGACTGCAAATACCCGAGGCGGGCAAGCTGATACAGGGTAAAAGCGAGGATGGTGTGCGCTATGTTCTGATCAGCGAGACGATATGCGACGGTGCCTTCACGCTTACGTATGCCAAGGATATCAGCGAGATGGACGAGGAATTTCATCAATTGTTTATCATGTTCCTTGGGGTCTCGGTTGCCTCCTCGACGCTGCTGGCCCTGTTTTTGCATCTGGTGCTGCGGCGCCTGTACGCGCCCTTGGACAAGCTGCGCTCGGTCACCGAGCAGCTCTCGCGCGGAAATTTTTCGGTGCGTGCTGAGGAACGGGGCGGGGATGAGTTTGCCCTGCTCGGTGCGGATTTCAACCGCATGGCTGATCAGATCAATGCTCAGATGAACGAGCTGAAGACCACAGCCGACCAAAAGCAACGGATGCTGGACGATCTTGCTCATGAGATGCGAACGCCGCTGATGAGCATTCACGGCTATGCGGAATACATCTCCAATGCCAATATTCCCGAGGAGGAGCGTATCGACTCGGCGCAGTGCATCATGCAGGAATCGCTCAGACTGCGCAGCATCAGTGAAACGCTGCTTGACATGGCGTTTGTGCGGGAGAACAAGATCCATCCCGCACCGCTGGCGACCCGCGTGCTGCTCTCAAATACGTGGGATCGTTTTCAGCTGCGGGCGCAGGCGTGTGGTATCGAGCTCACCTGCCATGAGGAGCTCCCGATCCTTTGGGGAGATGAGCTGCTCTTGGAGCTGCTGCTCTCCAATTTGACCGAGAACGCACTGAAGGCCTGCCGCGAGGGCGGGAGGATTGAGATCGGTGCGCGGGAGGAGGACGGCGCTGTTATGCTCTACGTCAAGGACAACGGCATCGGATTGACGAATGAGCAGCTGGTGCATATTACCGAGCCGTTTTATCGCACCGACCGCGCCCGCAGCCGCAGCGGCGGCGGGACGGGCTTGGGACTGGCATTATGCGCACGCATTGCCAAGGCGCACGGCGGGAGATTGGAGTTTCTCTCCGCGCCCGGCTGCGGCTGTGAGGCGAGAGCTTATCTTGACGTGCGGGAACTACCGGAGGCGACATGAAATTTTTGCGATTTTTTGAAAATTTTACAACTCCATGATATTTTCATGACAACTTCATGATATTTGTGCGTTATAATATGCGTGACGATGCGACGTGTGTGCACCGCGCCGTACGTCAAAAACAAAGAAAGGAGTTTTTTTATGAAACAACGAATCCTTATATGGAGGACAGCGGCGGTTCTTTTGCTGTCTGTCAGTCTTTTGGCGGTCGGTATGCTGCATATCTTTGCCACGGACCCGCCCGCACAGGAGCTTGAGGACAATCCGCTGGCTCCCGATATTGAGCCGACGACCGTGGGGCAAGAGGGCGAGCCGACGCCGTCCACCGAGCAGACCGTGGTCAATGACGGTACCGTGCCCATGACCATGGAGCAGCTCAAAGAGAAGTTTGATGTCTACACCCACATCAGCGAGGAGAACGGCAAGCGCGTCGCGACGCTGTTCACCCCCGAGCAGATCGCCGAGATCAATGCCAGCCGCAGCGCTGGCGAGACCATGCTGCTGACCGGGCAGGAGATGCTGTATCTTCTGGATAACACCAAGCGGTTGTTTGAGGAATATGACCTTGTCCGCGTGACCGATCTTGACGGGACTGTCTACTCTTATCCCGGCGTCAGCTTTTATTCCTCCGAGGAATTTTTCTCCGCCTTCTCGAGCAAGGTAGGCGTGCTTGCCACCGGCCTGAGCTACGATCTCAAAAACGATGCCTACGAGGCTATGATCTATCGCATCAAGGTGCTGCACAGCTATTCCGAGTATATCTGCTACGTTGAGGATCAGGAATGTATGTACACCTACACCGAGTGGGATGGCATTGAGGGCGAGGATCCCCGCTCCCTGGCAGAGGGCATCACCCGCCACGACTCCTATCACCTTCGTTTCGCCGTCGCCAAGAATTATATGGAGGGCGACACCGGCGATGACAACGGCAGATACCCCGAGATCCCCGTCCATCGCCTCAACCTCATTCGCTCCACGCCCGGTGCGATGCTGGCCTTCTACGGCGAAAATATCTACTACATTGACGATATGTCGGCCTTTGACGGCACCAACCTGACCGTTCTCTACCCCGACGGTATTTTCCCCGGCGGAACAGTGACCGGCAAGTATGAAAACGGCGACGGACAATCGGTGATCATCGAGCTGTGGGAGGAGGCGACGGGGAACTGTATAGCCCGTCTTCGTCTGGACAGTGAGCATGATGCTGCCGAGGTGCAAAAGATCGCCGCGCTGTGGGACGGCATGAAGGACATTCGCACACGCGGCGGCGAAAATCTGGGTGCGGTCGGCGAAGGTGACTACCGTGTTGCCGTCTACCTGAGCGGTTTCCCTCACAAGCTGCTTGAGGGCGGCAGTGAGCAGGCATGCTTTTGGTACAAGCCGGGCGCGGATGCCGATCTGTGGTCACTGATCTGGTGGGATGACGTCATGAATTTCTTCAGCGATAATTATGTCGGTGGTCAGCAGATGACGGAATACATCAACAGTATTCTCAAAGCAAGATTGACGATCGAATAAGCAACAAGGCGTACCGCCCGATCGACAGCGAGAAAGACCAATCAATCCAAGCAGCAAACCTCTGCGGGTGCAGCTCTCTCCTGTGCCCGCACCTTCCCCTGCCTCCCATCCCTCGGGGTGGGAGGTTTTTTTGATCCTAAAGGTGATGAATGACCTTCGTCTCCACTTGCTCTCGTGCAGTGGTCGGGGGACTGTAAAATCAACCGATGCGGGAATTTGCAAATATGAAATCTCAAAAACGGAGAATGTACCAAAAGATGCACTATTGACTCTACCGATGGTTTCGTGTATAATGATACCACAAGCTCCGGAACTTGAATTTTTTTAAGAGGTATACGATGATGAACGAAATCAATATCGCTACAATGCTGACAAAGCTGCGCGCCGAGAGAGGTCTGACACAGGAGGAACTTGCCGCCGCGCTTGCTGTTTCCAACAAAACGATTTCCAAATGGGAGAATGGCGCCTCCTCGCCCGATCTTGCCATGCTGGCTGCCTTGGCGCAATATTATCAGGTCAGCACCGATACGCTGCTGGGGCTGAACGACGAAAAGCGCGATTGGCGAAAGCAAATGCTCGCAGAGCTCGGAGGAATGGAGCTGCGCGAGGTGGGACTCAAGGTGTTTGAAACGCTCCGCGCGACCTTCCCCGCGCTCTACCATGCTGCCTGCACGTCCGAAAATGCGGCAGAGGGGATGACGCCGATCTTACCCGCAGCGGAATCCATGCCACGCAGTGAGGTGTCCACCGGCTCCGTCTGGCAGTTCAGTATCTGCTCGGATAATGTCAATCTTGCCGTGCTGCAGCTCAAAAACCGCGCGAATTTTGCGTGGTTGAAGGAGACAGAGGCACAGCAGAGCATGGCACGTCTGCTTACATTTCTTGCCGATCCCGATGCCATGTCAATGCTGGCGTTTATCTGTTCGGAAAAATGCTCCGTCTCCTTTACTGCCGAGTACGTTGCCGAAAATGCGGCAATTCCCGTCGGCAAGGCGGTGCAGCTTTTGGATGAATTTTGTGCTGTCAGCGATTGCATCAAGAGCACGGCGCATCTGTCCGAGGGCGAGGTCACGCTGTATGAGAGCGTTGGAGACGGGCTGCTCTTGAGTGTTTTGTCGCTGGCATATGAAAAAATGTGCGGTCAGCGCGGCTACAACTACAAATACGGCGGCAGCGGTCGGATGATCGGAGGTGAGCAGGCATGAGCTTATCACAGAATATTAAAAGGCTGCGTACGCAGCGGGGGCTGACGCAGGAGCAGTTGGCACAGCTTTTGGGCATCTCGGCGCAAGCCATTTCCAAATGGGAGACCAGTGAGACCTATCCTGACGGCGCGCTGCTCGTTCCGCTGGCTCGGGCACTCCATGTTTCTCTGGACGAGTTGTTTGACAATTCCGTCAACTCCATGCGGGATGTTTCCGTGCGCATCCGCGCGTTGCTTGCCGAGAAGACCGATCGAGAACAGTACAGCATGATGCGTGATCTTTGCTGGCAGATCGAAAAAGGATTGTTCAACTGCCGCCGCGAGACGGAATTATGGGGACAGGACGGTTATCACCCCGAAGAGTTCCGTACGCAGAAAAATTCCTCCTATCGCTTGACCGACGACGGGTTTACCCACGTATCCAACGCGGCTGCGCCCTTTTTCCTGCTGGTTCCCGACGATGGGACGGGGGCGTCTGAGGTCATCGGCGACGGAGAGCTGCTGCACCGGGCGTTTGCTGTGCTGGGAGATCGGGACATCCTTCGTGCGGCACTGTATCTGCATCGTAAGGCCGCGGGCTACAGCTTTGATGTGGGCTTTCTGGCACGTGCGTGTGAGATCCCCGCACAGCAGATGGAGCGCGTCATGGAGGGCTTGCAGGTGCTGCATCTGGTTCGCCGCCGTGAGGTTGTCGTCAACGGTACCCCCTGTACTCTGTACGCCTCAATGCCCTCGCATCTGTTTATTGCATTGCTGTTGATCGCGCAGGAGATGCACTACACCGGCGGATACAGATATCAGACGCATCTGCGTAGCACGGCGCTGTTGAAGAACGAATATAACGAATAAAATGAAAGAAATACTTGGGGCGTCGCCCCAAGCCGGGGGCTGCGTCATTGGCGCAGCTCCTGCGCAAAAACGACGGGGTGAGTTTCAAATGCTTTTTTGCATTTGATTCACCCCGTCGCTTGTATATCAATTTTTTTTCATCCCCTCAAGGAAGTAGGAGGCTTCCATATCCGCCATAAAGAGGAAGGAGCCCAAGGGAAACATTTCCAGTGCCTTGCCGACCTGATTTGCGTCCTCGGGGCCGGAAAAGCCCATATGGTAGCGGATGGCGAACGCCTCGTCACGTGTCAGGCGCATATAGCCCGAGATGATGTAGACCGATTTTTCACCATGCCCATAAGGGAGAGTGTCCTCAATGGTATAATAAGGCGCACTGATCCAGTGACCCGTTTCATCCTTGACGTTGCGCATGGAGACCTTATAAAAGTTGACCTTGCAAAGATCATGGAGCAGTGAAACGATGGCGATGCTCTCGTCGGTATAGTTGATGCCGTAGAGCTCCTTGACGCGCTTGCGGGAAAGTTGGTCACACAGGCAGTCGTAGACGTTGAGGCTGTGCTCCAGCAGACCGCCTTCATAGGCGCCGTGATAGCGGGTGGAGGCCGGTGCGGTGAAGAAATCGCTTTGCTCGGAGCATAAGTAATTCAGGAGCGCGTCGGCTCCCTCGCGGTGAATCTTGCTTTTGAAAATGTCAATAAAGCGCTCTTTGTTGGTCATGGCAGTATTCCTTTCTTTTATTACTCGCCCTCTTCGGGCGTATCCACGGTCAGATCCAGCGCATCGGTGTGCAAGAAGGCGTGTGCGGCCAAGGAGGAGTCGGTCGGGATCCAGCGGGAAGCACCGCAGCCTCCACAGCTGACACGGATGCCGTCGTCCTCAATGGAAACGTCATAGGTGTGGGTGTCGCTCCCCTTGCAGTGACAGCGGATCTTGCCCTCTGCGTCCAGCTCGCCGATGACGAACATGACGATGTCCCGTACCTGTGGATCGGTAGGGAAGTTCTCGGGAATGGAGTCCCCCTCAGAGCCGCGTAAAACCGAGGGGTCGGTGATGCCGTTTTCCTCCAGAAGATCAAGCAGCTCCAGCTCGGAGCGAGCCATCTCGGCTCTGACGTGGTTATCCTCACCCACGCAACAGATCGTGATGTCCGAATAGGGGCACTGCAGGCTGAACAGCTCCTTGTCAAAGAGCAGCGTGCGGCTCATGGTGAATTGGTGCGGCTTGGGGCAGAACATACAAGGGATGCTCAGGCGGACCTTTTGTTCATCGCTCCGACTTTGGATCAGCGTCATCTCGCTCTGCCCGCAGGTGCATTTGAGCTTAAGCATATCGGCGGTGAGCATGAACATATTGACGCCGCTGTAGACCGCCCCGCCGCAGTGTGGACAGCGGTAGGCGACCGTGGTGTTTTGGGGCTCTAAAACCATAATGGTGCTGTTTCCTTTCACGGATAGTCTGGTGTTCTTTATAGGATATGCGGCAAGCGCATCTTTTGCGCTCCGCAGTTTTTAGGGAATAAAAAGGAGCTGTCGTTTATATGAAATAAGCGACAGCTCCGTTGCGGCAGAGCCGCTTATGAATGAATTACATATCGATGTTGGCCATAGCCTTTTCGTTGACCGTGACGGGATGCGTCTTCTGCGCCTCCTCCAGCCACTCGTCGGTCAGGGAAACGACCAGATCGTCAAGGCAATCTGCGTACCAGACCTTTTGACCCTCGCTCTCAATATAAACGATGAAGTAATAGGTGGTAGAATCGGAGGTGCCCGTCAGCAGTGCGTAGTCGCCTGCCTTGCGCTCGGTGTTGAAGACCCAACCGTCGACATCGTCCATGGCGAAGAATCCGGGTCTCATATTTTCGATCTCGGTGCAACCGTTGTTGGATGCATAATCATCGGCCAGCCCAAGCAGAGCGTCCTTGTCGGCACCTGCAGCCTCGAAGGCAGCCAGTGCAGCGTTGGCATCCTCCTCGGTGTAGGAGGTGCTGGAGAGAGCCAGATAAGCAGCGTTGTAGGTCAGAGCCTCGTCGCGGGATGCGGCGCGGGAGAGGAAGTAAACGTCGACGGAGTAGGATGCATCCGTGGTCGTGGAGGTCGTGTCCTCCTCGTCCTCGGCATCGGCAGCGGAATCGTTGACGATCATGTGCGTGGTGTTGACGGCAGCAGCCTTGCCACCCTCTTCGCCGAATACCCACTTGCCAAGATCGGTGTCAATGGTGTAAGCGTAATCCTCAACCAGCATAGCGTCCAGCGTTTCCTCGATTTCTGCTGCGATCTCGTCGGTCTCATCGGTTTCCTCGGTCTCTTCCGTCTCGTCGGATTCCTCCGCTACGGTGAGTGTCTCGGTCAGATATGCCTTGACCGCCTCGCGGAATTCCTCCGCGGTGGTAGCAGCCATCAGCTTTTGAGCGGCCTCATCGGCGGCAGCCTTTGCCGCTGCGATGTCAGCGTCGGTCGCATCATCGGCAAGCTCGTCAAGAGCGGCATCGATGGAGAATACCATATAATCTGCGCTCAGATAATCGGTCTCGTTTTCAGTGTAGAAGGCGTTGACGTCATCCTCATCGGCAGCAGCGTAGTATTCGTCGCTGAGCATGGTGATATACTTGCTTGCCAGAGAAGAAAGCTCCATAGCGGCGCGGACGTCCTTCTCGCGGACACCGGTGCCGTACAGGCTGGCAAGATAAGAGTTGGTGGAATAGCCGTACAGAGTACCGTAGGTGGCGATCATCTGCACGGAGGTGTCGATCTCGGCGAGCTCTTCCTCACCCAGCTCAACGCCTGCGGCGTACGCGCCCTCGCAGTACATCAGGATCTGCTCGACCTGCTCGCGCGCCATGTTCATGAAGTAATCGTGCCACGTCTGACCCGTGGTCTCGTCCATGACCTGCTTGTCCAGTGATTCGTTGGGGTCAATACCGATGAAATCATATACGGTATAGTCTGTGTAAGAGGAGAGGAAGGAGCTGTAGGTCTGCTCATATTGGCTGACGTAGTTGGAATATACGGTATGTGCGTAGTAGGACATCATCGTGCCCGTGACTTCAAAATGCTCGGATTTAATGATATCCCTCATGCGGAGCAGCGTACCGCCCGTGGTCAGACTGCTGAAGATGATAGCAGCCGCTACAATAATGACTACGGCGAGGGTAATGAAGGATGTGAGATGCTTGGGTGCGGATTTTTTCTGCACGTATTTTTGCGGATTTGTGATTTTATCTTCGGTCCGCACTTGTCTGTTTCTTGAACCTTTTCCCATTTCGGGGCCCACCTTTGTATATAAATTTTTGACATGACATTCCTCCGCGCAATGCGCGGAGGTTGTCGAAACACAAATACTATTATACCGCATTTGCGTGATTGTTCTATGAACAAATTATGAATAAATTATAAACTCTTTGCTTTTTTTGAAAAAACTTTGAAAAAATCTTGAAAAAATTAGTGATTTTTCATTTTTCAACCGACCATGACCGTCACACGTTCATAATGACGGGGAGGATCATGGGCTTGCGCTTGGTCTTGGCGTAGAGAAATTTGGTCAGGTCGTCCTTGATCTGCTTTTTGAGCGCGGTGCGATCAAAATCGCGGCCGCCCCGCAGATGGGTGGCAATGGCGTCGGCAGCGATGCGACGCGCCTCCTCCATCAGCGTCTCGGATTCGCGAACGTAGACGAATCCGCGAGAGACGATGTCGGGACCGGAGAGCAGATCGCGGCTTTGCTCGTCCAGCGTGGCCACCACGACGATCAGTCCGTCCTGTGCCAGATGGATGCGGTCACGCAGCACGATGTTGCCGACGTCTCCCACACCGTAGCCGTCGACCAGCACACGACCCGCAGGAATGACCTCCTGCGTGAAACGGGCGCCCTTGGCGTCGATCTCCAGCACCTTGCCGATGTCGGACAGGAAGATGTTCTTGCTCTCCATGCCCATATACAGCGCCAGCTCGCGATTGGCCGCCAAATGCTTGTATTCACCGTGGACGGGCATGAAGTATTTGGGCTTGGTCAATGCTTGCAGCAGCTTAAGCTCCTCCTGGCAGGCGTGACCGGAGACATGGACCGACAACGACGCATCATGCAGACACTGAATATTGTTGCGGGTCAGCTCGTTGATAACGCGACCGACCGTTTTTTCGTTGCCGGGGATGGGGTGCGCGGACAAAATGACCAGATCGCTCTGTCCCAGCGTGATCTGTGCGTGATCGGAGTAGGCCATGCGATAGAGAGCGGACATCGGCTCGCCCTGGCTGCCCGTGGTGACGATGGTCAGCTCCTCGGGACGGTAACGCTTGATGTCGGCAAGATCGATCAGCACGCCCGCAGGGACGTTCATATAGCCGAGCTCGGTGGCAGCACCGACAATGTTGATCATGCTGCGTCCCGTGATGGCGACCTTTCTGCCGTGACGGGCGCTGACGTCAATGATCTGCTGTACGCGGTGTACGTTGGAGGAGAAGGTCGCGATGACCAGCCTTTTGTCGGTGTAGCGGGAGAAGATCACCTCCAGCGATTCACCGACCTTGCGCTCGGAGGGGGTGGAGCCGGGGCGTTCCGCGTTGGTGGATTCGCACATCAGCAGCAGCACACCCTCACGACCCAGCTCGCCGAAACGACCCAGATCCATCATCTCGCCCTCAATGGGGGAGATGTCCAGCTTGAAGTCGCCCGAATGGAGCAGAATCCCAAGGGGCGTACGGATCGCCAGCGCGCAGGCATCGGCGATGGAGTGGTTGACGTGAATGAACTCCACGCTCATCTCGCCCGCGGGGATGACGTCACCCGCGTTGACCTCGTAGAGCTTGGGGGTCCAAGCTAAGGTGTGCTCCTCCAGCTTGTTGCGGATGATACCCAGCGTCAGACGAGTGCCGTAGATGGGGGGATTGATCGAGCGCAGAACGTAGGGAATGGCACCGATGTGGTCCTCATGCCCGTGGGTCAGAAAGATGCCGCGAATACGATCCTTGTTGGACTCCAGATAAGAAATGTCGGGAATGACCAGGTCGATGCCCGGCATATCCTCCTCGGGAAAGCCCATGCCGCAGTCGACGACGATCAGATCGTCGTTGTACTCGATAACCGTCATATTCTTGCCGATCTCACTCAATCCGCCGAGCGGAATGACGCGGATCTTGCCGCCGGCCCGACTCTTCTTTCCCTTGCGCGCAGCACTTGCCTGCAGGGTTTGTGCGTGCTCAAAGGGCGAGGGCTTATCCGACGGGACGGGATCGACCCGTGGGGGATTTTTCGAGGTGGAGGTGTACTTTTTGGCAGCAGGCTCCTTGGCAGCAGGCTCCTTGGCAGCAGGCTCCTTGGCAGCAGGCTCTTTGGCTGTCTTGGGCGCGGCGACTCGCGTGTGCTTGGTCGCCTTTTCCGGCTCCAGCATCGCGACCAGAGTGCCCGTATGCTCAGAGGGTAGCACGGGAGCCTTTGTGCTGTTCTTTTGTGTGCTGGTTTTGGTATGGCGCGGTGCATTTTTACGCAGCGCGGTGGTTTCAAGCTCGGAGAGCAGCTCGTCCTTGGTGACGCTTTCCACAATGGCCGCCTTGGTGGGGCGCTTGTTGCTGCTGCCGCGACGATGCTTTGGCGCGTGCGGCTTGGGGGCGGGGGTGCGCTCTCTCTTTTCCGTTTCTTTGTTATTATCGTTTTTTGTCATACATACTGCCCCTGCAAGCGCAGAGGTTACTCCTTTTCTGTTTTATTGAATGTTGCTGTTTCTCTGTATTCCGATGCGCAAGGCGCTCATGCGCTTTTTTCTTGCGCGCAAAAAAGACACGCAAAGGCACCCGCCCGCCGCACCCTGTGCAGCTGTCGGGAACCGTTGCTTGGAATATTGCAGATGTGCGCGGCGCACCTCGCGTCGTCAAACGATCACAACGTGCGAGGGGATGCCGTGAGTGGATGGCGGCAAAAATCGCAGCAACACATCTAAAACGGACAATTCAGCGATATTATTATATACCATAATCGCAATTTTGTCAATATCTTTTTGTGTTTTTTCGGTGTGGGAGCTGTAGTGTTACAATAGATGTGAGACTGAAATTCAAAAAAAAGAATAGAAAAAGTGATTGAGTTCTGTTAAAATAGAATTACCCCTAACTCATCCCAACAGAAAGGACTCAATCACTTCATGAAACATTATACCACAAACA
>JAFTJZ010000017.1 GCA_017456145.1 Clostridia bacterium
CGGTCCCTACAAGGTTGCAGAAAATCGAAACAGAACAAAGGACATAAACATGGCGAAATATCGTTAGAAGGCTGTTTTCGCAGAATTCAATTTCGACATTTCTTCTTTCTTCCCGTCAGCAACACCATGTTTTTCGTCGTGGCTTTCCCGCGACGAAAAGCGGAGTTTCCGAGCCGCGATAGCCGCGTGCGTATCAGCGGTCGCAAGACCGCGTTAGCACGCGAGAAGGGCGGAGTCCCTAAGTCGGTTTCTTGGTTCGTTCTTTGCCGAGGCAAAGAATGAACAATAAGTAAAACAACCTTAGAACGCTTTGTTCGCACCATCTTACTTCACCCAAACACCCTCTCCTCATCCACCGCTGCTAACGTCCACATAGGTTTGCCGTTGATTCGTTCGCTCTCTTACCCCCTGCTCCCCGTCATGAAATCGCGTGCTCGCAATTCCCGGGCTTGCCGGCCCAAAGCGATTTCCCCGTCCAGTCTGCGTCGGGATCGCTCCAGAAGGGATCACTCTCGGGCAACCCCAGCGGCAGAAAAACCGCACAGCAAAGATATAAGGACCCCGTCGAAATGTACGGCTCACCCATCCCGGGCTGATATCCGCATACGCCGACACGCAGAAAATCGCGCTCGCCAAACATATCGGGGAAGGACATCAAGCGCCGCATGACCGCACTCAAACCGCAGCGGACACCCGCAGGCGTGACCGTGTCCTCCAGAATGTGCTCGTATGCCGCCAAGGATAACGACTGAAACGCACCGAATCGGTAACAAAGCGACCGCCCCAGAAGCGGATACGTCCCCTCGGGTGAGATCAGATGCTCCTGAATCGCCCCGTAGTGAGATAACCGCTGCCGAATTGCAGGGAGCGCACTTTCCCAATCCTTGTACTCCGATACCGTGTACTTGACGATCTCGTAGAGCATCGGTTGAATGACATAGCTGTTGTAATAATCCCAGTGGAAGGGCGCGCCGTCACCGTAAACGCCGTCCCCCTTGTACCACTGTAAATGCTGCTTGACCGCGTAGTCGATCCGCATCGGGTCCCAGTCGGGCGCACCCGCGTAGCGAATCAGACACTCGATCATCGCTGAGAATAACAGCCAGTTGTTTGCCCCCGGCTTGCGCGTGCGCGTCTGCCGCATGGCGTTCAGAATGTTGTCCTTGACGCGCTCGGGGAGTGGATCCCAGAGAACGTGCGGCGCGCGCAGAATCCCCTGCGCCAAAAATGCCGCGTCAACAATGGGCTGCATCCCGTTGGCAAAATTCATGCAGTCGCGACTCCCCGGATCGGTCGCATGGTCCAGACAGGCCTGTGCCATGGCGACACATTCCAAGCGCAGTGTCTCTTCTCTCCCTTGCAGCTCGCGGCAACCGAGCCACGGCGCAATGCCGCACAGTGTCCTGCCAAATGCCTCAAGATAGGTGCAGTGGCGATAAGCGTCCGCAGGCTGCGCCCCCTCGATCGGCATGGTCTCCTTCAGTCGATCCTCAGACAGCGCACCGAGAACGGGGGTGGCGATGCGCAGCATGGTGTCAAGCCAATATTTTCGTGTTTCCGTCATGATCCTGTATCCTTTCTTCGTATGATATCTGTTCCTCGCACCGCACTGACGTTGCTCGCTCCCGCCGCGAGGCAAAAAGCGGAAATAAATATAAAAAAGGAGAATATTTATAAAATTTACAAAAAAGCAACGAAAACGGATTGACAAACGCGTAGATTAGGTTTATAATGTTCTTGTCATTATTTTAACGAAAAATCTGCGTATTTTCTATAAAAAAGTTGCTCAATGTTTGTTAAATCTTGCGCTTTTGCGGAGAGGAGTGAGAGGATGCTGGGTGTCAGTCTTGTGCAGCATATGATCGGCTCGGCATTGCCGAGCGCCCACAGCCACACGGGGGCACACCAGATGATCTTTGTCCGCCTCGGTGATCCCATTTTATACATCGATGGGGTGCGCTATACCGCAAATGCCCCCTGCGTCGTCTTTATCAGCCGCCTGGAGCAACATTCTTTGCATCTTGGCAGCGGACAGTATGAGCGCTATACCGTCAATTTCGACCCCGATACACTGGCCTCGGGGGAGGAGCTGCGGCTGCTTTCCGTCTTTACCAACCGCCCGGAGCGGTTTTGTCATATCTTGCCCTTGGATGAGACGGTGGCACAGCGGCTGTCGCAGCTGCTTTCGTTTGCCGAGGAGGAGTGCGCGCGGCGGGAGGATGCCTTCCCGCGGGCGGTGGACGATCTGGTCCGTGCGGCACTGCTGTATCTGTTGCGTAGCTATCCCGCCTTTTTCCCCGATGACAGCGAGAGCAATGCCGCGGTGATCGTTGCGGTGCGGCGCACCATTGAGCATCGGCTGCGTGACGAGCTGTCGCTTGCCGAGCTGGGGCAGCAGTTTCACCTCAATCCCTATTATCTGGCCCATCGTTTCAAGGCGGTCACGGGCTATAGCGTAAAAAATTATCAGCTGCGCTGTCGCGTCGCTGCGGCGCGAATGCTGCTGGAGAGCACCGAGCTGCGGATGACCGAGATCTGCGAGCGCGTCGGCTTTTCCGACGTCAGTAGCTTTTCTCGCTACTTCCGCCGCGAGGTCGGCGTGACACCGACACAGTATCGCAATACCCGACGAGAATCCGCGGCGCGTGAATAATTGAATTTTTCATTGCCCCGAGTCCGAAAATCCTACCCTTCCCCCCGGGGAAGGCTTGCCCTTGATTTGTTTCCAATAATCCATTTATCAATATCATCCCACACGAAAGGAACACTGTCATGAAAGCCATCTACCTTGTTCAAAGCAAACCTACCCTGACCAACGTCTATTCTCCCGCGCTCCGCGAGGAGCTTGCCGCACACTACGGCGAGATGCCCATCCTTTCCAAGGACGAGCTCGACGCTAACGCCGAATCGCTGCGAGATACCGAGCTCATCTTCTCCACCTGGTCCATGCCCTCCCTGACCGAGGACGAGATCAAAGCCTATTTCCCCTCGCTCAAAGCCGTCATGTACGGCGCAGGAAGCGTCCAGGGGTTTGCTCGTCCCTTCCTCAATTGCGGCGTGCAGGTCTTCTCCGCTTGGGCCGCGAACGGCGTTCCCGTCGCAGAGTATACCGTTGCTCAGATCATCCTTGCCAATAAAGGTTTCTTTACCAACCAAATCTGGTGTAAGCGCGACCGTAGTAAGTGCGGCGCTATCACCGGCGGCCACCACGGGAACTACGGCTGCTGCGTAGGACTCATCGGCTGCGGTATGATCGGCTCTATGGTTGCCGAAATGCTCAAAGTATATAACCTCAAGGTTCTTGCGTTTGACCCCTTCCTTTCCGCAGAAAAAGCGGCCGCTCTGGGGGTTGAGATGGTGTCACTTGAAGAAATGTTCACCCGTTGCGCCGTCATCTCCAACCACCTCGCCAATAATGCCCGGACCCGCGGCATGCTCAATTACGATCTGTTCTCCAAAATGGAGCCTTACGCGACCTTTATCAATACCGGCCGCGGCGCGCAGGTCGTTGAGGAGGATCTTATCCGCGCCCTGATCGAAGTTCCCACCCGCGTCGCCGTGCTGGACGTTACCGACCCCGAGCCGCCCCGTCCCGACTCCCCCTTCTATCAGATGGAAAATGTCATCCTTACCTCCCATATCGCAGGCAGCCAGCAGGATGAATTCCACCGTATGTCCGAGTATATGCGTGATGAGGCATATGCCCTGGAAGAGGGCAGACCCACCCGCTACAGTGTGACGCTGAAAATGCTGGAAACCATGGCGTAACTCTTGTTAAAGGAGATTTTCCGTGCTCAAAAAGGTTTATATGACGTTCACCGCCCTGCAATACGAGCCATCCGTCGGTGTGTCCGAGAAGGATGAGGCGAGTGAACCCGTCTCTATTGTGCAGCATCTGTCGGCACGTTTTCGCGAAACCGCACAGGAGGTCTCGCTGTCTTACGACGAGCCCGACGAAAATTCCCGACCGAGTGCTCGCGTACAGCTGTATTTTACCAAATCCGATCCCAATACCATTACCCTGACACGCAGCGGGGCGCAGAATTACGTGCTGGTGTTCTGCGAGGGGCGGCGGCACGCCAGTGAATACCTGCTCCCCGAGATGAATATCGAGCTCTCTGTCGTCACGCGCCGCTTGCATAATGCCCTTTTGTCCGAGGGCTCCCTCCATCTGGAATATAGCGTCGAGCTCCAAGGCTGCAGCGACGGCCTCCGCGTCATCGATATCCGCCTGGACGATCCTTCCGAGGTGACCGCCTTGCGTGAATATCGTACGTGACGCGCAGAGGTGGGAAGAGAGGTGGGAGGCGATGGGGCGCTGCCCCAAGCCCCGCTTAAGAACCCTTTTGGAAAAGGGTTCTTAAGAATCTCCGAAAACTTTTGGAAAATTTTTGTGTATCAGTGGTGCGGTTCTGTTCTGTATGAGCAAAACGGTGTGCCATGTGGGGCCCCTGCCCCACAAGATTGAAGGAGGTGATGGGGCGCTGCCCCAAGCCCCGCTTAAGAACCCTTTTGGAAAAAGGGTTCTTAAGAATCTCCGAAAACTTTCAATCTTTTTTGGGTAGGGTTGTTTGATTACCATTTGTGTAAAGTTTTTGGAAGACCGGAAACCTTTTTTCCAAAAAGGTTTCCGGTCGCCGAAGGCAATATGAAAAAGGCAATATAAAAAAGGAGTATACCATGAGCTTTCAAACCGGACTTGTTTCTATTTCCTTTCGCCCCTATTCCGTCAATCAGATTCTTGCAGCCTGCAGCGCGGCAAAGCTTTCGCTGATCGAATGGGGCAGCGATGTCCACGTCCCCGCGGGCAACGCGAAGATCGCCGATGAGGTCGCGAAAAAAACCGCCGACGCAGGCTTGAAATGTATCACCTACGGCTCATACTTCCGTATCGGTCATACCCCCCTGTCTGAGCTTGATGCGTACCTTGACTCCGCATTGCGCCTCGGTGCGAAAAATATCCGTATGTGGTGCGGCACCTCCCCAAGTGCCGCGGCACCCCCCGAGCTTCGCGCAAAGATCGTGCAGGAGGGAAGAGCGGCTGCCGAGCGCGCCGCCGCCCTTGGGCTCAATATCACGCTGGAGTGCCATAGCGGTACCCTCACCGACGATTGCGGCAGTGCCATGCAGTACCTTGCCGAGGTCGATCACCCTGCGATGCGGATGTATTGGCAGCCCAGCCAGTTCCATACCGCGGATTATAACCTTGCGACCGCGCAGGCGTATGCCCGATATACCGAGTGCCTCCACGTCTTCCATTGGGACACCTCCCGCCGTTACCCGCTGGCAGACGGTACCGATATCTGGGCAAAGTATCTTGATATCTTCCGCGCAGAGAATAGAGATATCGGTCTGCTCCTTGAATTTATGCACGACGATCGACTTGAAACTCTCGATCCAACCGCCAAAACACTCCATTCCTGGCTGTGATTTTACATTGCATGACCGTATCATGCGCGCCGCGCCGCGTAAGGGCGACATAACGCAGCATTTTTGCATGATCATTATATATCCCATATAAAAACCAAGCGATACGATACCCAGAAAGGATGCCAAATGAAAAAATTCCCCTCACCACGCGTACTGCTGCCCTTGATGGCACTGCTGCTTGCATTGCTGCTCATCCTGCCCGCGGGCGCCATTACCCCTTATAAAACGCCTTCTGCCGCTTACCGTGTCAGTCCTTATTATTCTAACCTGACCTCACTGGAGCTGACGGGCGATCAGCGTACCGACCTGATCCTGGTCGCACTCTCCCAGCTGGGCTACCACGAAGGAAACAGCGATACCGAAATGCATGGACTCAATGCCGAGGGCTCGCGAAACTTTGTCGAATATAATCGCCTGCACGGACAAGTCGATAATGGCGAGGGCAACGGTGTCAGCTACGGATATTATTGGTGTTGCTCCTTTGCTACTTGGTGCGCAAGAAACGCGGGCATCTCTTTGGATGTCGTGCCCAATGAGATCAGCTGCTGGCGGCTGATCGATAACCACTTCAAACCCATGGGTATCTACCACCCCGTCTCCGAGGGCTATACGCCGATCGCGGGCGATTACATATTCTTCCGCGGCGACGATGCGCTGCCGGGTGCTCCCTCCGATCATATCGGCATCGTGTTGTATGTCGATGGAAAAACCGTTCATACGATTGAAGGAAATTCCATCTATCAAAGTGTCGCTGTCCGCTCTTATTCTCTTTCCGACAGCTATATCGTCGGATATGCCTCTCCCGCTTATGAGACGGATGAGAGCGTCGCTATGGATTTTAATCCCCGCACGGGTGGTTATGCCCTTCGTACTGCCAACTATTTTGTAACTGCCACGGCTCTGCACGTTCGGGAAGGTAACGGCGTCCAGTATGACAGCCTCGGTCAGCTCTCCTTTGGCGATCTGGTCGTGCTGCTGGAGGTGCAGGGAAACTGGGGGCGTATCCGTTATGAGGACGGATACGGCTGGATCTCGCTGGGATATATTCAATACGTCCCCACCCCCGTCACCGATGCGCCCCCCTCCTGTACCGTGACCTTTGAGGTAGGCTCGGCCATTCTGGATCGCGTCACCATCGATGACGGTGCGGCCCTTACCTTGCCCTCTTTGCCGGAGCGAGCGTCTGCCGACCCCACCGGCTATGTCTGGGCACCCCAAGGCTGGGATAGCAACGGCGATAACCTTGCCGATCTTATGGCGGGGGAGAGCTATACGCCCGACGGCGATATCACCTTGAGCGCCGTTTATACCCGTACCGCCACCCTGTATACCGTTCGCTTTTACGGCGCGGATGACGTGCTGATCAAGGAGCAACAATGTGCCTACAACTCGTTGCCCACCCCACCCGATATGAGCCTGTATGCCCCCGAGGACGGCAGAGAGTTTGATGGCTGGGATAGCGTGATCATCGCGGTCACGGAGGATATGGATTATCATGCCGTCTACTCCGCCCCCCTTACCTTTACCATCCGCTTTTTGGGTGATGACGGCTCCGTGCTCTCCGAGCAAACGCTGCTTGCAGGGGAGATGCCCGTGCCGCCCCCCGATCGCGAGCTGCTGCTCGATGACGGCTCGGTGTTCCTTGGCTGGGATGCCGAGATCGTGCCCGCAGCCGCCGATATGGATTATCACCCCTTGTATGAGCAGCGGCTTGATCAGACGCCGGACCCCGATGACCCCGAGCCGCCGGAGCAGCCGTTGGAGCCGAATGAACCGCCCTCCGTGGTGATCGTTTTGCTGGTCTGCGGTGGTGTGCTCTTGCTCCTTGCTGCACTTTCCCTTGCGTTGCATGGCGCAAGACGCGGCCGCAATACCGATGAGGACGAATAAGCCTGCTTCTAAACCAACATAAAATTTCCCGCCGTCCCCGCCTTCTGCATAAGATGGGAGGAATCCTCCCCATAATCAGTTATCCAAGCCCTCCCGCCGGAAGGCTTGCCGTTGGTTCTTTCGCAAATCTTTCATTCAGTTTAGATTTTCCACAACCCGCGGACGGCCCGAATCGTTCGCAAGCGAACGCGGCCGGTCCCTACAAGGTTGTAGAAAATCGAAACAGAACAAAGGACATAAACATGGCGAAATATCGTTAAAAGGCTGTTTTCGCAGATTTCAATTTCGACATTTTGCCTTTCATCCCGTCAGCACCCCCTTGTTTTTCGTCGTGGCTTTCCCACGACGAAAAGCAAAATTTCCGAACCGCGATAACCGCGTGCGTATCAGCGGTCGCAAGACCGCGTTAGCACGCGAGAAGGGCGGGGTCCTTAGGGGCGGAGTCCCTAAGTCGGTTTCTTGGTTCGTTCTTTGCCGAGGCAAAG
>JAFTJZ010000018.1 GCA_017456145.1 Clostridia bacterium
AAGGGACAAGAAAACGGTATAGCGGACTTGCTATTTTTCATATATTTATTTCAAAAACGAAGGGAGGAATGCTATGGCAAAAGAAAAAGCCGAAAGAAATGATATGGAAAAAGAAATATGTACAAGTGTTTTTAAAAACGAAATTTTGACGAAGGAGGATTACACGAATATATGGATAGAATTGATCACCGTGTTAGAACGCAAAAAATGTGTAAATTTTTCTCCGAGTCAATGACAAACAAGGATATTATATGGTATAATAAGAGCAGAAAACAGCTTGTTCTTATTCTGGAGGAGATAAGAACATGAGAGAAAAAGTAGCAATCTATTGCAGACTGTCCGAGGAGGACAAAAACAAGCAGAACGCCACCGACGATTCGGGCAGTATTCAAAACCAAAAGGCGATGCTCCGCGATTACGCAGAACGGATGGGCTGGGAGCTTTACGGCATTTACAGCGACGACGATTATGCAGGCTCGGACAGAAATCGTCCTGAGTTTAAGCGACTTCTTTCCGACGCGCAGGCGAGAAAATTTGATATTATCCTTTGCAAAACGCAATCAAGATTTACCCGTGAGCTTGAATTGGTGGAGCGATACATACACGGTCTGTTTCCGATTTGGGGCATTCGTTTCGTCAGCATCGTAGACAACGCCGACACTGCCAACAAAGGTAACAAAAAAAGCCGTCAGATCAACGGACTTGTCAACGAGTGGTATCTGGAGGATATGTCGGACAGTATCAAATCCGCGCTAGACAGCCGCCGCAAGAACGGCTTTCACATCGGCTCGTTTGCGCTCTACGGCTACAAGAAGGATCCAGACCTGAAAGGTCATCTGATCATCGACGAAGAAACCGCCGCTGTGGTGCGAGAGGTATTCATGCTTTTCTCGCAAGGCTACGGCAAAACGGCAATCGCACGAATGCTCAACGACCGAGGGATCCCCAACCCCACCGAGTACAAGCGAATGCAAGGGCTCAGATTCAGTCTGCCGCCAAGCAAGAACAGCACGCTGTGGAAGTATTTCGCCATTTCCGATATGCTGACCAACGAAACCTACATCGGCAATCTGGTGCAAGGCAAGTATGAGAGCATTTCATACAAGACCTCGATCAACCGCCCGCGCCCCAAGGAGCAATGGTTTCGGGTGGAAGGCACACACGAGCCGATCATTGATCGCGCCTTGTGGGACAGAGTGCAAAAAATGATCGCCGAGCGCGCAAAGCCCTTCAAGGTTGGCACGATAGGTCTTTTCGCAAAGAAGGTGCGGTGCGCGTCCTGCGGATATGTGATGCGCGCGTCAAAGTCGGGCGGCAGGCACTTTCTGCAATGCCCCAGCCGACACTACGCAAAAGGTGCCTGCGAGGGCGCGTTTATCTCGGTCAACCGTCTTGAACAAATGGTCATCGACGAGCTGAGGCGACTCAATGCCGAGTATCTTGACATGGACGAGTTAGAGCGCAAAGTGCAATTTAACGCTGATCTCTTAGAGCAAAAGCAAGAAATTGAAGCCGAAATTGCGACCTATCAAGGAAAGATCAATCAATTTGCCAAAGGTGTGCGCGACCTCTATCTTGACAAGGTCAAGGGGCTGATTTGTGAAGCGGACTTCATCGAACTGTCGAAAGACTTCACCTCACAAAAGGAACGCCTTGAGGCGCAGATGTTGGAATGCAAAAGGCAAATTGCAGAGATTGATGTCAAAATTGCCGTGGGTGATAACCGCCGTGAACTGATCGAACAGTACGTAAAGGTAGAGCATCTGACACGCGAAATGGTGGAGATTTTGATCGACAAAATCATGGTCGGAAAGCGCATTCCTGGAACGCGGAATGTACCCATTGAAATTCACTGGAATTTCTAAAAAATCGGCAACCCTGAAAGTGCCAAAAAACCTTGAAATATAAGGGTTTTTCGTGGTTTTTGAATCTCCAAAAACGTTGCGAATACGTGATAGTAACAGATGCTGCTATCGCACAAGCGCAACCGGCATTCAAACATCATTAAATCAAGCGTTATTTTATTGCATATTGCAATAGCAAGTTGTGGTTGAATTATACATAAAAATTACGATCGCATTGTACAGCAAGTTGCAGACCAAGCGGCTTTGTATTTTCCTTCATCGGTGAGCAAGGGTAGTTGTACAGGGCATACGAAAAATTGGCAGGTATGCAGGACCCCGAAAATGCAGATCATATGGATATTACAACTCGGAGGTAAAAAGATGGAACGAAACGAAATGCCGGTAGGCTTTGTTATGGCGCTGGCGATGAATCCCGACGCAATGCAGAAATTCGGGGGCGCTCAGCGACGAACAAAAGCAACAGATCATCGCAGGAACGCACGCGATAAAAAGCAGAGATGAGATGCACCGATACGTGGATTCTATTGTAAACAAAAAGCGATAAATATGGATTCTATTTGGGAAGATACTGTAAAGCGGATACATTTTGACGCTTTGGAGAATAACAAAAGCACCGACGTTTTGATCATCGGCGGTGGAATTGCGGGGATTTTGTGTGCTTATCGGCTCAAAGAGGCGGGCGTGGATTGTATGCTGGTGGAGGCGACCGAGATCGGCGGCGGCATCACCAAGAATACTACGGCGAAAATCACGTTGCAGCACGGATTGATCTACGATAAAATGATCAAACGCTTTGGCGAAGGCCAGGCGCGGCTATATGTCAAGGCGCAGACAAACGCCCTCAAGAAATACGCCCGACTTTGCGAGAGCATCGACTGCGATTATCAAACACGGGATAACTATGTCTATTCCTTGAGTGACCGCAAAAAGATCGAAAAGGAGGTCGCCGCCCTCAATCGCATCGGTGTAAAAGCCGAGCTATCGGATGCTCGCGAGCTGCCCTTTTTTGTTGCGGGAGCCGTATGCGTCAGGGATCAAGCGCAGTTTCACCCTCTGAAATTTTTATATACAATTGCAAAAGACCTGCCGATCTACGAACACACAAAGGTAACGGAGCTGATGCCGCGTAAGGCGCGCACCAATCACGGCGAGATCACCTATAAAAAGCTGATCATCGCCACCCATTTCCCGATGCTCAACAAGCACGGATTATACCCCTTAAAGCTCTATCAACATCGCTCCTACGTCATAGCTCTCAAAAATGCGCAGAACGCGGACGGAATGTACGTGGACGAATCGGACACGGGCTTATCTTTTCGCAATTATGGCGAGCTGTTGCTCCTCACAGGTGGCGGACACCGCACGGGCAAGCAAGGCGGCTGCTGGCAGGAGCTTGAAGGGTTTGCCAAGAAATACTACAAAAAGGCAGAAATCGTCGGCAAATGGGCAACGCAGGATTGCATGACGCTGGATGGCATTCCCTATATCGGGCAGTACGCGAGATCCACACCCGACGTCTTTGTAGCGACGGGCTTTAACAAATGGGGGATGACAAACGCCATGGTCGCCGCCGACATTCTCAGCGACCTTGTGCAAGGCAACCCCGGCCCCTACGCAGCCGTTTTCGATCCCTCGCGCACTGTCCTGCGCCCACAGCTTATCGTCAACGCCTTTGAGTCCACCGTGGGGATTCTCACGCCCACCGTGCCCCGATGCCCACACCTCGGCTGCGCCCTCAAATACAACCGCGCCGAGCACACCTGGGATTGCCCCTGCCACGGCTCCCGCTTTACCGAGCACGGCGAGCTGATCGACAACCCCGCGACCGATGACAAAAGGATGTAAAACGGTGCTCACCAGAAATGTAGCGCTTGAGATATACCGAAATTTTTGATTTCCGCCTGTCATTTTGAGCGTAGCCCGCCCGAGATTTCGCTGACGCACTTCCGTTTTGCTACGGTTCGATTCCGGTTTTCTCCATTCGGAATGAGACGGCGGGCGCAGTCGAAGTCCGAAGGGCAAACGGCTTTGCCGTCTGAATCTCGCGGAAAAGGTTGTAAATATATGCTGACTACAGATGCTGCTGCAACGCAAGCTTGACCGCACATGAAGAAAGAAAATATGACAGAAGTACGGTGCTTTCGCTTTCCGATATGCCGCAAATTTCGCTCCGAAAATCAGATATACAAGTGATTTCATCAAGAACTGTGCGTTTTCGTCATAATATACAAGGTGAACTGTCAGGACGTTTTGACACCGTAAAAAACGGTGTATAATATGGGTGACGATCAATAAAGAACGCGTGCCTGACCAAGCTGTGCAACGGGGGTGAACTGGCCTACGGGTGGTTACTGCTTGCGGATGCGTCACAGGGTATGCACGACAAAAGGAGGGATCATTCATGAAACCGAACGCTACATTATTTCGTATGCCGCAGCAGGATCAAGCGGCACTGTTAAAGCGCGCCGTTCCCCGCTGTCCATTGCCCGTACGGCAAAAGGTTGCTCCCCGCAGTTTCGGAGAGGAGGTGGGCGTGTATGATCCGATATTTGCCGTTCAAAGAACGTCTTTGGCAGGATGAGGTCGGTTTTTATGATACATACGGCATCCGAGCGCTGGATGAGAGCGGCAGCTGTGTTGCTCTGATTTCCGACGTTTCTACGGACGAGCCGACCGTCGTTGCTTTGTGTGATAAATGCACCCGTGGACAGCTTGCGCCCCTGCATCTGTACGACGTGGTGGAGGATTTCCTTGGGGTGTGATGTGGTCTTTCGCGGTCTTTATGTCACGGACCAACGGTGGTAAGATGAAAAATTCGGAATAAAAGACGGAGGCAGGAGATGTGTACAGCAATCAGCCACTGCGGCGAGCGGCATTTGTTCGGTCGGACGCTGGATCTGGAGTGTTCGTATGGTGAGCAGGTGGTGATCACACCGCGGAATTTTCGGTTGGACTATTTGCATGAGGCCGCCATGCCCACGCACGCTGCCATGATAGGTGTGGCTTGTGTGGCGGCGGGGAGACCTCTGTATTATGATGCGATCAACGAGGCGGGGCTTGCCATGGCGGGCTTGAATTTTCCTGCTTATGCCCGATATCACGCACCCGCGGCAGGAGCGTACAACGTCGCGTCCTTTGAGCTGATTCCTTGGGTGCTGGGGCAGTGCAGGACACGGGAAGAGGCACTTGCGCTGCTGCGACATACCAATATCACGACAGACTGTGCGAGCGATGCGCTGCCCGCCACACCTTTGCATTGGATGGTTGCCGATCGCAGCGGCGCATCGGTGGTAGAATCGGTGGAGACGGGGACTATGATCTACGAAAATCCTTTTGGGGTGTTGACCAACAGTCCTCCGTTTTTGTATCACCTCACCCACCTTACAGATTATATGCAGCTGGGAGCCGCACCCGCGCAGAATCGACTCTGTCCGTCTGCTACGCTCCGAGCGTATTCGCGCGGGATGGGGGCGATGGGGCTGCCGGGGGATGGTTCCTCTGCATCTCGCTTTGTGCGGGCTGTTTTTGCCGAAAATCATACCACCACGGTGCAAGGGGAGGAGATCAGCCGATTTTTTCACGTGATGGACGCCATCAGCGTTCCTCGCGGGTGCATCCGAACCGATGAGGGCAAAGAGGTGCTGACTCTTTACACCTCCTGTGCCGATACCGCGACGGGGCAGTACTATTTTACCACGTATGGCTGTCGTCGCATCCGCGGTGTCTCGCTGGATGGTGCAAGGGAGGGTGGTGCGCTGTCATGTATCTCCATGCAGGGAGAAGAGGATATTTCTTGGGTGAAATAAAAAATGAGGTCACACGCTTAGCTTTTGTCGTGTGACCTTGTTTATGTCTTCGGGCAGGCAGACCCGCACCTGAGGGATGATGCGATGGTCTGTGTTTCGTTTTTATGCAAGATATCGTCTGCTCCGACATACATATGGTGTAGAGATCCAAAAGGAGGATAAGGCATGATCATTTGCACCAATGTTTATCTAAGCGCGGATGCGCAGATGCGCAAAGAGGCATACACAAAGGCGTGGATCGCACTGCTGTGCATGAGCAGCTCTGCACAAGAGGCGTTTGACACCGCGAGGCGGCGCGAGGAGGATGAGGAGGCATGAGAGAGAAGGTCGCAATTTATTGTCGATTGTCAGAGGAGGATCGCAACAAACAAACGCCGCAGGAGGATTCGGCAAGCATTCAAAATCAAAAAACCATGCTGCAGCAATACGCAAAGGAGCAGGGCTGGGAGGTCTGTCGCGTCTACAGCGATGACGATTACGCGGGCGCGGATCGAAAGCGCCCCGCCTTCAACCGGCTGCTGCGGGATGCAGAGCAAGGGGCGTTTGAGATCATTCTTTGTAAAACACTGTCTCGCTTTACCCGCGAGCTGGAGCTGGTGGAGAGATACGTGCACGGATTGTTTCCTCTTTGGGGGATCCGATTTATCGGGCTGGTGGACCATGTGGACACCGATGTCAAGGGAAATAAAAAATCCCGTCAGATCACGGGGCTGATGAACGAATGGTATCTGGAGGATATGTCGGAGAATATCCGCAGTGTTCTGACTAATCGGCGCATGAACGGGTATCACATCGGTTCGTCCGCGCTTTACGGCTACCGAAAGGATCCCGATCAGAAGGGACATTTGCTGATTGATGACGATGCGGCTGCAGTGGTGAGGGAAATATTCACGCAGTATGCCCAAGGCTGTGGGAAGACCGCGATTGCCCGCAGCCTCAACGCCCGCGGCGTCCCCACTCCCGCGGAGCACAAGCGCCGATATATGCAGTCCCGCAAGGGAACCGACGGCGTCGCACCGCTGTGGCAATATGCAACCATTTCGCAAATACTGACCAATGAGATGTATCTGGGGCATATGGTTCAGGGGCGCTACGGCAGCATCTCCTACAAGAGCAAGCAAAACAAGCCCCGCCCACGCAAGGACTGGTATGTTGTGGAGAATACGCACGAGCCGATCATCTCGCAAATGCTGTGGGATCGTGTACAGGTGTTGATCGCACAAAAGCTCAAGCCCCTTACGACACAAGGGCGGGTCGGGCTGTTTGCGGGCAAGGTGCGCTGTGCTCACTGTGGGTATATGATGCGATCTTCTAAAAATCATGGGCGTCATTATCTGCAATGTCGGACGCGGTACGTCTGTCGGGATGCCTGCGTTGGGGCGTTTATCTCTGCAGAATGTCTGGAGCATACGGTGTTAGATGAGCTGCGATGCATCAGCGAGCGTGATCTTGACATGGAGGCGGTGTACCGCGGCGTCGATCCCGATCGGCAGCTCCGCCAAAGGCAGGAGGATGCCCGCGCAAGGCTGCAGCGCGAGCGGGGGGAGCTGGAAACATATTCGACGGCACTTTGCGAGCTGTACATGGAAAAGGTAAGGGGGGTGATCGATGAGAGCGCATTTTCCGACATGATGTGTACTCTGCGCACCCGCAGGACGGAGCTGGAGCAAAGAGTTGCCGAGGAGGAGCGCAGCATCGCGATGCTTGACGCGTATATGACATCGGACAGAGATCATCGCGCATGGGTCGCGCGCGCCCTCGCTCCAGATCATCTGACACGCGAGATGGTGGAGATGCTGATCGAAGACATCGAGGTTAGCAAAAAGGATCCCGTGACGCACACCACGGCGATTGTCATTCACTGGAAATTTTAGCGGCGCTGCGCATGATGGTAATTCAAAATGTCGATCGTCGCGCGTGCACAGGAGCAGCAGAGCAGAAGGCACGCGTGACTTACGACAATATTCTGCGCATGACCGACGATCCCGACGTGCGCGATCCCATCAAGTTCCTGCGGGAGCGTGAGATCGTGCATTATCAGAGATTCGCCGAACGAGTACAATCAAGG
This sequence comes from Clostridia bacterium, assembly GCA_017456145.1. Lineage (GTDB taxonomy): Bacteria > Bacillota > Clostridia > Oscillospirales > CAG-272 > SIG644. The sequence continues at coordinate 7,740 of JAFTJZ010000018.1, forward strand.
TGGAATGGATGCGGGGCTGCCGGCAAAACAGAATGGTTTAAGGGCGTACACACCACAGTCTCCGTGATTTCACTTGGATTTTCCCCTCAATAGTCTCAACTGCCTCCTGACAAGCGGTAAAAAGAAACATCAGAGATAAGATCAGAGTCAATGTTTTCACTGTATTTTTTCAAAACAACATCCTTTCGACTGTTCAATCTAAAACCATCTATAAAATGAGTGACCGTCATAGAATGCAAGCTTATTTTGTAACGGTCACTCGGATTATTTAATTTACCAAAAATCAAGCCCAGAAAATGGGATCCTGATCCATATAACAGCCCTCGGGCTGCGCCACGGTGGAAGCCACCTTCAATTCCTGTTTCGCCTGTGCTGCCTCGTCCATAGTCAGGATAACGTCGGTAACGTGGTAGGCAAGCTCTGCCGACGCCTTGTGCGCCTTATCCTGCTCGATTGCCTTGATCATATCCATAACGCCGATGCCGCGTCCGAACCCTTCGTATTCGACGAATTGAATCATGGGTCTCCATTCCTTGTCTCTGTATCGACGGATCATTACGGGACCGTCGAAACAGTTGGGGTCGGGAAGCACCATGGTTCCCTTCTCACCATAGACCTCGATCTTGGGCGCGGTTGCACCGAAGATATCGAAGGAATTGGTAAAGGTACCGATAACTCCGTTTTTGAATCCGAGCGTTGAACAGACGTGGGTGGGTATCTCAACGTCGATCTTCTCACCGCGGCGGGGAGCAACCTTGATGGTTCTCTGCTCAAAGGTCTTCTTTTGCATACTGTAAACGTTTTCAACCGCACCGAAAAGGCTGACCATTACGTTGAGATAATAGGGTGCCATATCCAGCATAGGACCCGCGCCCTTTTTGTAGAAGAAGTCGCAGTCGGCTCTCCAGAATTCGTTTCCTCTCATAGGACAAAGAGCGTTGACACCGATGGGTTTACCGATCCAGTCCTCTTCAAGCGCCTTCTTTGCGGTCTGCATAGGCGCGCTCATAAAGGTATCGGGAGCGCAACCGACTCTCTTGCCGCATCTTTTCGCGGTCTCCATAATTCTCTTGATTCCCTCGCGGCTGGTTGCAAGAGGCTTTTCGCTGTATACGTGCTTACCCGATTCAAGCGCCTTGATATTGACCTCCTCGTGGGCATTGGGAACCGTGAGGTTGATGATAAGATCGATCCCGGAATCATCGTAAACGATCTCGGGAAGACCGTACTTGGGAACGCCGAATTCCTCAGCTCTCGCCTTTGCCTTTTCAACTACAAGGTCTGCAACGGCCACGATCTTATAATAATCACGGAAAGCTCCCACTTCCTTTGCGTTTCTAAGATACTGGGCACTGATGTCGCCGCTTCCTATAATACCAACGTTATATACTTTTCTCATTTTCTTATCCTCCTGAATTAAGTCTTAATGATAGAATTCAAATAATCGTAGCTCTTCTTGGCAAGCTCGACGATGCTCTCAAAGCTTCCGCCGCCCTCGGTCTCAACCGAAACGACACCGTCGTAGCCGCTCTTCATAAGGGTCTCAACAACGCCCTTGACGTTAACGATACCCTCTCCAACGGGAACGCAGATCTGCTTTGTGTTAATGTCCTTTGCGTGGCAGTGAACCACCCTGTCGATAACGCTCTCAAGCACCTTGACCTCGTTTTCCCCTTTTTCGTTGCCCTTGTACTTCGAATCGTTTCCGCTCTCAACATAGCCTGCACGGAAGACGTTGCAGCCGTCGTAGTTTATACCGAGGCAGGAGGGGTCGCCCATAGCCATGATCTTCTTAAGACCGTCTGCCGTAAGAGAGAAGGTTCCGTGAGGCTCGATAGCAACCTTTACACCATATTTTCTTGCCGCCTCAAGCACAAGACCGAGATTTTCCTCAAGCCTCTTGTAAGCATCCTCGATGCTCATTTCCGCAGGCTTGTGACCGTCACCCGTATGAACCACGGGAATACCCGCAGCCGCCGCCCACTCGATAGAGCGGATACCGGACTCGACGGCTCTCGGATTGGAAATAAGGCTTCCGCAAAACGACCAAAGCCCCGTGATCTCCTTGAAACCGAGCTTTTCCTTCAGTCTCACGAGATTTTCGGGGTCGTCCTCCTCAACGTTAACGTGAGGACACCAAGGTCCCACCGCCTGCGTTTCGAAATACTCGAATCCGATGTTTCTGATGGCTTCAAGGCTTCTCTCAAGCCCGTATTCTCTGAAAAGCACCGTTCCGCATCCAATCTTTATCATGAGTTCCTCCATTCTGCCGCACCGCGGCACAACAAAAATTTTTCCAATATTTAATATGCCCCGAGGGGATATTGACAAGCGTTAAAATCCTACTTCAAGCAGCATATAGGCCAAAGGCAGGGTTACAATGCAAAGCAAAGTGTTCGCCAGAGTAAGAGTTGCCGTGTACTCTGCATCCGCATCGTATTTTTTTGCCATGGACGGTGCGCTGGCGGCGGTGGACACCGCAGTCGCAACCAGCATTGAAGAAACAATGGAAAAATCGATCTCCATTCCGAAAACGTACTTTATAAGAACAAGAATGCTTATGGCAACAAGTGGCGAAATGATCAATTTGATAAACGCGGTAAGATAAACACAGCCGTTTATCCACATTTTAAGGAGATCAAGCTTTGAAAGCTCGTATCCAAGACTTATCATCGCCAGAGGCGTGGTCAGTTGAGCCAGAGTCACGGCGTAGGTGCCCACATAGCTCCAATGCCCGTTTAAGTTAAGAAACGACGCGATGATTCCCAGCACTATTGCAAAGAATATAGGACTTATCAAGGCCTTTTTTAAGCTGATCGCCTTTTTGTCACCCGACAGTACATATACGCCGAGAGTCAACAATAAGAATGTGCTGATAACGTTGAAGATCGATATGTAGAGAACGATCTCGGGTTTGTCCGGCCACATGGTCGCGGCCAACGGGATCCCTAAAAATCCGCAATTTGGGAAGATCGAGCAGAAGGTCGCCGCTCTCCCTCTCGCCTCTTTTTTGTTAAAAACAAGTCTGCATACGACAAGAAGAATAAGCTCCAGAACGATAGGAAGAAACACCGATATTAAAATCTCTGTCAAGCCTACGGTCGAGAGGTCGATCTCCAAAAGCTTTGAAAACACGAGAAAGGGCATAGCAATATACATCAGGATATTGCTGAAGGAGATCGCAGAGGCATCCGTGATCGCGCGAGCCTTACCGAGAATATACCCCGGGATCAGGAGCGCGGCAAACAAAAGCACTATGCCTAACATTGGCAAAAAAGTATCCATCTCTCCCCCTCCTCTCTGTCTTTGTTTAATTATATCATGTCAAAAGCTATCAAATCAACCTATAAATTGGACATAAACCCGCCCGAGCCCCTATAAATCGGACATTTTCCCTTTCAATTCGGACACAGCTATTGATTTTTCAAAACGGGCAGTGTATAATAAGATAAATAATCCTTGAGGAGACAGGAAGCATGAAACGGGAAGAAAACGTAAGTAATCAGATAATAGAAAGAAGATCTCATTCTATAGGCAAATACGACATAATCATTGAAAACGATTTTATGAAATGCCGTATTTATTGGGCGCGAGTTATCGGCAGCGAGACCGAAAGCCTATTTACGCAGTACACCAAGCATACATTTTACGAGATACAATACGCTCTTGAAGGCAGGATCGTTATGCAGATTGATAAAAACAAAACGATATGCATAGAGCAATCGGATTTTATCATCGTTCCCCCCGACACGTTTCATCAGATTGTTGACGGCGACACGGTTGGCGCGCGGTTTATTATGGCATTTTCACTGGAGATAAAATCCGCGCAACTGAAAAACCTTCCGGGGGAAATATCAAAGCTCGCTCCCTATCACGAGACAAAATATATGAGAGATATTCTAAATATCGCCATAAGGAAGAATTACCACGACACACCCGTAAGGAGAAGACTGATAACAAGCTATCTGGAATGCCTGATGCTTGAATTTATTGAGGCGACCTCGCCTTATCGCACGCAGGACTTGGCAGAAATCGAGTCTATGAGTGAAAACGAAGCGAGAATCAAACAAATACAAAGATTTATTGCCGATCATAGCGGTATAGGTATTCGTCCTGCCGACATTTCGCAGAAATTCAATATAAGCGAGCGGCATCTCAACCGTATTTTCGTCAGCGAAACGGGTAAAACCCTTAAAGAAACCATAAACCGACATAAATTGGCAAAAATCGAGGAATTGATAACTACCACAACCCTTTCCTTCAAGGAAATATCCGAGCTTTGCGACTTTGCCGATGAATACGGTATGAATCAGTTTTTCAAGCGTTACAATCATTGCGGACTTACCGAATACCGCGCGTTGCGCGCTCCAAAAGCATAAAATTCGAAATAGTAAAACAAAAAGTCGCGGTTGCCAAAGCAAACGCGCTTTTTGTTGTTGAGGCCAGACTGTTTTACCTGCGTTTCTTTTTATTATCAAAATTATAGTTTCGGATATACAAGCCAAGATCAAGGTTAACCGCAATAAGCTTTATTAACGTACTTATTCGGCGCATCGGGGACGGGCAAGACAGCGGCATCTATCAAAAGCACCCAGCAACCGATATCTGCCACAAGAGATCCGTCCCGAAATCTGGAACGTATTTTTAAGATACATTGACAAAGTATATGCCTACCGCGCCGACGGTGCGGTGTTTCAAGAATTTTGGATTGACGAAACGAAAATTTAACATAACGGACAAGACGTTCGGAATATTTTTAGAAAGGTGTGATCTTATGGCACACGCAACCAATATTCAAATTTATCGCAAAAGGAAGGTGGTCGCCCTTGCCATCCTATCGCACAGAAACACGGGAGATTCTTGTGTTCGGGCAAAAACTCACCGTCGTCAATACGATACCAGAGCACCGAGCCGATGAGCGACGAGCCATCAAACGAGAAATTGAATCGACGCTTTACGAGGTTTTCCGCAAATATGTGTCAAATAGGACTTAAAAATAGGGGCTACTGACGTATAATATAAGTGTCAGTAGCTCTGCTTCTTTTGCGAGGAAGGGAGTTTTCGTGAGTCGTTACGACGCAATTTATACAAGGCAATCGGTTGACAGGATAGACAGTATATCCGTGGAAAGCCAGGTTGAATTTTGCAAAAAGGAAGTGATCGGACAACAAATCAAGGTCTATACGGACAAGGGATATAGTGGAAAGAACATTGACCGTCCCGCATTCTCGGAAATGCTTCGGGATATTCGGGCGGGCAAAATACGGCGAGTGATCGTATACAGACTCGATCGTATCAGCCGTTCGGTTTTGGATTTTGCGGGCGTCATTGACATTTTCCAAAAGCATCACGTAGAATTTGTCAGCACGATGGAAAAGTTTGATACGGGAACTCCCATCGGTAAGGCGATGCTGATGATCGTTATGATCTTCGCACAGTTGGAACGTGAAACCATTCAGCAGCGTGTCATTGACGCATACGCTTCACGAAGCAAACGAGGCTTTTATATGGGCGGACGAGTGCCGTTTGGGTTCACACTCAAGGACACCGTAATTGACGGAATACGCACCAAGATGTACGAACCGATTGAGCATGAGGCAGAGGTGGTTCGTCTGATTTACTCCATGTATGCCGAGCCGCAAACGTCCTTTGGTGACGTGATTTGTCAGCTTGAAACAATGGGCATCACCAAGCGCGACGGGAATCTCTTTAACAGAAACCGCTTGCGTGATCTCGTGATCAATCCCGTGTATGTCCGCGCGGACTATCGCCTATATGACTTTTTCAAAGCGCAAGGCACGAATATCGCCAATATTCCCGAAGATTTTATCGGCACGAACGGCGCGTATCTCTATTCGGGTACAGACACCAAGCGCAAGACGGTTTCTCTCGAAGGACACACGCTGGTGTTGGCTCCCCACAAGGGGCTTGTGGACTCCGATGTGTGGATCAAATGCCGTTCCAAGTGCCTCAACAATAAGAGTGTTGCAAAACCCGTCAAAGCAAAAGCAACGTGGCTTGCGGGCAAGATCAAATGCGCCCGCTGCGGCTATGCTCTGACCGCCAAGATCTACCGTTGTAAGACCAAATCCGATAACCGCTATTATCTCTGTACCAACAAGTATCACGCCGGTGGATGTCATTTTGGCTCGCTGGATGCCGATGTGGTAGATGCTGTGGTGTTTGAGGAAATGCAGAAAAAGTTGGCGGAATTTGCCACCCTGTCGGCACAAAGAAACGCGGGATACAATCTCCAAGTGATCAAACTGAAAACGAGAATTGAGGAGATCAACAAGGAAATCACTGCCTTGCTTGATAAGGTCATTTCGGCAAATGCCACGGTCATGGAATACATAAATAACCGCGTATCCGACCTTGATGCCGAAAAGAAAAAGCTGTACGCGGAGATCGCACAGCTTGACGATCGTGATATCGACCGCAGGGGCGAGATCACCGATTATATGAAACATTGGGAAGATTTGACCGTAAGTGATAAAATTACGGTTGTGGATTGTCTGATCGAGCGCATTGACGCTTCAAAGGACTGCTTGAATATCAAATGGAAAATATGAAAATAATGGATGTTGCAAAATCCATTCTCCTTTGATTGTTTCGGCGACGCGCTGCGCAAGGTTCAGGAACGCGCCGATCACAAGAATATCTACGCGGTCAACCCGGCGTTTGATCGGTAAGGGAGAGTGCCTTCGGCGACCAAGACCTTATCTTGAAGAGAAAGAAGGTCGCAAGCGACTGCCAAGTTTGCCTTGGCGGCTTGACACCGCCCTTTCGAGCAAGCTCGAAACCGTCAAACCTCGGTTCTTGAAATTCCAAAGAATTTTGGAAAAGAAGAAATGCTCCCTATCCAAGGTATTCGGAGACTCTTAAGCGGAGTAGAGGCGGGGCTCTGTTCTATGAAAGAAAGGCACAGGAGATCATAAATCTCTTGTGCCTTTTTTCGTGGTTGCTTACATAAAATAGTGGTTGCATAGCTCTGCGATGTAGGTATAAATGGCAGCGGTGTTGAGAAAACGCTGCTTGGTCAACTCGGCGCACTCCTCAATGTCGGCGATGCCTTCATCGAAAATTACTTTGATGTTCTCATTGGAAAATTCGATATAAACGTCGTGCTCGCCCTTGGTATAGACGACGCTGATAGTGCCATCGCAATCAAGCGGTTGCCCATCGGCTGTCCAGCCGAGCGGTTGCAGCTGATAGGTCAGCTTGCGCAAATCGTTTTCCATATATTCCTTGGCCAGCGCGGCAAACAAAGGCGTCTGCTCCTCGGGCGGGGGCAGCTCGGCGCCTTTTTCGGAAAGCTCCTCTTGCAAAATGACCCGGGTGTGCCACTTCATTATCAACCGCCCCAATACCGCCATCATTGCCGTCCAAAGCAGCAATATGACAAGGAACAGCTCCTCCGGCAGCTCGAAAAGGCCGATAAGAACGACCAACAACAACACAGCAACAGCGGGTAACAAGATGCAAAGCAAAACTTTGACGATATACGACTTGGGGAAGGGGGAGGTTTGTTTTTTCATAAAGGGCCTTCCTTTCATGATGGGGTGTGAGCATGGTGTGATAAAGGGCAGCCGGATGAGCCGCACATTCAATGATTGGCGATACGCTCGATCCTGCTGCCCCGTTTTCAGGTTTGCACGGTTGTTTTATACGTTCACGCCTGCTTGCTTTGCCAGCGTTGCGCGGTGCTGTGCCATAACCAGCTTATAGTAGATGCCCTTCTTTTCCAGCAGCTCGGCATGGGTGCCGAACTCGGCAAGACGGCCGTGGTCAAGAACCAGTAGCTTGTTGGCATTACGCAGCGTGGAGAGGCGGTGCGCAATGGCGAAGGTGGTGCGTCCCTTGGTAACCTTGGTGATGGCGTCCTGGATCAGTTTTTCGGTCTCGGTATCCAGCGCCGCCGTTGCCTCGTCCAGAATGAGGATACGCGGGTCGTGGATCAGCGCGCGGGCGATGGCAATACGCTGTCGCTCACCGCCGGAGAGGGAATAACCCTTCTCGCCGACGATGGTGTTGTAGCCCTCGGGCAAGGACATGATGAAATCGTGTGCATTTGCCATGCGGGCCGCCTCAATGATCTCCTCATTGGTCGCCATCGGCTTGGCATAACGGATGTTGTCGCGGATAGAGCCGGAGAACAGATGCGTCTCCTGCAGCACGACGCCGATCTGCGAGCGCAGCGCGTTTTGCGAAATGTCCTTGATGTTGACATCGTCGATGGTGATCTCACCCTCGGTGACATCGTACAGACGCATGATCAGATTGATCAGCGTCGTCTTGCCGCAGCCCGAGTGACCGACCACGCCGATCATCTCTCCCTGCTTGATGGAGACATTGATGTCCTTGAGCACAGGATTGTAGCTATCATAACCGAAGGTCACGTGCTTGACCTCGACGTCACCCTCGATGCGAATGTCCAAGGGCAATGCGATGTCGCTGACCTCGGGCTCTTCCTCCAGAATCTCCAGAATCTTGGAGAGAGAGGTGATGAAGGCGGAGATGTTACGCGGAATGGCGGTGATCTGCATCAGCGGCTCGTAGACGATGGCACTGTAGCTGTTGAACTGGTTGAGAGAACCGAGGTCCAGTGCGCCTTGGTAAAGCCATACGTTACCAACCATCAGGATCAGATAGTTACCGATGTGAACGACAAAGCCGAGAATGGGAAAGAGCGTGTCAAACAGCTTGGCGTTGGATTCCTCTTGCTTTGCCTGATTTGCTGTGTTGGTCTCAAATTCTTCGATTGCGCTCTCCTCATTGCCATATGCCTTGACGACGCGGATGCCGTTGAGCACGTCCTGCAGACCGCGGTTGGTACGCTGGTCGAGAATCCATGCGCGGACGTTGCGCTTTTGCATATATGCCCAGAATTTGACGATGAAGAAGATGGCAAAGGGCAGTGGAATGAAGATGAACAGACACATGATCGGGGAGATCCAGATCAAAAGGATCAGCGCCACGACAAAGGAGAAGATCTGCGCAAAGTAGGTGGGCAGCAGGTTGGTGATAAAGTTCTGCACCACAGCGACGTCGTTGTTGATGCGCCCCATCAGGTCGCCCGTCGATTTGTTCTGAATGGACGACATGGAGAGCATCTGGATTTTCTCAAAGAGCAGTGCGCGCAGCATACGGGTAAAGCGGTTACCCGAGATGGCGGCAAGGCGAGATTGAATGACACTGATGCCGCGGTGTGCCAGATCCAGCAGCACGATGCAGATGACGATGATGACGAACTGGAACATGGCGTCTCCCGTCCAGGCGCGGAGCATATTGACAAAGCCGCTGGGGGAGAGCCCACTTTGTGGGTAGATGTAGTAGTTGATCGCCTGCTTTTGCACGGCGGGCAGGACGAAACGGATGATGACCGAGAAGATGGCAGCCAGCAGCGGGAAGAGCATCATCAGACGCAAGCCGCGGGTCATTCCCCACAGCTTTTTATAAATTTCCTTTTTGCTCTGACAGAAGGGGCAGATCTTGGTGTGAACCACGAAGGGTCTGCCGCACTTGGGGCAAAAGCGCTCGGGCTCGTTGCTGCTAACCACGCGTACCTTGCCCGTGGCCAGCTCGTCACAGGCGTTTTGCAGCACACTGTAGCGGGGCAGATTGCGCCCCGAAATGAAACGACACAGCAGCGTGGAGATGCCGCGCACCTTAGCGTAAAAGCCGCAGGCGCCATAGAAGGTCTCCACGGAGAAATCGCTCATCTCCGAGAGTGACCATTGCGCCTTCAGCTCACCGTCAAGCAGGCGGTAAATCTTCTTGTCGGTGATGACCATATAGCCCGATACGCGCCGGTCGTCCTCAAAATCGTAGGGGACGCAGTACATACGCTGCTCTTCGGGGGCAGCGGCGGCAAGGAAGGCTTGCTCGTCGGCTGCGGGTAAATCAAATAACAGTTTCATGAGGCTGACCTCCCTCTGTTACATATAGATCTCGATCTTCTTCAGGCTTGCCTTGTCAAGCTTTGCAGGATCGGGGATCTGGAAACAGTTACCGTCGATATCGTGAATAAAGACACGACCGTCCTCCAGAGTACGGATGTTGGAGGAGACGTTGGTCATGACAAAGCTGACCTTGCCTGCACTGGTTTCGGCATCCCAATAGAAGTAGCCGAATTTTTCTTTGACGCCTGTCAGCTTTTTGATGACGGGGGTGAAATAGCGGCGATCCAGCTCCTCGCGCAACAGCGCTTGTGTGTCTGCATCAAAATCGGACATCCGACGGATCAGACCGATCTCGGCGCCCTTGCCCTTTTCGCGGGAGTCGGGCTCCTTGACCGAGATAAATTCCTCGGGGTCGGTGATGGGGAAGGCACGAACGGGAACGACGCGCTCAAATTCCTCCACCGTACCGTCGGGCTGAGTGACCTTCATGGAGATCAGGTTGCCCTCGCTACGAGTAAAGATGGTGTTCTCACCGGTGAGCGGGATGGAGACGCGGACACGGAACAGCGCCTCGTCCTCCTCGGACAGCTCGCCGGTCTTTGCGGGAGCGGCAGTATCCTTTGCCGCGACGATTTTTTTATTTTCGGTTTCGTTGTTTGCCATAATTGTGACCAATCCTTTCTTACACTCGGGGACGGATCAGAGTCCCTGCATCACTTTCTTCATCTGTTCGTTTTGCAGCGTGTAGAGCTTGTAATAGCAGCCCTTCTTTTCCATCAGCTCCTCGGCGGTGCCGATCTCGACGACCTCGCCGTTCTCAATTGCCATCAGATAGTTGCAATCCTTGAGCGTGGAGAGGCGGTGGGCGATGGAGATGGTGGTTCTGCCGACGATCAGCTTTTCGATCGCCTCGCTGATCTGTCTCTCGGTTTCGGTATCCATGGCGGCCGTTGCCTCGTCCAGAATCAGAATGGAGGGCGAGAGCAAAAGGGCGCGTGCGATGGAGATTCTCTGTCTCTCACCGCCCGAGAGCGAGCGGCTGCCGATACCGACCATGGTTTCGTAGCCCTCGGGGAGTTTCATGATGAAATCGTGTGCGTTGGCAGCGCGCGCCGCGGCGATGACATCCTCCATGGAGGCGTCGGGGCGCGCATAACGGATATTGTCTGCAATGGTGCCGCGGAACAGGAAGATCTCCTGCGAGACGATGGCGATACCCTTGCGCAGCGAGTCTGTCTTGATCTCCTTGACATTGTGTCCGTCGATCTCGACCGAGCCGCTGATGACGTCGTACATACGGGTGATCAGGTTTGCCACGGTACTCTTGCCCGAGCCGGTGTGACCGACGATACCTACATGGTCGCCGGGTTGAATCTCAAAGGAAACACTCTTGACGATGGGGCGGTTGGGATTATAATGGAAACAGACCTGATCGAATTTGATATGGCCCTGAAATTCTTTGATCTCGACAGCATCGGGTGCGTCGGCGATCTCGGGGATCTGGTCCAGAGTTTCAAACATACGAACGGCACTGTTCATGGTGTCGGTCATAATGTTGGTAAAGCTGGTGAAGAAGTTGAGGGGAGCGAAGATCATGCCGATATAGCCAAGGTATGCGGTCAGCTCACCATAGGTCATGCTGTCACCCATAACCTCAAGTCCTCCAAAGCCCCAGATCGCCTGCGAGGACATACCGATCAAAAGGCTGATGACAGGGAAGATGGACAGCGAGATCAAATTGGTCTTCAGGTTGGCCTCATACAGCTTGGTGGAGTACATATAGAAACGGTTGGTCTCCTCTGCCTCCTTGGCGAATGCCTTGACCACGCGGACACCGCCCAGCGAATCACCCAACATGACGTTGAGCGAGTGAGAGCGTCTCCACTGGCGGTTGTAGGAGCGCCAGAGCTTGGGGAGCATGAATTTGAACATACAGACGATGATCGGCACGGGGATAAAGACGATCAGCGTCAGTTTCCAGTTCATGATGAAAAGGAAGATGGCAACGCCGATGAACTTGACGACGTTGATGATCAGCTGCGGTACGCCGTCGATGTAGAAGGAGCGGATGCGGACAGCGTCGTAGTTGACGCGGTTGATCAGACCTCCCGTGCTGTTCTTGTTGAAGAAGGAGAGCGAGAGTCGCTGGATCGCGCGGAAGACGGCAACCTTCATATTCCTTGTTACGCGGGTGGACATATAGGCGTTGCAGCGGTTTTGCAGAATGCTGATCGCCAGCGAGAGGATGGCCAGCGCGATCAGAACGCCGACAATGATGTAAACGTACTTGAGCTCATGCAGCTGTCCCGTGATTTGTCGGACGGCATCCTCGGTGGCATATCCCGCAGCTTGCATCTCCTCGGCGGTATAGATCGCCGTGGTTCCATCTGTGAGCGTGACCTCATAGGAAGGCTCGCTGATGACGCGGTCAAAAAGGATCTGTCCGCTGATGATCGGGTTGAGCAGAGAGATTCCCGCTGTGGCAAACAGGCAAAGAATGACCACGGCAAGCTGTAGCTTGAAGTCCTTGAAGTAAGACAGCATACGGGTCAGTGTTCCTGCTTTTTTGGTGCAGTGCTCGCAGATGCGGCGCTGCTGATCGGGGTAGACCGTGCCGCACTTGGGGTACTTGGCGTTGAACTGCTCGAAGATGGGATCGTTTTCGGTGACCGTTTGCCCGTCGTACAGACGCTCCCAGATGTTGACGAAGGTCAGAAGGCGTCTTTTACAGGCGTTGGTACAGTAGCCGAGGATAATGGTCTCTCCGCCGGCGTGGTACTTGGTCAGCGCGGCCTTATAAGCGTTCTCGTCATCCCCGAAGTCCGCTTTGCGGGGCAACGGCTCGTAACCTGGTGGATACAGATGCCCCAAAATGCGGTTGGAGGTGGTGAAGTTATCGATGTATGGCTCGGTCAGCGTTGCCGTGTCATACGTCTTTATGGCTTGGGCGACGGGATCGACGCACCAAAGCGTACGTGCGCCTTCGCCGAGCATCAGATAGGACTCTCCGAAGTTGCCTTCGGCGTCCAGATCCAAGCGCAGGACGATGGCGATCTGTTCTTGATTGATGTTGTTGGCTGCGAGCAGGGCGTCATGCTCGTGCGGCAGCTTGTCTAAGGGTAACATAAATACAGTCACATCCTTTCATATCTGCAGAAAAGCGGACAGGAACGGGTCAAACCCCTCAATATATGCGGTTATGTTTCAGAGGGCAAACCCTCTCCTGTATTACGGCAAAAAAGCAATTTTCCACATTAGAATTTCACTTTTTTAATATGATACCACATTTTTCAAAAAATGCAATAGGTTTGGCGAAATTTCTTGAGATTTTTTTCACACAGGCATCACAAAAGAGCCGCATGGCAAAAAGTACTTACAACGGTCGGCCGTCTTCCTCTTTGCTCTGTCGGCATACGATGCGCACGCTCGCTTGGATTATGCAAGAACTTGTTGAATGGCGTTAAAAAAATAGCCAAAAATTGACAAAAAAGGTGTTGACAAGAATAAAATTGTATGGTATAATAAAATCGCAAACAGGATGGACCCGTGCAACATAAAACGAAGAGGGGGTGACCGCCATGATCACAGCGCAGTTTGTGAAGATATACTTGTGCTATGTCATGTGGGTTTCGCTTTTGTCGTTTTGGAAAGGAAAACTGAAACTTAACACATTACACGCACAAGCTTAAAAGTCGGGGCTTGTGCGTGATTTGTTTTATCGACTTCTTAACATTAAATAAACGTGTTTATATCGCTTATATGCGGAAAAAGGAATTTATTATGAAGAACAAGAGAAGATGGATTAAGGTCGTTGTTTCTACCGTGATCGCCGTTTCGTTACTGTGTGCTTGGTGCTTACCGCTGTATGCAGAAACCCCTTACTACATTAATACAATAGATACTAACAACAATTTGTGGTATAGCGCAGAAATTGACGGAAGTGCAAATACCGATGTTGTGTATGCTGTGAATGCGGGTACTTTTGTATCTGTGTATGATCTCTCAGCACCTCCTGCTCTTTCACGTGTTATCGTAACTACTACAATCACCATGTATCGAGGAGGTGAAGTGATTGGTTATGAATATGCCACTGATGTTTTGGATTTTTCGGAGCATTTTTATATAGACCAACAAACGGCATGGATCGTTCCTGATGCCACAAATCCTTTTGATTATGTAATTACAACGCATACTGTATATCCGGATTATGTTAGTCTTACTACTGCATATCCAGATGCATTATTGGATGAAATGTATGTATTTGATTATCGGGATTTTTTGCGCGAGATTTGATGGTTAAAATATAAAAACATAAAAGTATGAAAAGGATTGTATGTATCGTCATTTGTTTTTCTCTTTTTCTGTTATCCTCCTGCACGCCGATACCAAGCGAGCTACCTGAATTTTCAGAGCAGCATGATTCTGATGATGCGGATGTGCAAAATGCGTTGCAAGATGCCGGATACAGGGATATTTGTTTTCCGTACATGGGAGGATTTGCGATATGGGATCACTGGGCACTCACTACGCATGGGGAATTTGTGGATTTGACGACTTATGAAATGTTTTCTGCATGTAACGATCCGTTGTGCGCCCACAGCAGTCAACACTGCGCGCAAAACACCTTGGAGTGGAGCGAGTTTGTTTTGGTTTCCCCTAACTCAACGCAAGATGATCTGATCTTTTATATCCAAGCTATGTCCTCTCGTCAATTGAGTGACGGAACGATGATACCCAATAAATATCTCGCTCGTTACCATTATTACACGGGAGAGATTGTCGTTCTCTATGACAATTTAACCGTAAAAGCCCAATCATTTGGATTGGATCCCGCAACTGAAAATTTGTTTGTCGTTGACTACATCAACAATGACGAGGGAGAAACGGAACGGGCAATTTATATTATAAACGGTAAGACAGGAAAACGGCAAATGATTGATATTCCGTGCAAGTCTTTTTCTATTAAATATGCAATAGGCGATATCCTGTATTGCATGGACAGTATCAACGGAACCTTTTATCAGATCGATCTCTCTGTCAAGGAGCCGGTTTGGGAAACCATCGAAATGATAAACTGCATCGACGTATCCCATGGCTATGCGTACTATTTGGAAAAGATCGGGGAAGAACAGCTCCGCGTTCCCGATGATATTGTTCCCCTGTGTGAGCAGTATGGGAAAGAGCCGGTTCGGAATTTTGAGAGCTATAATCTCTATCGCGTGAATATCATGGAAAAGAATGCGCACCCCGAGTTGGTTGCGGAAGGTGTTACATCTATGAGCGGCTGCGTCGGAAATTATGTGTGTTATTACGAGTATGAGCCGAAGTATCTCTTTAGTTATTTTTCGTTTGTTTCATTCGCGGACAGAACGTATGGCAACTACAGGATCGACGATCCGAATATCCCGGCAAACGCCGTCCTGTTCAACGTGTTTTCTGAAAATGTGGGAGCTTTGCACATTTTAGACGCGGATACGTTGGAGCCGATTGCCGTGATCGATTCGGAACAATATGCAATCAAACCAACATTCAAATTATCAACTTTAGGTATATTTGTCGATTTCGAAGGCTGTGAAGTAGAACACTACTTGAGCGGTAGCGGCACGACGGTCATAAAAGCCGGCTACATTCCGTTTGCGAAAGGTTCCCTTACCGACGAAGATGTTGTTCCTATAGTACTCGATTGACCCTCGCCCCGCTTATGCGACCAAAATGGCACAGGCGGGGCTTTTTGCCGCGTGGTTTGTTTTTTTGATGCTGCGCATGCGCTTTTTTTGGAGAAAAATCAAAAAAACTATTTACAAATACGAAAGGATAGTGTATAATATAAGGAAAGGGAACCTGTGCACGGTTCCGCACATAATGAAAAAGTGAAAGGATGCTACATCATGAAAAAAGCTGATATTGAGATTGCTCGCAAGCAAGCTGCCGAAGTATTTGCCAAGGCGGGGATCGTTATGAATCCCGACGAGCTGGCGAACATCGAAGTTGCAGATTTTGGTCTGAACGACATTTACCACACGGGTCTTCTTCTGGTCACCTACGTCAACACCGACCGTTACTGCGGCAAGGAGATGGTTCTTCTGCCCGGCATGACCTGCCCCGAGCACATTCATGCACCGCTGCCCGAGAAGAACTACATTGGTAAGCAGGAGACCTTCCGCTGCCGTTACGGTAAGGTATATCTGTACGTTGAGGGTGAGCCCACTCCCAACCATCACTGCCACCCCGTCAAGGAGGACACCTGTTACACGGTCTTCCACGAGATCGTTCTCAATCCCGGTGAGCAGTACACCATCGCTCCCAACACCCGCCACTGGTTCTCCACGGATACCGAGTCGGTCATCTCCGAGTTCTCCTCGCCTTCTTTCGACGAGCTGGACATTTTCACCGACAAGGACATTCAGAGAATCCCCACCATCGACGACTGATTTTATACATAGTCTCAATCAGCCGCGCAGCTTTGATGCTGTGCGGCTTTTTTTGCCATCGGAAAATGATTAAAAATTTCGTTCCTTACAATTCCATTGCAACTCCATTACAACTCCATAACAAGTTTGTGTTATAATGGAGGAAAGATGAGCGGTGACGCCGGGGTGCCCGCCCCGCAAGGTTCGTCTTATGAAAAGCAAAAATACATATGAAAGGAATGAAGATCATGAAAAAAATCATTTTTCTCATCCTCACAGCCTTATTGCTGCTGACTTTACTGACAGCCTGCCATACCCCAGAGGCAACGGAGTATTTTAAGGACGCAATGGAAGAGGATCCCACTGTGGAGCTGCCGAAGTCGGATGTCATGGAAATTGACCCCGAGGAAATTCCCAAGCATGAGCTGCCTGAGGTGGAGACGGGTGACCCCGACGTGGAGCTGATCGACATGGAAGAAGGCCAGCTTGCCATCAAGCACAAGATTTTTGAATACAAGGATCACAATCTGGTCGTCATGCGGGTGGAAAATCACTCCGATGAGGATCTGACCATCACTATCCGCGGCACTTGCGAGGACATCGGCGGGCAGAGCATGACCATCACCAAGACCTTCGAAGGCTTTGCGGCGAACTGGCAAAACTACGTGTTGTTCTACCCCGAATTTGCCTTTGACCATTTTGAGTACGAGCTGGAGTATGAGGTCTTCGATGGCGAAGC
>JAFTJZ010000052.1 GCA_017456145.1 Clostridia bacterium
ATTCAACTGGTAAGGGCCGGCACTGTCCACCGTCACGGTATATGTCATCCTTGTGTCCTCGGAGGTACCAAAGCCATCCACGGCACTGCCGCCGATCGCTCCGATGTGATCCTTGAGGGTCAACGAGCCCTCAAGCGTAGCATCAACAGGGCTGTAGATGGTACCGACCGGTGTCAGATTGACCGTCTCGTCGTCATACAGGATCACCGCATCCAGATCAGGTCCCCAGCCATTGCCGGGCAGTGTGGTGAACGTAAGGGTATTACTTCCCTTCTTCAAGTCTACCGTCATAGTGACCGAGCCGTAATTATTCCAGCCGCCCGTGCTGTGGCAGTAAATTGAGATGATCTCTCCATCGTTGACCGACAGATCCAGCATACGGTCGACCTTGTCGCCGTTAAAATAGAGGATCTCCATCTCATAAAGCCCTGCCTCGGGGGCGTTGATATTTTTCATGATCAGCGTATTCTTGCCGTCGTTACCGACGTTGCCGACCAAAGCCTTACCGGATGCCGCACTCTTGTTATTGACAACAGTACAGCCGTCAAAGACGTTACCGTTTGCCTCACACTCGTACAGCGTACCCTCCATGACGACCTCGGGCAGTGTCTGCGCGCTCTCCTCGCCGACCGTCACAGTAACCGTATGCGCCTTGCCGTCGTCAGTCAGACGAACGTAGATCACCTTATCGATATCGCTGCTCTCGTTTGCCGCATAATAATAGCAAGCCTTGCCCGATGCATAAAGCGCCTCAAGAGAAGATACCGCGGAAAGCTTTTCTCCGTCCAGCGTCACCTCGCTCGGATTTGCGCGGTAGTGGATCTGCATGACACAGTCGCGCATTGCCACGGCATACGAGCCACTGCGCTCACCGATCGTGCAGGTGATCGTGCCGTTTTGCTTGATCGCGGTCAGCACGGTCTGGGCATATGAACCGTCCATATAATCGTAGCTAATGCCGTCATCCTCGTAAAGCGTAAAGGTGGAGAGATCCTCGGCGGGATAAATATCCAGCGTCAGCGTAGTGTCCACCACATCCGCAGTGTTGTCACCGTAATGACCAAGCGGAACAATCGATCCCATCTTGACGAACAGCGGCAGCGTTGCGGCAGCGCAGGTGTATTCGATGGTCTGCCCGCCTTCAAAGACGTAGCCTGTGTTATAATCCATCCAGCGCGCCCCTGCGGGGAGATATACCTCAACGGTAGCCAATCGCGCCTTGTCGCTGACAGGTCGCACCAAGAAGGCGTCGCCGAGCATAAAGGCATTGTCTACTTCATAAGTGTTTACATCATTCTGAAATTCCATGACCAGCGAGCGAGTCACACCCACGCCCGTGTTGTGCTGATTCCAGAACAAGCTGTACATATAGGGGATCAGCGCGTAGTGCAGCTGATTATATTTGGTATAACATTCGATGACCGCCTCGCTGCGTCCAAGCACGGTCGCCTCGGACGCCCACTCATTGGACATAGCAAACGGTGTCAGGAACATCAGCTGTGCACGCCGCATATAATCAACGTCGGCTGCCGTGCTGACATCGCGGATCTCGGGTGTATAGTACGTTCCGGAATAGGATTGCGCGATGACCGACATGACGAACTGATCAAAGCCGTAGTAATCGGTGTAAGCCGTCGTGGCAAAGCGCTGCATTCCCGCATAGTTCCCGCGGCTGAAGATCAGCGTGCGCAGATTGTATTCGTCGCGGTACTTTTCGTGCATAAGATTGACCGTCAGCGTACCAAGAAGGTTGTGATACGCATTGTTGGAAATGCCGCTGGGGAACAGCAGCTCCAAGGAATTGTTCGCCCCCCAGGAATCGGTCTCGTCGATCTTGTAGCCGTCGACACCGATAGAAACCAGATTTTCATCGTGAATCTGCCAATAGAGCTCGCGCGCCTCCTCCAGAGTCATATCGGGAACCAGGCCGCCAAAGCCGTAGGTGCCGCTGCTGCGCCCCTCCCACTCGCGCGTACCGATATCGGTGCCCTTGAGCGAATACTCCAAAATATCCTCATAAATGGTCGCCTGCGGAGAGACGTAAGGATGCTCCCAGAGATTGACGTGCAGCCCCAGCGCGTGCATGGTCTCGACGAACGAGGCGGCATCGTCGGTAAACTTGGGCGCCCAAGCATATGTACAAGGGTAGGTCTTAGTCTGCCAGCCCGGCTCCACACCGGCGATGTCGATGGAAATGCCCGCATCCAGCTGGATAGTCAACGCCTCCAGCAGCTGCTCCTCCGACCACTGTCCATAACCGCGATACGTTAGCCCCAATGCATACAGGGGCGGCATACTCATTCTGCCCGCCAGCTCGGACCAGTTGGTCAGAATGGTCTTAAAGCTCGGGCCGTAAAGGAAATAAAAATTCATCTCGCCGCCCTCGACGGACAGGCTGTAATCCGACTTGAAGGATACGCTGCCGCGGTGAGAGTTATTCAGATAGATTCCATACCCGGAGGTGCTGTACCAAAGCGGAATGATCGCGTGTACGTTGTCATCCGACATCCAGATGTCATAAACCGTGTCGCGATGATCGGTCGTTGTGAAGGAATCTCCCTTGGCATTGCCAAGTCCAAAGAAATGCTCCTCGCCCGCGGTGTCACGGACAAACGATGCGCTCTTCCCGTCCCCGTTCGATGAAAACGCCTCCGCACCGCTCTCAAACAGCTTTTCCCCTGCGGGGTCAAGCACCGTAATGTGCAGCGTGGATTTTTCTACTGTCACGCTGATGCCTTCCGTGCGCAAGGTCACGGTATTCTCATCCTCAACCGTCTCACCGTAAACGACGTCATACTCGCCGTCGTATTTTGCGATCGACTCGGGAACCGCGTCCTCTGCGGCAAATTCCACTCCCGCAGGAGCATAACGGAAATGCACCAGATCCTCTCGGCAGAAATTGATCGCCAGTCGCTCGCCATCGCGCTCAACGATCACCTCAGAAAGGGTGGTGTCGTACAGATGCTCGGGTTCCTGCTCGTCTGACGATGGATCTCGCTCTCCGTCTCCGCCCCCATCTTTGCTGCACGCCGCCATCGACACACAGCAACCAAGTGCCAGTGCAGCAAGCATTGCTCGCATGACAACCTTGGTAACGATACGAAACTTCATATTGTCCTCCTGACTGTGACACGGCATGGTCGTGCCATAATGATACCATTATATTATACCAAAAAAGCAGCGACTTTGCAAGAGCAAATCGCTGCTTTTTTTATATTTGTTTTTCGTGTTTGTCACATATTTTCACGTTTTTTGCACTCACCAATGAAAACTGCCCGAGAGCAGCGTTACCCCCGTTTCAGAAACGGTCAAAATTCCTCCATCGGTGTGTCCCGTACGCTCCTGCCCATCCTCGGTCTCCACACGACAATCGCAAGGCTTGACCGCTGTGACAAAGGGAACGTGTCCCGCCAGCACGGCGAGCTCCCCCTCGCAGCCGCGCAACGTGATGCGTACGGCCGGCGCGTCGTAGAGATTCCCATCGGGTGTCGAAATCTTCAAAGCAAAGGTTCTCATACTGCATTTGCCCTCTTTGCCTTTTCTACCGCCTCGTCGATGGTACCGACAAACAAGAATGCAGACTCGGGCAGATCGTCGTGAAGTCCTTCCGCAATCTCGCGGAACCCGCGAATGGTCTCGGACAGCGGCACATAGGTACCCTCAATACCCGTAAATTTCTCGGAAACGTGGAAGGGCTGGGACAAAAATCTTTGGATCTTTCTCGCTCTTTGTACCAACATTTTATCATCGTCGGACAGCTCATCCATCCCCATGATGGCAATGATATCCATCAACTCCTTGTATCTTTGCAGGATTCTCTGCACCTCACGAGCAACAGCGTAATGCTCCTCGCCCAAAATATCGGGCGAGAGGATACGGCTGGTGGATTCCAGCGGATCGACGGCAGGATAAATCCCCTGCGATGCAATGCCGCGCGAGAGGACGGTGGTGGCGTCCAGATGCGCAAAGGTCGTTGCAGGTGCGGGGTCGGTCAAGTCGTCCGCGGGGACGTAGACCGCCTGAATGGATGTGATCGAACCCTTTTTAGTGGAGGTGATACGCTCCTGCAGCATACCCATCTCGTTGGCAAGTGTCGGCTGATAACCGACCGCCGAAGGCATACGCCCCAGCAGTGCCGAAACCTCGGAGCCCGCCTGCGTAAAACGGAAGATATTATCGATAAACAAGAGCACATCCTGCCCCTCGCGGTCGCGGAAGTACTCCGCCATGGTAAGTCCCGAAAGACCGACGCGCATTCTCGCACCGGGCGGCTCGTTCATCTGCCCGTACACCAGCGTGGTGTTGGCAAGAACGCCCGATTCCTTCATTTCATTATACAGATCATTTCCCTCACGGGTGCGCTCACCGACGCCCGTAAAGACTGATAGGCCACCATGCTCCTTGGCGATGTTGTTGATCAATTCCATGATCAGCACCGTTTTACCGACACCCGCACCGCCAAAAAGTCCGATCTTACCGCCCTTGGAATACGGGCAGATCAGGTCGATGACCTTGATACCCGTCTCTAAAATCTCGGTCGAGGTCGACAGCTCGTCGTATTCGGGTGCGGGACGGTGGATATTCCAGCGCTCCGCTCCCACAGGGGCGGGCTGATTGTCCACGGGATCGCCCAATACGTTGAAAATTCTGCCCAGCGTTTCCCGTCCTACCGGAACGCTGATCGCCTTACCCGTATCGTAAACGGGCGTGCCGCGCTGCAGACCGTCCGTCGATGCCATGGCAATGCAGCGCGCGGTGTTGTCACCAATGTGCTGCGCTACCTCGACCGTCAGCGTGCGGTCTCCCTTTTTCATGGTCAGCGCGTTGTTGATCGGGGGCATCTTGCCCTCCTCAAAGCGTACGTCAACCACAGGCCCCATGACCTGCGATATTACGCCTGTTGCTTTCTCTGCCATTCTAACCTCCTGTTAAGCCTTCGGCGACCAAAACCCTTTTTGAAAAAAGGGTTTTGGGATCCCAAAAACTTTTGGAAAAAGAACAATTACTTTTTTATTGAAAGTTTTTGAAGTTCCAAGGAACTTTTTCCCAAAAAGTTCCTTGGTGGGGGCATGGGGGCAACGCCCCCATATTCTGCCCTTTACGCATTCGCGCCGGCAACGATCTCGGTCAACTCCTGCGTGATGGCGCCCTGACGTGCGCGGTTGTATTCCAGCTGCAGCTCGTCGATCATCTGCTGCGCGTTCTTACCTGCGGAGTCCATGGCGCAGCGGCGCGCCGCCACCTCGGAGGCAAAGCTCTCCCGTACGGCAGCCGCGATGCGTCCTGCCACAAATTCCCTGACCGCAAGATTGAGAATGGTCAGCTCGTCGGGCTCAAAAATCATCCCCGCGCGCATCTTCCCTTCAGTGCGCATGATCTCCTCACGGCGCAATGGCAGCAACCACGTCAGTGTCGCCTCCTGCGTCATCATGGAAATATATTTTGTCCAAATGATACCTACACGATCGTACTCTCCTGCCGCAAAGCCGTCGCACAAACGGGCAGCAAGCTCATTGGCCTGCGTAAGCGTATATTTTTCGGCACTCGCAGCCCCCGCACCAAAACGGTCGCAGGCTCGCTTGCCGATCGGAGAAACGCTCACACCTTCTCCCAAATGCTGCCGCGCCAGGCGGAAAACATTGGCATTATAACCACCTGCCAAGCCCCGATCCCCCGCGATGACAATCAGATGCGTGCGCAGCTCGTTCTCTTGGCTCGTGTGATCCGTCAGATACGGACACTTGGCACATTCGGGTGAATCTATCAGTGCCCCAATCACATCATTCACCGCCGCCGCATATTCACGGCCTTGGTTCATATTGATGGTCGCACGGCGAATTTTGGAGGAGGCAACCAAACCCATTGCTTTGGTCAGATGCAGGGTGGAATCCACGCTCTTGATCCGCGAGCGCAAGCTTTTCATATCCGCACCCATATTGCTTACCCGTTCATCGACTGCAGCACCAGCCGCAGCGCGTCAATATCTTCCTGCTCATAATATCCGGTCTCAAATCGCTCCAGAAGATCGGCGTGGGATTGCTCCATCTTCTCAAACAAACGACGCTCATATTCCTTGACCCCACTGACCGGAACGCTGTCCAGATATCCGTTGATGACCGCATACACGATCGCCACCTGACAGCCTACGCGCAGCGGTGCGTTTCTCTTTTGCTTGAGCACCTCTACAATACGCTCACCAAGCGCCAATCGCGCCTTGGTATCCGCGTCCAGATCACTGCCGAACTGAGCAAAGGATTGCAGCTCTCGATACTGAGAATACAGCAGTTTAAGCTCGCCCGATACCTTTTTCATCGCCTTGAGCTGGGCAGAACCACCCACGCGGCTGACCGAAATACCGGGATTGATTGCAGGCATGACACCCGCATGGAACAGCTCTGTTTCAAGGAAGATCTGTCCGTCGGTAATCGAGATGACGTTGGTGGGAATATACGCCGAAACGTCTCCCGCCTGCGTCTCAATGATGGGCAGCGCTGTGATTGAGCCGCCACCGTACTCGGGTGCAACACAAGCCGCTCTCTCCAAAAGTCTGGAATGAAGATAGAATACGTCACCGGGATATGCCTCGCGTCCGGGCGGACGTCGGATCAGCAGCGACAGTGCGCGGTAGGCAACGGCGTGCTTGGACAGATCGTCGTAAACGATCAACACGTCCTTTCCCTTCTCGCGGAAATATTCTGCCATTGCACAGCCTGCATATGGCGCAACGTATTGCAGCGGCGCCGACTCGGATGCCGATGCCGAGACAATGATGGTGTACGACATCGCCCCGTTTTTGGTCAACTCGTTGGCAAGCTGCACCACCGAGGTGTTCTTTTGTCCGATGGCAACGTAAATACAGATGACACCGGTGTTTTTCTGGTTGATAATGGTATCAATGGCGATCTCGGTCTTACCCGTCTGACGGTCACCGATGATCAGCTCGCGCTGACCGCGCCCGATCGGAATCATGCTGTCAATGGCCTTGATGCCCGTCTGAAGGGGCACCGAAACGCTCTTTCTTTCAATGATACCGGGAGCCTCGGATTCAATGGGTCTGCTCTCCTTACAGTACGCAGGACCTTTTCCGTCGATCGGCTTGCCCAGCGCATCTACGACTCTGCCAAGCAGAGCCTCACCGACGGGAACCGAGAGAACTCTGCCCGTACGTCGGACGACCGTCCCCTCGCGGATATCGCCATCGTCGGAAAGCAGGGCAACCGAGACCGTCTCGTCCTCCAGATTCTGCGCCATACCGTAGCTGCCGTCCTCAAATTCCAGCAGCTCGCTCGCCATACAATTTCGCAGACCGTATACTCTTGCGATACCGTCGCCGACGAGAATGACCGTTCCCGTCTCCTGCATCTCAATGCGGGAGCGATACCGTCTGATCTGTTCTTTGATAATATTACTGATCTCTTCTGGTCTTGCACTCATCTGCTAATCACATCCTTTACCTCATGCAAACGGCGACGCAAGGAACCATCCATGCATTTGCCATCCATCTCGACCACCACACCGCCAAGCAGCGATGGGTCATACTCACAGACCAGCTGTACGCTGTGTCCGCTCAGCTTTTCCAATTTAGCACGCAGACGACTCTGCTCCATCTCGGTCAGCGGCGCACTGTAGCGCACCCTTGCCACGCTGACACGATGAAATTCATCCAGCAGCAGCCGATACTCCTTGACGCAGCCCTCCATCGCGCGGATCCTCCCGCGCTCAACCAGCAGCTCGACAAAGGAGAGCACGTGCTCGGGCACCGCTGCGGAAAACGCATCCTCCAACGCGCCCAATCTCTCGCGCAACGGAATACCGGGAGAGGCGAGAAAATCCACATACGCTGGCTGCCGCTGCAGTGCTGAGAGCACGACCTGCAGCCCCGCCGCATATTCATCCCGCGCATGGTTCTCGCCGGCAAGCATAAAAAGCGCCGTTGCATATTCTTTATTCAATGCAGTCATGTCTCATCGCCCTCGCCCAATTCGTCAATAAAATCGTCGATCAATGTACGATGATCCTGTTCGCTGATCTTTCTCTTGAGCATCTTCTCGGTCAGAGCCGTGGAGACGCCGACAATTTCCTCTTTGATGGTCGCCTCCGCCTTTTTCATCTCCTGCTCCGCCTCGGCCTGCGCACGGCGAATGATGCCGTCGGCCCGTGCCTGCGCCTCCTCGACAATCTTCTCGCCGCGTCTGTCCGCGCTGACCGTCGCCTCGGCTATGATGGCATCTGCACGCTCACGCGATTCGCTCAGCTGTCGCTCCAGCTCCTCACGATCCGACGCAGCCTGCACACGATCACGCTCGGCAGCAGCATAATCTTCGTCCAGCTGCGCCTGTCTTTGCGCAAGCATCTTGGTCACGGGCTTGTACAAAAAACGCTTGAGGATGAGAAACAGTAAAAGCAAATTAATCAACGAGATGATGATCTGCCAGAGATTGACCGAAATCACATCTAAGGTTGGCATATTGACTCCTATCCTTCTCCGCCTGCCATTACAGTGCGTTCTTGAGTACGTTGACAAGAATATTGGGTGCGACGAAGATCAAGAGAATCGCAATAACCAGAGAATAAATACCCGTTGTTTCTGCAATCGCACAACCCATGATCATGGTCGAGGTGACCGCACCCTTGCTCTCGGGCTGACGACCGATCGCCTCACACGCCTTTGCAACCGCATGACCCTCACCTACACCGGGACCGAGTGCGCCAATACCCATACAAATACCTGCGCCCAATGCGCAGCAGCCCAAAATAATACCAATTGCGAGTTCCATCATTCAATTCCTCCAAAATTAAATATTTGTTTTTATTTTTTGCTTTCTTGCAAGCTTTTTTTGTTGTCGTTTCAGATATTCTTCTTCGGGGAATGCTCCCGTAATATTCAGCATGGTCAGCATTGCAAAGATATAAGCCTGCATGCAGCCGCTGAACACATCAAAATACACTGAGAAAATCGCCGGCAGACCGATCTGCAGAAACGGGATCTCACCCAAAAATCCGGGCAGCCATCCAAACAGCAGCGAGGATGCCCCCTGCAGTGCAGCTGCGATCAATACCGCAATAACCGAGCCCGAGAGCACGTTTCCGTAATGACGGAACGCCATGGATACGGGCGTAGCAATCTCACCCAGAATATTCAGAGGTGTCATCACGAAGATTGGCTCTGTAAAGCCCTTGAGATAATTCAGGACACCACCCTTGAGCTTATAGTAGGTGATCAGAATGAATACCAGAATTGCCCATCCTGCTACGATATTGATATCCGAGGTCGGTGGATATAAACCAAATAAGCTTAAAAGACTGGAAAAAGCAGATAACACCAGTATGGATGCGATAAAGGGAGCATATCCATCAAAGAAATCGCCCATGGAATCCTTAACCATTTCCTTTGTCTTTTCAATCGCCCACTCGATCAGCAGTTGCCGCTTGGTCGGCGTGCGAACGGACAATCCATGCGTCAGATACAGACAGAGTCCGAAGATCGAGATCATCACAAGCCACGAGTTAATTTGCGCCTCGGTTATCAGCAGATTCTGTAAGGGAAAGGGAATTTCCCAAAAAATCTGCGCACCGGTAATGGAAATCCCCTCCGTCGGCTCACGGGTCAGGATCTTGATGACCATGGCGCATACAATGGGCAGGATGACCATAGCAAGATAACATCCGTCGACAAACGCAAACCTTTTATTCTTCTGCACCGTCGTCATCCCTCCCTTGCTCGGCTTGTATCGCCGTTTCTTCGGTCACTTCGATATCAGCAGACCCTTGTACATCCTCCTGCGCCCGACCGAATCGCGGACGAAACGCAATAGCAATCCGCACAAAGAAGAGGGGGATCACAGACGCCCACGTGTTGAACACAGGAACAACGACACCGATGATCACAATCACAAACAGCATCAGCATCCGCAGAGATTGTGACATCCGCATGAATGTCCTGGCATCTTTTTCTTCTTTTTGCACGGCATTTTGCACCGTGATACCAAGCAGCAGAAAATTCCCGATCGCTGCTGCTGCCGAGAGTAAATTTCCCGCCAGCACCGTGTAATCCCACTTGCCGATGATCAGAAACACCGCCTGCATGATCACGCTCAGGATCAGCACCCACGCGGCAATGTAGCCCGTTTCCCGCCGAACCGTTTGATCGATTTTATTCATTCAAAACCTCCTTTGGGCAGAAACCGTACTTTTTTACCATATTGTACCATAACATATATTATATCACAAATACACTCGGATTGCAATACTTCTTTTCATGTAGTTTGTAAATTTTTTTCGAAAAATATCATTTGTATGATTTGTGTTCGCAGGAAAATCATTCATGCAAAGCGAATATATAATATGAAGAAAACAACACTTCCCGCGACAAACAAGAAAATGGTCGAAAAGATTTTTTAACATTTTTCTAAAAAAGACTTGACAAACGCATCGTAATCTGTTATAATATATGGGCACCGATGAGAGAGCGAGACTGCACGATACGATATGTATTGTTGTCGTTTCAAAATCGGGATCATAGCACGGGCACGGCTTGCCGGAATGGCGGAATTGGCAGACGCCCGGGACTTAAAATCCCGTGATACGTGAGTATCGTACCGGTTCGACCCCGGCTTCCGGCACCATTCCGTGAATCCGTGTTAGACCCTTCCTCTCATCAAAACATCATATCGCGGGGTGGAGCAGTTGGTAGCTCGTCGGGCTCATAACCCGGAGGTCGAGAGGTTCAAGTCCCTCCCCCGCAACCATGGCGAGTGTTCTTACAGCATTTGAAATGTTGTAGAACACTCGCTTTCTTTATATAGCGATCTGGCAAGGTGCGTAATTTACGACTACGCCCTTTCTTGTATTTACGGATACCTCGGGCACCGGCAGCGGGAACACCTCGGGAATGAAGATCGCACCCACACAGTTGTAATGAATGGTGAGGTGCTGGACCCATTCGCCATCGATCTTCTCCGCCTGATGGACCTCTATGCGATCAATCAATTCATTTAGCATACGAGGCGTCAATGCCTTTGCCCTGGTGTATTTGCGGACGGTAGAAATGAACATATCCGCCGTTACGGCTTTACTGCTCAATTTATCCATTTCTGCGCGGAGAGTCTTTATTCTTTCGGATATCTCCTTTTGCTCGTCCTCGTATCGTCTTGACATTTTGGAAAAGCGATCATCGGAGAGCTTACCCGAAACATTGTCCTCATAGATACGCTCAAACAATCCGTCCAATTCTTCATC
>JAFTJZ010000053.1 GCA_017456145.1 Clostridia bacterium
AAGGAAACTTTTTGAAAAAAGTTTCCTTGGCGGGGCTTGGGGCCGCGCCCCAACTTTCTTCAGATTGCCTCCGGCGGCCAAAGGGCGTTGCCCCGTGGGACCCCACCAACACCTTTCTTGAAAGAAAGGTTTTGGATTCCAAAGAACCTTAATAAAAAGAATTTGAATCATCCTCCCCTTTGCCCTCACCGTGAGGGCTTTTTGTCTTTCCGTTTTGTTTTTCCTTTTTTTCTTTCTTCCTGTCTCGCTCTTGAGCCCTGCGATTTTCAGCATGATGGACTTAAGTCGTACGACATCAAGTCCGATCATCCTTTGCATCATCAAAAATAACCCGATTTTTCTTCGCCCGATCCTCATTGCGCGAACTTTATTATATACCCTCGTATTATATACTACCTTATGATATATTTCTCTATCATATCCTCTCTTTGACGGAAAAGAGCCGAAAGCGCCAAAAGCGTGAAAAAAATGCTCCTACCCGTTGAATTTTCAGGGAAAATATGGTATACTATACCTATCCAAACCCGGGAGGTCCCCCCATGAAAACCTTGTTGAAACACTGCCGCGTCGTCAATGTCTTTACCGCACAGATCGATGCGTGTGATGTCCTGCTCTCTGACGAAAAAATCATCGGTGTCGATCAGTATGAGCCTGCCGATGCCGACGTGACGTACGACCTTGAAGGAAAATACGTCTGCCCCGGCTTTATCGATGGCCATATCCATATCGAAAGTACAACCCTGACCCCTGCGGAATTTGCCCGTGCAACCGTCCCGCACGGTACCACCTCCATAATCGCCGATCCCCATGAGATCGCCAACGTCTGCGGGATCAACGGCATCGAGTATATGCTCGCCGCCAGCGAGGGAATCCCTCTGACCGTCTACCTCGCGCTCCCCTCCTGCGTCCCCTCTACTCCGTTTTGCGAGTCGGGTGCCGCTCTGCCTGCCGCCGCACTCAAGCCTCTTTATGCCCATCCCCGCGTCGTCGGCCTTGGTGAGGTCATGAATTACGTCGGTGTCATCCATCAAGACCCCGATCTTCTCCAAAAAATTGAGGATGCCCGTGCCGCGCAAAAAACAGTCAACGGCCATGCCCCCCTTCTTTCGGGCCAAGCACTGGATGCTTATATTGCCAACGGCATCCGCGACGATCATGAATGTACCTCCGCAAAGGAGGCCATGGAGCGCATCCGTAAGGGACAGCGCGTCATGATCCGTCAAGGCCCCAATTCACAGAATCTTCGCTCGCTGCTGCCCCTGTTCGAGCAGCCGTGGGCAAGCCGCTGCTTGTTGGTCACGGACGATAAGCATCCCGCTGATCTGCTTACAAACGGGCATATCGACGATATGATCCGTACCGCCGTCAGGGAGGGGAAGGACCCGGTTACCGCCATCTGTATGGCAACACTGTGGGCGGCGCAGGCGTTTGATCTGCGGGAGGTCGGTGCCGTTGCCCCCGGATATGTGGCGGACCTTTTGGTGCTGGACGATCTGCAGTCGCTCCTCGTGCGGCAGGTCTTCCGCCGTGGGAGAGTGGTTGCCAAGGATGGACAGGTTCTGCCGTTTGCCGATCCCGTCGTCCCCGCGCAGCTGATGCAGACCGTGCGCGACTCGTTTTGTCTCGGTGCACTGCGTGCTGAGGACCTGATCTTGTCGGATGGTAATATATATAAAGGAAAGAAAGCCTGCCGCGTGATCTCGGTGATCAAGGGCGAGCTGCTGACCGATCAGGCCATTGAAACGCTCGATTTTGACCAAAACGACGGCATCGATCCCGCGCGTGATATTCTCAAGCTGGCCGTCATCGAACGACACGGAAAAACCGGTAACCGCGGCATCGGTTATATCCGCGGGATGGGACTGAAAAAAGGGGCCATGGCCGCCTCGGTGTCGCATGACTCACACAATCTTATCCTGATCGGTACGAATGAGGCGGATATGGCTGTGGCGGGAAATCGCATCCGTTCGCTCGGCGGCGGCTTTGTCGTCGTCGCGGATGGGAAGGTGATCGGCGAGATGCCGCTGCCCATTGCCGGCTTGATGAGCGACGCTCCGGCAGCACAGGTCGCCCGTCAAAACGAGCAGGTGCGCCGTGCGGTCTATCAGCTTGGTGTGCCTTTGGATTGTAAGCCGTTTTTGACGATGGCGTTTGTCAGCCTGCCCGTTATCCCGCATCTCAAGCTTACCACCCATGGCTACGTCCATGTCGATCGCCAGTGCCTCGTCCCCTTGGTGGTGGATTCACCGACGACGGAAGGATAAACTCAAATAATTGTGCCCCTATCACCCCCCGCATCTCTTACCTTATCCGAACGGAGATGTTTTATGCCAACACTGGAACCCATGTCCCGCTTTTTTGAATCGCGTCTGGACGGCTATGATGAACATATGCTCACGACCATTGAAGGCGCGCCCGCATTTTATTCCATGACCGCCGCGCAGCTGCCGCTCTCTCACCAAACTCGTCTTCTGGATCTCGGCTGCTGAACGGGCTTGGAGCTGCAGGCCTATTTTTCCCGCCGCGACAGCGAGCTGCCGGATGCCTACCCGCAGATCACGGGAGTGGATCTTTCTCGTGGAATGCTGGACGCACTGCAAAAAAAGCTCCCCAATGAGCGCTTGACGCTGCTGCAAGGCTCCTATTTCGACCTTCCCTTGGGGGAGTGTTGCTTTGATGCCGCCGTTTCGGTCGAATCTTTGCACCACTTCACCGCAGCGCAAAAGTGCCCCCTCTACCAAAAGCTTTGCCGTTCGCTCAAGGCGTCAGGGTATTTTATCCTTACCGATTATTTCGCACCGAACGATGCTTATGAAACACATTGTTATCAAGAGCTTTTGCGCTTGAAACGGGAGCAGGGAATCCGGGATTCCGCATGTTATCATTACGATACGCCGCTCACTGTGGCGCACGAGATCGATGCCCTGCGCAGCGGCGGATTTGCCAGCGTGACCCTTCTGGGGCAGTGGGGAGAGACCTGCCTTTTGCGTGCAGATAAATAAGTGGTATTGTCTCATCTCTTTTGATTCCATTTAAGTTTGGGATCGTATAATATCCCTCGGATCATCAAAATCAAATATTGCCGCCACCGGTGGCAGACAGGAGTATTCAATGGAAAATCTTTTCAAGGGCATCTTTGATGCCGAAGGTGCGACCGTGATCAGCGTGGGCGACTTCTTGACCTGCGTGGGGACGGCCCTGGTGCTGGGAATTTTGATCGCACTTTGCTATATGTTCCGCTCTCGCTATACCAAGAGCTTTATCGTGACACTGGCAACGCTGCCGGCAGTGGTTTGCGTCGTGATCATGATGGTCAACGGGAACATCGGCGCGGGCGTCGCCGTGGCGGGCGCCTTCAGTCTGGTGCGGTTCCGCTCCCTCCCCGGAACGGCAAAGGATATCGGTATGCTCTTCCTTGCTATGGGGGTGGGCCTGATCGCGGGAATGGGATATATCGGGTATGCCTTTCTGTTTACCGCGGTTCTTTGCCTTGTCCATATCCTTTATAGCTTTATCAACCTCGGCGGAGAGAAGAAAACCCGCTGCTATAAATCCTTCCGCATTACCGTGCCCGAGGATCTCGACTATACCGGCGTGTTTGAGGAGCTCTTTGCCGAATATGCCTCCTCTTGCGAGCTGGTGCAGGTGAAAACGACCAATATGGGTAGTATGTTCCGCTTGACTTATGACGTCGTCCTGCGGGATTCCTCCAAGGAAAAGGAGCTCATCGATAAGATCCGCTGCCGTAATGGAAATCTTGAGGTCAACGTCTGTAAACAGGTCTCCGAAACACAGCTTTGACGTGCATATAAGCGCCCTCCCTCCACCACCAAAAACATAATTGGAGCAGAGAGCATAAGACAAAAACATAACAATATCCCGTTAGAACGCTGTGTTCGCACAATCTTAACTCCATAAAAATTTTTGCAGATTTCAATTTCAACATTTTGCCTTTCATCCCGTCAGCGATACCATGTTTTTCGTCGTGGCTTTCCCACGACGAAAAGCAATACTTGCGAACCGCGATAACCGCGTGCGTATCAGCGGTCGCAAGACCGCGTTAGCACGCGAGAAGGGCGGGGTCCTTAGGGGCGGAGTCCCTAAGTCGGTTTCTTGGTTCGTTCTTTGCCGATGCAAAGAATGAACAATAAGTAAAACAACCTTAGAACGCTATGTTCGCACCATCTTACTTCACCTAAACGTCTCTCTCCTCATCCACCGCTGCGCGGTCCCCCTTCCCCGCTGGGGAAGGCTTGCTATTGATTTGTTCGCACAATCTTACTTCACCTAACCGCCTCTCTCCTCATCCACCGCTGCGCGTGTCCACATAGGTTTGCCTTCGGTAAACATCTCCGCTGGGGAAGGCATGGCGTTGAATCTTTCGCACATCTTTCATTCAGTTTAGATCTTC
>JAFTJZ010000054.1 GCA_017456145.1 Clostridia bacterium
CACCCAACACTGTGGGGCGAAAACCCATAAAATGATCCTTTTGAAAAAGCTTTTTAAGGATTCTTAAGGTGCTTTTTCTCGAAAAAGCACCTTAAGTGGGGTTTGGGGCAAAGCCCCAAGTCTGCTCGTCGACAAAGAGCGAGGCTGCCGCATCCGCGACAGCCTTTTTGTTGTTTAATAAAAACCACCGGCAGTGCGGGTGGTCTCAAAATTCTGCAAACTTCATGTCCTCCGACTCTTGACATCTTTCCCCGTGCGTGATATAATGAGAAAAAACTTCAAGGAGGATTCTCTGATGAAAACCGTACTGATTCTTTGCGACGGTATGCGCCCCGACGCGCTTGACGCCATCCCCGAGGCACAGGAAATGATGAAAAAGGCCGCCTACGCGCCCAACGCACAGACGGTCATGCCCTCGGTCACGCTGCCCTGCCATATGTCGCTGTTCCACAGCGTCGATCCCGACCGCCACTGCACCACCACCAACGACTATATGCCGCAGGTACGCCCCATCCCGGGGCTTTGCGAGGTGCTTTCCCGCGCGGGGAAGAATTGCGCGCTCTTTTACGATTGGGAGCAGCTGCGTGACCTGACCCGCCCGTCCTCTCTCTACTGCGCCTCTTTCCGCAGTGGCGGCAAGCTTTCCTACGCCGTCTCCGACCGCCTTCTGACCGATGAGGCCATCGTCAAGCTGAAAACCGAGCCGATTGACTTTACTTTCCTCTACATGGGTGACCCCGACGCGACGGGTCACGGCTACGGCTGGATGGGGGAGGAATATATCGAATCGGTGCAGCGCTGCTGGCGCAACATTGCCCGCCTGGCTGCCGCTCTTGGTGACGACGTGGCGCTGATCATCACGGCTGACCACGGCGGTCACGGACGCGGCCACGGCGCGGACATTCCCGAGGATATGACGATCCCCGTGTTCGTCAAAGCCCCCGGTTTTACGGCAGGCTCGACGCTGACGGATGTCAATATCAAGGACCTCGCTCCCACCGTCACCGCGCTCCTTGGCGTCACCCCCGCCGCCGAGTGGGAAGGCAAGGCGCTGATCTGAGGAAAAATCGTAAGAAAACTGTTGATATTTTGATCTTCGGTGGACAAAGTAGAGAAACACCGGCGCACAGCATCCTTTACTGCGCCGCACGTCGGTACTCCGGCGGTGCGCCCGACTTCGGCTCACCCATGCAAGAACAGGATCAAACGAATGTTGGCATAGGGCGTGGCCGTACAGGGCATAATAAGAAAAATCGGCGATACTTGGTTTTTGACAACCGGGTATCGCCTTTTTTCATCTTGCCGTCACGTAGCGTTCTCGGAGGTGCTTTTTGCGATTTTTTTGCGTAAAAATTTGATTGACAATCGGATTCTGGTACGATATAATGGCAAAAAAACCACTGCGAGGGAGGACATGATTATACATCGCGTACATCTATCGTCCGTGTGCTTGCAAGGTCAAACGGGCGAGCTGCGCCCAAATATCACCGATCGCCGGCTGCTCGGGCTGCGCTCCGTGACATCGCGCAGGCTCCTTCCAACGTTTCGCAGTTTCTTGTGCATTATGCACAAGACGACACAAAAAACTTTGTGAAAACTGCGGATTGACGGCGCGTGGGAAGATATGGTAAAATAAAAGTGCCGAAGTGGTAATTTGGCAACGGTGACGGCCTCTTTCAATGAGCCCATTATAGATCTTTCAACAACCGGCAGTCTAAAAGTAGTCTTGGAGTTTTCTGCGGATGTAACATATCCCACGCTTCCAATGAACTTTGCTACATACACTACATATTCAAGAGGACGGAATGTCGATGACGGGATTGTTGTAGACACTGTTACTGTACACATGGGAGAATTGATATCATATGACCCGGAGGCTTAATAGAGAGAAAATAGGGAGGAAAACATGAAGAAAAACAAATTTCTTACGGTCGGCTTGCTGTTCGTGTGGATTCCTACGGCAATTCCCATTGTTTGGAATTATATTAGCAATATCATTGTGATATTATCGGGAGACAATGAAATTCTCGTTAAGATCCTCGATGTAATGGTTATGACGTTTGACAGAGTGATGTATCCTTCGGACGTTTTTTCGACACGCATCATGATAGCCCTCTGTACCACGCTGATCCTGATCGCTATCGAGCGCTTGCGTTGCGCGGTCGAGCATGGCGAGGACATCGCCACCGAGACGGAAACGGTGGCAGAGATCGCGCCGGAGAGCGAAGATGCACCGCAGCAGCATGAAACAGAGGAAACAGACAACTCATAACATACGATTTACGACCGCATTCACATATATTTTAAGATTTTTTCAAAAATGCTGTGGAAACAATTCCCGAGATTTGGTATAATAATCTCATAAAATCAGCCAAAGAACTCAGACAACAGCATGCCTATATATGATGCAGATTGTATGATCGTTGCCGAAGGTTCTCCTTGACTGTCTTCAAAGAAATTCAAGGGTAGGACTGCAATTTTTTCCGTCTCCCCTCCTTCAAAATCCCATCAATTTCGAATCGACGATTGGCGGGAGTCTTGAAAAAACTGCGCCGCGCGTCCGAATATACGGGCGTGCGGCGCTTTTATGTGTCTACCTTTCGCGGGTCACGCCTGCGGTTCCTCCTTGTCACGAAGGAGGGAATAGACCGACGTGGTAACGGTAAAGGTCAGGCCGAGATAGACGGCGGGGGAGTGCGCCACGGCGACATTGTATACCAGCGTACACGCCGAGGCAAAAATCGCGATGATCTTGGTGTGACGGGGGCGGCGCATTCCAAATCCGATCGAGGACAGGATCGAGCTGAGCGCAGGGAAGATGCTGAAGATGCCGCTCCAGGTCAACGCTGCGGAGAGCGCGTACAGAAGTATATAGACAGGGATCCATACACGCAGGGGAAACGCGCGCTTGTCGCTATTGGCATATACCGCCGAGCGGGAGATGCAGAGCGCCGAGGTCGCCGCCGCCGAATGCGCACCGAGCAGCAGATAGTGGGTCAACCACATCACGTCCTGAAATAGCTTGAACCATAACAGCCGCTGCCGCTTTTTCTGACGATAGATGATCAATGATGCACTCAACGCCAAAAGGCCGAAGGCTTGCGCAATATAATTCATGGTACCGTCTCCACCCATACGCCGCCCTCGCGGGCGCTTTGGTACATCATGTCCAGCACGTAGCGAGAGCGAATGCCATTGTCCGCCGTGACGATGAGCGGCTCGCCCGTCCGCAAGGCATTTGCAAAGTTGTCCGCGGCTTGGTTCCATTCCTTTTTAACGGGATAGGGCGCGGTTTCCGTCCACTTTCCATCGTGCCACCAGTAGACGTGCTCACCCTCGGGACCGCCTGAGGTCAAAAGGTACGCACCCCGATCTCCATAAACCTCTACGCGGGTGTACCAGGGGGAGGCGGGGTAGGAGGTTGTCGAGGAAATGCGGGCGATCACGCCGTCGGCCAGTTCCATCTCACCCACGCCGTAGTCCTCCGCCTCGATATCAAAGGTCTGCCTTGTCGTATGACAGCGTACGCGGCGCGGCATGCCGAAAATGCTCAGAATGCGGTCGATCTCATGAATGCCCTGATTGCTCAGCGCACCGCCGCCGTCAAGGGCATAAGTGCCTCGCCAACCGCCGTTCTCACGGAAATAGTCCTCGGTGCGCTTGATATTGAGCGTGGTGTGCACCGATTTGAGCTTGCCGAAGTAGCCCGCCTCGACCGCAAGGCGCAGCTCCTTGAGTGCGCCGCGGAAGTGCAGATCGAAATCGCACGCCATCATCAGCCCCCGCTGTTCCGCCAGCGCCTTTAGGGCGAGGCAGCGGCGGTAGTCCACGTCCATGGGCTTGGTCAGAAGGGCATGCTTACCTGCCAGCAGACATTGCTCTGCAATGGCGCAATGCGTGCCCGTAGGCGTGACAACATAGACCGCCTCAATGCTCGGATCGTCCAGAATGTCCCCGAGCGTGTCGGTGTAACGTACGCCGAACTGCTCGCCTACCTTCTTCGCTTTTTCCGCGTTGGTGTCGCAGACAGCGACCAGCTTGATGCCGTCGGTTTCGGTCAGTTGGGCGCAGCGATTTTTGCCCATACCGAGACCCACGACCGCCATGCGGACGGGGTCATCGTGATACGGGCGGGGAAAATACTCTTTGACGGTCAGCGCGGTCGCCATATCCGAGGGGGCGCTCTGCGGCATGACCTTTTCGATGTGGGCGCAGCAGCGGCGGGTCGCCTCCTCGTGCGTCAGGCCGTGATTGCCCGCGGGAAGATGCGTTTCGATCGAGACGGGGAGGTCTCGGCCTGTGGTCAATGCGCCGCGCAGCACGCGATCCCATGGTACCTTTTTGCCTTCAATCTCGGGCAGCACGCCGCGGCATTTGACGTGCAGCATATTGGCATATTTGAGCGCCTTGGTGAAGTAGGTAATGCAGTCGCCCTGCGCCTGGGGCAGCAGCTCAAACATATTGGAGACGTCCCACGCCATGCCCCACTCGGGGACGTTCAGTGCCTCCAGCAGCGTGATGACCTCGTCGGGCGTCTGCCCGCAGTTTTCAAAGCCGAGGATCAGCCCCTCGGCTTGTGCGCGGCGAGCAATGGGATCAAACATGTCAAGAACCTGCGCGAGCGCGTCGGGACGCATGGCCAGCTCGCCGCAGCGAGGATCGTTTTGGTCGTGCTGCCAGTAGTTAAAGCTGCGGACTAAGCGGCAATCCAGAATGTCCGCCGCGCGGAGGATGCCCTCCAGCTTTTTCTCCTCCCGCGCCATGCCCTCGCGGTCGGGCAGGTGAATTTTGCAAAGCGAGGATTGGATAACGCCTGTCCGGAGTCCAAGCGTGTCCAGCTGCGCACGCAGGGAGCGGAGCTGCTCCACGCTCAAGTCCTCAATGGCGCGCCCATAAACACGGCTGCGGAAGTCGACGTATTTCAGCCCCCACGCCGCAAATGTGGGCAAGAGCTCGGTGACCTCCCGTGCCAATTCGTCCGTAAATACCGAAATATGCATAGCGTACCTCCATTTTCACGCAACCGCTTGACAGCGGTCGTCGTTTCTGCTATAATGATACCATGAAAATAGTGCGATTTTATAGGACATTATTTCAAAAAATAGAAAATTATTAAGGGAATTGATATGGAATCCGGAAGAATGGTACGGGAGATCTGCGCTCTGCGTGAGCACGCGCCGATCACCTTTGCGCATTTAAGCACGCAAAGCGGGCCCGAGGAGCATTCGTTGCACGTCAACGACCACGCCGTCGAGTTGTACGTTTACGTCTCGGGGGACGTGCATTATGTCATTGAGGATCGCTATTATGTGCTGGAGAAATATGATTTTTTGCTCATTCCGCCGCACAGTACACACGCGCCTGTTATCAAGAAACGGGGGAAGTACGAACGGTTTTACCTGTTGCTGCCACCGGATGTCTTCGGGGCGTATGCGGACGCGCCGCTGGAGCGACTGCTGCAGTTGACGGCAGGCGAGCGGCGGATCTTCCTGCCGACCGATGTACGGGAGCGCGCAATGGCGCTGCTATATCGGATGAGCGAGCTGAGCTGCGGGGAGGACGACGGGCTGCTCACGCTGCGGCTGCACGCATTGCTTTTGGAGCTTTTATGCCTTTTGTGCGCGGGGAGCGCGAACGCCGCCACCTCTGCAGAGGCGGCCGCCGTCCCGCCGTTGATCCGCGATACGCTGGCGTACATTGCCAAAAATGCCACGGAGATCGAGCACGTTGCCTCACTTGCCGCGCATTTTTATGTTTCCGCGCCGTATCTCTGCTCGTTGTTCAAAAAGCACGTCGGTGTGACGGTCAACGACTATCTGCGTGCCAAGAAAATATCGGCGGCCAAGGCGCACCTGTCGGCGGGGCGTTCGGTCACCTACACCTGCTATGAGTGCGGTTTCAACGACACCTCCTATTTTATCAAGGTATTTCGCCGCTACGTCGGTATGACGCCCAGACAATATCGGGAACGACACGGGGAGTGAGATGTCGGAGATCGTCCGTGATCCTGATTTCGTTATGAGCCCTCGGGGCGGGAGCCACGCGGTAAGCTACACCCATTGAAAGAGACGGCAGCGCAGTGACAAAGAGGGGGACCGGGACGCGATCGTACCGGTAAAATTTTTCTGAAAGCAAACGACCGAAGCATGCTCCTGCTGTGGGAGGGTGCATCGGTCGTTTTTTATTGCGCGGTATGTGTTTTTTTTCTTATTCGAACTCCAATTCCGCAACGACGGGGAAGTGGTCGGAGATCCAGATACCGTCGACAGGGCCGTCATCGATCGCGCGGGCGCTCACAAGGGCGGCGTCGGTGAAGATATAGTCGATCTTACCCGTCGTGTTGTCCTTACCCCAGCCATGGAAGGTGCTGCCGATGGAGGCCGTCGCGTCGATGACAGCTTTGGAGGACAGTTCCAGCGGCATTTTCATCGCGCGCTCATCTGGGGTGGCATTCATATCGCCCGTCAGGACGA
This sequence comes from Clostridia bacterium, assembly GCA_017456145.1. GTDB lineage: Bacteria > Bacillota > Clostridia > Oscillospirales > CAG-272 > SIG644. The sequence continues at coordinate 6,474 of JAFTJZ010000054.1, forward strand.
ACTGTCCCCGGCAAGAGGAAATGCTGCCCAGAATCTGTGCCATGCCGAGGATCTTTGCCAGCTGGCTCTGGTAGTCCAGATGAGTATTATAAACGTGGATGGGCTTGGAAACGCCGTCGTGGGAGAGAACGGCGTGGCAATAGATGCGGGGATTGAGGCTCTGATCCACGCCCTCATAACGGGAGCCGGGGACGTCGGGCTCAAGCGAGAGCTGTTTAGTCTCAAAGGAGATCAGCTCAAAGGAATTTTTCTTGAAGGCGATGCTGTTTGCCTCGTTGCGGTAGTTGGCATCGCGGCCGCAGCCGATGATGATATACTCATCGGTGATGTGATTACGGAACCATGCGCGGTTTTTATCGCACATTTCCTGAAAGCCGATGATATCGGGTTGCTCGCGATCCAGCATTTCCTTGATACGGGAGGTGCGGTTGGGGAAGTGGTTGATGCCGTCGCCCTTATGATCAAGGCGAACGTTGAAGGACATGACTTTGAGTTTCATGGTGAAGGTTCCTTTCGTTGGAGATGATATAGTTTGTGCGAACACAGCTTTCTAACTATAATTAGTTTATGTTCATTTTTTTGGCACACCCCAAAAAAACGAACCAAAAAAAGCGTGTATAAGGGGGCTCGCCCCCTTATATATCCCCCTGCTGCTGCGCGCTAACGCAACCTTGCGGTTGCTGAGACGCGCGCGAAGGGGAAGATTTCGATCATTCCTCCATCTCTTCGGCACCGCCTCGAGATGGGTTGGAAGTGGTCATTTGGAACTTGATGGATTTGGGTAGGGAATATATTATCTTGAGATCTAAACGGTTATTTGGAATTTGATCGAATTGGTAGAAGATGTCTCAAGTTGGAACTATAAAAGAACCGAACGAAACTAAAATCTAAACTTTAGACTTTTCACCCATCCCTGTCTTCCGCGCAGCGGCGGTAAAAAGCCGGGAGGATAAAAGAACCGGACGAAACTAAAAATCTAAACCTTAGACTTTTCATCTATCCTTGCCTTCCGCGCAGCGGCGGTAAAAAGCCGGGAGGATAAAAGAACCGAACAGAGGAAAAAGGTCTTTCATTCCGTAGGAGCTTCTATGTTTTTCGTCGTGGCTTTCCCACGACGAAAAGCGAAATTTCCGAACCGAGACGGCCGCGTGCGATTGAGCCAAACGATGGGAGATCGTTTGGCGGGAGCACGCGAGATGGCGGGATCCATAAGGGCAGAGCCCTTATGCGCGTTTTTTTGGTTCGTTTTTTGTCGCGCGACAAAAAATGAACACCAAAATAAACACCAAAAATGAACTCCAGAAACTCTTACTCACACCATCTTAATACGTCATCTTAATACGTCGGCGTGTCCAAATACCACGCCCCATCCTCGTAGGTGATGGAAATAGTCACGGGAAGAATCTCATCCTCCCCCTCAAGATGCGTGTCAATAATGACCGAAACATAATCCGCACGGCTGGGCTTGGTCAAGCGCATGGTCGAATAGTCGTAAATTCGCTGCCATGTGACCAGCGGCTCGTTGTCAACACTCTGATATAACCACTCGTTCGATTCGTAATACCGTGCGCGGAAAACCTCTTCCCCCACCAGAAAACCGTCAAATAAAGAGGTGTAGTAGGTGGCGAGAAAATCGTCGGAATATACGCTCTCCAGCGTCTCCTTGATCGCGTTGACCGAAACGTGGGAGGAGAACTCCGAGACGTATTCGTAATCGGCATAATCGCTGTCATTATAGATGTAGTTCAGCTCTGCCCACTCGGAGCCGATGGCGATGACGGGCAGCCCGTAACCGTAAAGCAGATCGTTGGCAGCGTAGGAACGCTCCACCAGATCGACCACAATGTCATAAATCTGCACAACCTCGGGTGGTTGGGAGGCACAGCCCGACAGCGTGGCAGGCAGACAAAAGAGAAGTATAAGAGCAATCAATAGGGAACAGATGCGGATTTTCATTGGTAAATTACCTTTCCGTAATATCGGGATACCGCAGTGCGCGGTGATCACGTTTATTATACTACATACTTTGCCGAAATGCAAGAGGATTTTTGTGAATAATCCGTGAAACGCTCACTTTTTGACGTTGATGGGAAGAAATCAGCGAGCTGCCCCGGAAGACAGCCCGCTGAAAATAGACTTATTCCACCTCTACCAGATACTGGAAGGTAAAGGATTTGATGGCGCCGCCCCAGCCAAGTGAGGCGTTGGTGTTGCGCAGACGGATATAGACCGTGTCCTCCACACCCTCGTGTGAATCGGGGATGATGGTGGAAACTGCATCGTTGGTTCCCGTGGCGCGAACAATGGAGATCTTGCTGTAATCGGCGACCTTGGTGTAATCATCGCCGTCGCCCGAGACCTCCAGAATATAGTTCTGGACGATCGCAGCCGAGATGATCAGACCTTCGTACTCGGAGACGTCGAACTTCCAGACCAGAAGACCGCTCTTGTCGCAGACACGCATGGTGTCGTTGGCACCTGCCGAGTTGGTGATCAGATACTGCTCATCCTCCCCGGCACTGTTGGTGAGAATGGTAAAGCTCTCATATGCCGTGTTCTTGATCGGTGTGCCGCCCTCCTCCCAGATGACCGTCACGGTCGCGGGCGTGGTGGGTGTGCTGATCGGTTTGATCAGAACGGAGTTGGTCGCGCTGTCCCACTGCTGTGCGGCAAGCGTTTCATTGCCGCTCTCATAGCTGACGGTGTCCTTGGTCGCCACCATGCCCTCGGGCGCGGCGATACGGATGGGGATCAGAGCATTTTCGGCGGCGTAGAGCGTGATGCTCGTCTGCGTCTGTTCCTCCTTGATCTCGCCGACAAAGCCGCCCGCGTACATGACGGTGGGACGGGTCAGATCGGCGCGGTCTGCAACCTTTTTGTACAGAGCTGCCTCCCCCTGGGCAATGACGGGATCGACGACCAGCTCCAGATCGGAGGAGAAAATATTGACATAAGTACCCTTGAGCGTGTAGGAGCCGCGAATGGGGTAGACCGCGGTGTAGTCCCCGCGCTGCGTGACAAAGGCGTCAGCGGTGACGTAGCTGTACGCGGTGGTCTCGGTCGCCTTGGCGACCAGCATCCGCAACAGATCCGCCGCGGCGGCACTGTCGGAATAATCGGTGGTCGAAAGACCGACCATGAGCACCCGGCCCTGCCCGACACCGTAGGAGATGCCGACGCTCTTGCCGTCCTCGGTCTTGAGCAGCGTGTCAAATCCGGTGCCCTCGTAGTAATAGGTGTAAGCATCGCCGCCCGCACTCATGGCACCGTCCTTGAAATCGGCGGCGTCCGCTGCGGTCTTGCCGCCCAGCCAGCTCAGCGCCTGCGCGCCGCCGGTGAGCGTCTTTGCCTCGATCTCGCCGTCCACACCAAGGTGCATCAGAAGATTTGCCGTCGGCGAGCCTCCCTTGCCGTCCTCGTTCCACCAAGCCTCCTCAATGGTCAGATAAGCGTCGGGACCGCCAAGATAAAGCAGCGTACCGCCCGCCTTGACCCACTCGGCGATGGCGATGTTCGCCTCCTCATACAGAGGCTTTTGGTTGTCGTAGGAAACGATCAGCACCGAGACGTTCTCAAGGTCGGAGGGCTGGGTGATCAGCTCCATGGCCATGGTGCGCAGCGGGATTCCGTCGTAGACCAGCGGAGCCGCAACTCCCCAGAATCCGTCGTAGGAGCTCTCGGAGAATGCCGTATTATTTGTCTGCCAGGAGAGCGTGTCGCCAAGCAGATAGGTGATCCCGGGGGTGCCTGCCGTGGCACTGTAGGGCGCTCCCGAGATATCCAGCAGCGCGTTGTGAATGTTGAGCTGCTCCGAGCGGTAGTCGGCAGAGACGTTCATGAAGGAACGGTTGGTCCAGATCAGCTCCCAACGGTTGATATCGGAATACATCATGGAGGCGACCAGCTGCTGGTGGCAGAGGTTTCTCCAATAATCCTCGGGCTGGGAGGTATAGGTGTCGGACATGGGGTCGCACAGTGCGTAGAAATCGGTGTTGTAATAGTTCACCGCATCAAGATAGGTGCCGTACTCAACGTAGGCGTTGACAAAAGTGTGCTGTCCGTTGACGCCCTCATAGCGGACGTTGTTGATGATGGTATTGCTCCAGGTCTGTCCTGTGACCGTCTCGACCTGCCCGGTGCCCATCATATGGACATAACCGTCGGTGATACCGCCGGGATAGGTGGTATAGGCAAGTGTGCTGTGGGGCGCGACGGAATATTTGTGCTCTACCTTTTCGTTGGAGTTGACGTAGGACGCATACATCTTGATGGCGTTGGAGTGCGTCCAGACGTTGAGCCGCTGGGAAAGAAAGATCGAGCGGACGGTCTCAAGCGGATCGCTCCACACCTCGCCGTATTTTTTCTCCCAAAGCTGCTTGTAAGCCGCGCCGTACTGTCCTGCGCGGAACATCTCGGGCTCGACGAATCCGACCGACCAGTTGCTCTGGGCGGTCATGTTCTTGAGCTTGTTGACGCAGTTGTATTCGATGACGTCACGTACCAGCACCAGCGAGCCCCACAGTCCGTCGGTCGAGCCGTCGGCGTTGGTCTGCAGTACCTCGGGGTGGGTGTCGCTGTACTCGGATTTGTTGAACGAGCCGCTGGCACCGATGATGTCGTAGCCGGCGTTACGATACGCCTTGGCGTACTCGGGGTTGACGATATAAGCATCCACATTGACGTGCATGGCGGGAGTGTAAGCGCGGTCGACCGATGCATAGGTGCGTACTCCCTCGGTTGCGACCTCATCGCGGCTCTGGGTATACAAAGCCCCCGTTTGGCTGACGGTAGTCGCGTACTTGTTGGAGCGCTGGCTCTTGACAAAGTAGTCCGACCACTGGCCGAACAAGGAGAGCGGCGCGTTGTATTCTGCCTCGGAATATTGATATTTCACGGGTGTGTCCTCCTTACCTTCGTCGGGATTTTCGGGAGAGGTGGGCGTGGTGCCCTCGTTTGGCGTCTGCTCGGTGTCGCTCTGTTGGGGGTCATCCGGCGGCTCTTGGTCGCTCGGGGTACAGGCGGCAAGTGTGCCAAGGCAAACGAGCAGCGCCAGAAGGCACATAAGATAGCGGATGTTTCGGTTCATTGGGGTACTCCTTATGGTTTGAATTTGCACTTTGCAGATAAGATCAAATGTTTTGATGCAATGCTACTATTATATCATAGATTGTAAAATATTGCAAGTAGTTGCGTTATAATAATTTACAGTGGTGGGAAAATTTGTCCGTCACGCATTTTTCTTGATATAATCTATTGCATTTTGCTCCACTTTTTGGTATAATGATAGACATAAACGGGGTGGATGATGCCCCGATCACCGTAATCCGCAAGACTGCGGAGGAAAAGAGGCTTATAATGTCCGTACAAAAACAGAAACGATGCATTCGCTTGCTTGCTTGTCTGCTGGCGCTCATGATGTGCATTGGCACACTTGCCGCCTGCACGCCTGCGGACGAAACCGTCCCCGATGGCGAAGAGCCGCCGATCAATGACGGGGAGGATACGCCACCCGATGAAACCCCCGAAACACCGCCCGAGGCCACGCTGCCGGATGATATCAGTGTGGTGATCTATACGGGCACCGAGGAGGAAAAGCCGTACATTTATGAAAATAACGGTGACCGCTTTGATACCAACAATAACCGATTTTTTGACATGAACTTCTACATCGTCTATCGGTTCCCGACACACGCGCAGCACAAAACGGTCGAGCTGACCGTCAGCCTTGCCAACCAGTATGAGGTCAGCGCCTCGGCAGACGGCAAGACGTACGACGTGCTCGCCGCTACCACCGAGATGCAGCAGGGCGCGCAAAAGCTGGTGCTGGATCTGTCTGAGTATCGTCCGACCGAGGGAGAAGGCTACGTTTATATTAAGCTGGGAGATGCCGATAAGAGCGACGGCTGGGGCGGAAATCTTCCGTGCACCGTGCCGATCAAGTTTTTCTCCGGCATGAGCGCCATTTCCGTGACGGCGGATGAAACCGTTCGAAAGGGGGATCTTATGATGTACCGTTATGATCTCAGCCCCGATGCGCCCAATGAAAGCGAATTTGTTTTCCAAAATTCCGCGGTCTACCGCGATGAGGCTGCAACACCCTATTACCTTTGTGACGCGACGAGAACGCTGACCTATCTGTTCCGCGGTACGCCCGGGCAGGTCGCCTATATCTCGGTCGATCTGTCGCAGGACTTTGTTATTTCCGTTTCTCATGATAATGAGCATTACACCACCGTTACCGACAGCGGCGAGTGGGGAAGAATGCGCGACGTGCGCGGTGTGGATCTGACGCCGTACTTTGCCAATGAGAGCAGCGTCTATTTGCGTTTCTCCGATCCCTCGCCCGAGGATGGCTGGGGACCGCAGGTGCACCACCTGACCTATACCGTGCTGACCGGTGAGGATGCCACTGCCGCATCTGTCAACCTCAACGACGGCTGGAAGGTCACCGCCGACGGCAAGACAGCCGATTATCGCGCGGGCGAGATCGTCAAAGCCAAGACCGGCTCGACGGTCACCTTTGAGCGGGAGATCAACGTCCCCGCCGCCTATCTTGCCGACCGTGCCGTCTCCTTCGCCTACATCGAGGGCGTGGTTGCGGATACGACGGTGACGGTCGACGGCAAGACGGCGGAGAAGGTCTCCGGCATGGCCAACGCCATTACCGTGGCTCTGCCCGAGGGACTGGGCAACGCCGACACCTACACGCTGACCGTCACCACCAAGGCGGGGGAGAGCGGGGAAGTTGGCCTTTGGAAAAACGTCCGTCTGGGACTTGAAGATATGATCGCCTTCCCCGAGACCTCCCGAACGCTTGGGGAGACCACCCGCCCCTTTATCTTCGCGGAGCAGCCCTACGATATGGTGCAGCTCAACGCGCTGGGCGGCAACTTCCTGTCTACGCTGTTCAACACCGAGCTCGGCATCAACTCGTTCAACACCGCCATGGCGTTGCAGAGCCGTTACTACGTGGGCGACACGGCGCGCGCACTGATCGGTCTTGCGTATGAGGAGATCTATTCACCCATTGTCCGACTGGAATATGCCATGGGTATTTACGAAACCCTGGTGGACGCGCTGGTTCCTACCGATGAGTCCATGTGTTTCCTCAAATACGATACACGCCCCAAGCGCGCCGTCAAGAACGGAAATGCGCTGCGCTGGCAGAATTATCAGGACGTGACCGAACCGTTTTTGGATATGTATCTGCTGCCCGAGAATGCAGCGGAGAGCCAAGTCACGTTGAGCTACGATAAGATCTCCGAGGATGACGCGCTCAACGGTGTGGTCGAGGTCAGCAGCACAAGCGGCACGGCCCTTGTCAACGGTACACTCCACTGGTACAGTGGCGATGCGGACCGTGCGACCACGCTGGCGCTGACCGCCAAGGGCTGCGAGAGCTACAGCGTCAAGCTGAATTTTGGCGATTATATCAGTCAGGGCTTGACCATGGTTGCTGCGGACGAGGAGATCGTGGCAAAGGTCGGCAAGGCCGAGGTCGAGCTGGATGCGACCTACGCGTATTTTGTCGTTGACCGCCAGAGCTGGGACTCGAACGGCATTTTGGTCGTGACCGACGTGCTGCCTACCTCGGTGCGGATGATCCCCAATGCCGACGGCAGCAAGTATGCCTCGATGGTGCTGGAGTTTGACGGGGGCGACGAGCCGACCGTCAGCACCGTTTGCCTGACCGGCATGGACGTTACGCTGGACTACGCCTATTACGTTGCCGAGAACATGGTGGAGGATTTCACCTACGGCACAAACGGTTATGACCCTTCCTACATCTGTGACCATAGCCTGGGTGGATTGGCTGCGGGCGCGTACCTGATGAAAAAGTACGACGTGGACGGCTGGGAGGATGCCGTGGAACGTGCGGCGACGGCCCTGACCGACAGATATGAGGCCTATTCGACGAGAAATTATATCATCAACTATTACCAGAGCGCAATGGCGGGCTGCCATTTCATGGTGCTCATGGACGAGGATGCCGCGACCTTCCAAAGGATCGCCACCGCGTATGCCGACTACATGGTTTCCCATCAGGCTGCCGACGGCTCCTTTACCTGGCTGGAGTCGCGCAATCCCGTGGCTATTCTGACCGCATACGATATCACGGGTAACGAGAAGTATCTCGATTCCGCCCGCCGCTGGCTGGAGGCGAACACCTACACCGAGGACAGCGTCATCTACAAGGGACAGAGCTATAGCGAGCCCTCCTTTGAAGGAACGGGCGATCTGATCCTGATGAACCGTTTCGGCTACGACGATCCGCTGAGTATCATCCTGCCCATTGTGGGGGACGGGATCAACGATTCGGGATTTTCGTCCTATAACTCCGACATCAATCCTTATTTCCTCGGCTACAGCCTGTGCGACCTGATGAATGTCGAATATGCGCTTGACGAGAAAAAGGAAATCCTCTCGATCGGGCAGTATTGTATGTACGACGCCGACGGTAATTATACCGTCACCGATTGCCCAAACGTTTACGTCAATAATCCGTTTCAGTAATCCTACGCCGCCGCGCGGTCAAAATAATACCTGCGCCAATTTCCCCTAAATAATAAATAACCGTTTCCAACCCATCTCGAGGCGGTGCCGAAGAGATGGAGGAAAGATTGAACCCTTCCCCCTCGCGCGGGAGGGGAGACCTCTCCCCTACAGAGTTTTAGCAAAATTCCAAATGACCGTTTCTATCACAAAAACAATATAATTATTCCGTCCCAATTTGATCAAATTCCAAATGACCGCTTCCAACCCATCTCGAGGCGGTGCCGAAGAGATGGAGGAATGGTTGAAATCTCCCCCTTCGCGCGCGACTCAGCAACCGCAAGGTTGCGTTAGCGCGCAGCAACAGCAGGGATACATAAGGGACAGCGGTCCCTTATGCGCGTTTTCTTCGGTTCACTTCTTTGTCGCGTGACAAAGAAGTGAACAAAAAGATTATTATAGTTAGAAAGCTGTGTTCGCAC
>JAFTJZ010000055.1 GCA_017456145.1 Clostridia bacterium
TGCGGGGGAAACTTTTTTGAAAAAAAGTTTCCCCCGTACCCCTTTCAAAAAACTTTTGGTTTTTTATGAAGGAAGTTCTGTTCGTAAATTCTTAATGCAGCTTGAATTTTTCACAACCTGCGAGGCATCAAAGGCTCGCCCCTTACCGAGTCGCGAAAATTTGAACGGAGTGAAAAATATAAACAATGCGAAATGTCGGTAGATGAATATGTCCGAACAACCTCAATTCAATTTGGAATTTCAACAACCCGCGGGAGGGGAGACCCCTCCCCTACAGAGTTTTAGCAAAATTCCAAATGACCGTTTCGATCTCAAGATAATATATTCCTTACCCAAATCCACCAAGTTCCAAATGACCGTTTCCACCCCATCTCGAGGCGGTGCCGAAGAGATGGAGGAATGATCGAAATCTTCCCCTTCGCGCGCGTCTCAGCAACCGCAAGGTTGCGTTAGCGCGCAGCAGTAGCAGGGATACATAAGGGACCGCGGTCCCTTATGCGCGTTTTCTTCGGTTCACTTCTTTGTCGCGTGACAAAGAAGTGAACAAAAGGATTATTATAGTTAGAAAGTTGTGTTCGCACAACCTCAATTCAATTTGGAATTTTAACAACCCGCGAGAGGGGAAACCCTCCCCTACAGAATTTTATCAAAATTCCAAATGATCGCAAAAATGCATTAAACCTCACCCCATCGTTTTTGCTTTGCGCCTGAACACCGCAATTTTTTACCTGCCTTGCAGATAAAAAACGCAAATTCCGCGTAAAAAAAACTATCATCGGCTTTTTACAAAGGGGCTGCGCCATCGGCGCAGCCCCTTTGCTCACCTTATTTCTGCAGCTTTGCCTCGTACAGCGGCATGATCTTCTCCGCCAACCCCGCTCTCTTGATCTTCTTGGAGCTGTTTTTGGGAAATTCCTCCGCGTAGTGAATATACATGCACATGTGCTTGTAGCTCTGTACCGTGGCGTTGACCGTGTCCAACGCTGCCTGCAGCGCCGTGTCGATCTGCTCCTCGGTCGGCTCACCCCCCAAAAGCTCGGTCAAACGGTCAAGGTCGGGACGAAGCAACGCAACGATGTCGTAATCCTTCTTCTTTTCGTTCATGATGCCCAGCACCACCGCCTCGGCAACCGCATCGGCACGACACAAATGCGCCTCCAGCTCCTCGGGGAATATATTTTTGCCGTTGTAGGTCACGATCACATTCTTCTTGCGACCCGTGATGTGCAAAAAGCCGCGCTTGTCTATATATCCAAGATCGCCCGTGTAGAACCAGCCGCCATGCTTGACCGCCGCCGTCGCCTCGGGCATCTGATAATATCCCAGCATGACACCCTCACCACGCACACAGATCTCACCCGTGCCGTCCTCGGCCGCATCCACAATGCGCAGTTGCCCCTCGGGGAGCGCAAGCCCCGCAGCACTGTCATCGTAATAATGGTCGTGGTTGACCGCCGCCAAGGGAGAGCACTCGGTCAGACCATAGCCCTGAATGGCATGGAATCCAAGGTCGCGCAAGCCCTTGAGAATGGCGGGATCAATGCCCGCGCCACCCGAGACCATCAGGCGCACTCTGCCGCCGAACGTCTCGTGAATCTCGGCAAAAATCTTCTTTCGCGCCGCCTGCCGCGCAGATAGGGGACGGATCGCCTCGGTCACGGCAATAGCTGCGCGTACCTTCTTCTCCATGCCCTTCTTGCGGATGTTGCTCCAGATCTTCTGATATACCGTCTCCAGCAGCAGCGGTACACAGAGAATCGCGGTGGGTCGAACGGTGCGCATATCCTTCATCAAATAGCGCAGCCCTGACGAAAAAGCAACGGCGGCACCTGTATACACGCTGCACAAAAAGCCGATGGTGCATTCATACACATGGTGCAAAGGCAATACCGAGAGCAACACGTCGTGGCTGTCCTCATACACCATCTGCATGGCGTTACGAATGTTGGAATAGAGATTCCTCTGGGAGAGCATGACACCCTTGGAGGCACCCGTGGTTCCCGAGGTAAAGATGATCGACGCCACGCTGTCCTCGTCAATGGGCGCATCCAGCGCCGCGGTCTGTCCCGCGTCAAGCAGCGCAGCGCCGCGCTCCAGCCAGGTGCCAAGCGCAGAGAAGGGAATGCGAATGGCATCGCTCGTCATGCTGTCAAATTTGGCACAAAGGCTGTCCGCGTAAAGAAGGACGGCGGGGGCGGTCATGTCGATGATATTCTGCACGTCGCCGACTGCCATTTCCTTATCCACGGGGATGACCGTCGCCGCACCGCACATACACGCCATGTAGGAGACCACCCATGCATAAGAGTTCTCGCCACTGACAAGAACACGCTTGGATGCAAACGATTCTGCGCCGCGCTCCCGAAGTGCAGCATCCAGCGCCAGACACAGCGCAGCGGTGTCGCGCCCGTATTGAGAAAAGCTGTAATCGCGAAACTGACCGCCCTCATTCTGGGAAAAGGCGGTTTTTTCGCCGTATAATTCAACCGAAGTCTGCAACATCTCACGCAAATTTTCAATGTGGCGCACACGGTGCAGAGTGTATGGTGTTTTCATAATTCGATTTTGACCGCACAGCGGTCGTTCCTTTCGTCTTGTTGATTTAAGGTTAACAGTGTTTACCTTTGAACGCATTCATTATATCACACAAGCGGAAAAAAAGCAATAGTATTTACCAATATTTACGATTTGTTCACCTGTTCATCGCAAATCACGCCCGATCAACAGTGATCACAGTGCAAAAGGACGGATCAATGGTGCGCACGGCGGCATCCACGCGGCGGCGGATCTCATCATCGGCAAGAGCCAGCTCAAACGGTGCGGCAACATCGAAGATCAGATTGCTGTGGGTATTTCCGCGCACATAGCGAAAATCGTGCATCGCCAGACGTGCGTCGATCTCTTTGAGCAGCTGCACAACGCGCTCACGCAGGGCATCGACCTCGGCGTCGCCGACGACGATAGGATCCATGTGAACCGTAGCGGCAATGCCATGCTCCTCCAGCAGCTGTTTTTCGATACGGTCGATGGTGTCGTGCATATCAAAGATGTTGCGGTTGCCGTCCACCTCGATATGCAGCGAGGCAACGGTGCGCCCGGGTCCGTAGTTATGCACCATCATATCATGAATCCCCAACGCATCGGGATATTTTGCGACGACATCACGGATCTCCTGCAGCACCTCGGGCGAGGGAGCCTCACCGAGAATGGCATTTTTTGCGTCGTTGAGCACGCGAAAGCCCGCGACAAAGATCAAAATGGCCACGGCGATACCGACATAGGCATCGATGTCGATGCCTGTGGCGCGATGGAGCAGCATACAAAACAGCACCGCCAGCGTCGCAGCGGCGTCGGAGAGGGAGTCGATCATGGTGGCGCGCAGCGCCTCGGAGTTAATTTTCTTCCCGACGGCGCGGTTGAACAAGCCCAGCCACAGCTTGACGGCAATGGACAGCACAAGAATGACGACGGTCAGGATGTGAAATTCTATCGCACCCGGATGCAAAATCTTGTCGATCGAGTCTCCCAGCAGCTCATATCCGATGATAATTATCACAAGCGAAACCAAAAGAGAAGTAATATACTCCATGCGGGCGTGTCCGAAAGGGTGCGCGCGATCCGCCTGCTTTGCCGCCATTCGGCAGCCGATCAACGTGATGAGCTGGGAGGCTGCGTCCGAGAGATTGTTCATGGCATCGGCGCAGATGGCAACCGAGCGGGCCAGCGTCCCGGCAAATAGCTTTGCCGCAAATAAAAAAAGATTGAGCAGCAGCCCGACCACCGAAGTCAATGTCGCGTATGCGCTCCGTACCCGTGGATTTTTGACGTCGTCTCTGTCACGGACAAACAGCTTGCATAATAATTTTGTCATGAAAGCACCTCGTTTATGTATTTCATACCGCGATATCTTATTCGCAGCACGTGAAATGTATGCATGGGATATGGAAGACGGAAGGAGAGCGGGAGGAGAGCGGGAGGAGATCGGGATGAGAGCGGGGCGCTGCCCCGCACCCCGCCAAAGGAACTTTTTTGAAAAAAAGTTCCTTTGGAATCTTCAAAAAACTTTATATAAAGTTTTTGCAGACTGTAGAACAAAGCCTTTTCCACCCAACACGGTGGGGCGAAAACCCATAAAATGATCCTTTTGAAAAAGCTTTTTAAGGATTCTTAAGGTGCTTTTTCTCGAA
>JAFTJZ010000019.1 GCA_017456145.1 Clostridia bacterium
ATTCTCCACCCAACACGGTGGGGCGAAAACCCATAAAATGATCCTTTTGAAAAAGCTTTTTAAGGATTCTTAAGGTGCTTTTTCTCGAAAAAGCACCTTAAGTGGGGTTTGGGGCAAAGCCCCAAGTCTGCTCGTCGACAACCTGCGGGGGGCTGTCGCTCATGCGACAGCCCCCTACTTTTTTCAGAATTCAAAAAAGCTTATTCTACCCGAATCTTTGACGGATTTTTCTCCGCCACATCGGTAACCGTCACGCCCACAACGCAGCAGATGACACGCTGCGCACCTGCAGAGAGCAGCAGCCGTGTGGCGACAGCAAGCGTGGCACCCGCGGTGGTGATGTCGTCCGTGAGAATGACCGTCTTGCCCTCGACCGCCCGTTTCGTCCGCTCCCCATAAGAGCGGAGCGCCGCTTGCGCATTTTGTGCGCGGGCTGCGTGATCCAGCAGCTTTTGCTCTTCCCTGCCGCAATTTTTCAGCGCCCGTACCGTCGGGATCTCCAGCGCTCGTCCGAGCGCACGGGCAAGCTCGCACGCCTGATCCACGCCTTGCTCTGCGATGGCGCGCGGACGCCGCGGAATGTAAGTCACAACAACATTCCCCGTATCGCCCGTTTGATCCAAGGTCTGCCAGAGTGGCAGCTGCATGTCGGCGGCAAAAAATCGGAACAGTGCGCGGTCGCGCACCCGCTTGCAGCGGAGGATCAATCCCTCAGGCAAGCACTTTTCGCTCGGATGATAACCGACCGCCTTGACCAATGCAGCACAGCCTGCCTCCCGCAGCATCGTGGGCATACAGTGGCAAGTGCCGATTGCCTCACCGCACAGAACGCACGACGCAGTCTTTGCCGTTGCCCAGCGCGCCAGGCAGCCCGAACACAACGGAAGCGGGTCGGGGTTGGAAAAAATATCAAACCGCTCCCCGCAGCCGCGGCAGGTGGGCGGAAAGAGCAGATGCATCAAAAACGCTCCGATTTTCATATCGTATCTCCCTCACCCGGAGCAAGCCTTGCCGCCAGTCCGGTATAGCGCATAGATTGCCGATGGTTGGCGATCATGGTCTGCACGATCTCCTGCCGCCCCACCAAAATCACCATGGCCTGCGCCCGCGTCACTGCGGTGTAGAGCAGGTGGCGCGTCAGCAGCATGGTGGGCGCGTTGTACATGGGGATGATAACGATCGGATATTCGCTCCCCTGACTTTTGTGCACGGTAATGGCCCATGCGTGCTCCAGCTCGTCCAGGATTGAAAAATCATACACGACATGACGATCGTCAAAAACGATCTCCATACATTCGGCGGCTATATTGACCCGCTCGATGGTGCCGATGTCGCCGTTAAAAACGCCCATACCTTCACCACCCTCGCCACCGATCCGCTCCCATGCCAACTCGTAGTTGTTTCTGGTTTGCATGACGCGGTCGCCCTCGCGGAAAATAGTGTCCTTATGGCGATATTCCGCCTTTCCATATGCTTGCGGGTTGAGCGACTCTTGCAGCAGCATATTGAGGTGGTCTGTTCCCGCCTCGCCGCGACGAGAGGGCGTGATGACCTGAATCCCTCCCACCGTCATTGCGCCGTAGGTGCGTGGCAAGCGGTTTTTATACAGATCCGCCACGGTCAACGCGATCTCGCGTTCGGTGTTGCGGTGGAGGAAGAAAAAGTCGTTATCCTTGACATCGAGTCTGGGGATTTCACCGCGGTTGATGGCGTGGGCATTGGTGACGATCAGGCTCTTTTGCGCCTGACGAAAGATCTCGGTCAGGCAAACAGTGGAAAATCGCCCGCAATCGATCAGATCCCTGAGCACATTGCCCGCGCCGACGCTGGGCAGCTGATCCGCATCTCCGATCAGCATCAACCTCGCACCCGGCTTGACCGCCTTGAGCAGAGCGCACATCAGTGCGTTGTCCACCATGGAGACCTCGTCGACGATGATGACGTTTTCATCCAGCACGTTATCCTCACAGCGTCGGAACATTCCTCCCCGCCCGTCTCCCTCGGCATATTCCATTTCCAACAGCCGATGCACCGTCCTCGCCTCGCGGGAGGTGGACTCGGACAGTCTCTTCGCCGCCCGCCCCGTAGGAGCGCAAAGAGCCACCTTATAGCCGATGCTGTCAAAAATATCGATCAGCGCCCGCACGACGGTGGTTTTACCCGTACCGGGGCCGCCCGTGAGCACCATGACCCCGCTGATCAGCGCATCGTAAATGGCTTTTTTTTGCGTTGCCGCATAGCTGATCCCCGATGCGCGCTCTGCCTTTTCGATAAAGCCGTGAACGTCAGGGGCGTTGACAGGCACACAGACACGATCAAGCAGAATCAACTTCATGGCAATATAGTGCTCGCAATCATAGGCGTATCGGTCATAGCAATAGCGCACACCGCTCACCATCTCGCTTTTGATGCGCCCGCTGTCAAGGAGCGCATCCAATGCGGTACGACAATCCTGTGCATTTGCACCAAGCGTCGCCTGTGCAGCTGCGAGCAGCTTGTCCTCGGGGAGACAAACGTGTCCGTTCTGGCTGCTGTTGGCGCGTAAAACGTACGAAATGCCACTCATCATGCGGGCGGCACTGTTTTCGCCCATGCCCATTTTTCGCGCCATGGCGTCCGCTTTTTCAAAGCCGATGCCCTCGATCTCATCACACAGACGATAGGGGTTCTCCTTAGCTCGATCCACGGCGGAGGCGCCCCATTTTTTATAAATACGCACGGTCAGCGCCGCACCGAAATAATCGCGGAAAAACAGCATCGCCGAACGGATGCCGGACTTCTCCCGAAAGTCCTCGCTGATCTCGTGCGCTTTTTTTTGCGAAATTCCGTTGACCTGCGCCAGCCAATCGGGGTGGTTTTCAATGACGTCAAAGGTATCCTCGCCAAATTGCTCAACGATCTTTTGCGCCGTTTTGGGGCCGATCCCCTTGATGGCACGAGAAGAAAGATAGCGTAGAATGGAATTGGCGTCAGCCGGCAGGTTGCGCTCATATCGCTCGACCGCAAACTGCCTTCCGTATTTGGGCGAATGGATCCAGCGTCCGTAAACCGTGACGTTGTCACCCTCGGCAATGTAAGGGAGCGTGCCTTGTATGGTTATCAGCTCGTTGTCCTGCGTTCCCAGATCGCAGACGGCATATCCGTTCTCCGCATTGGCGTAGATCACCTGCTCAATGCTGCCTCGCAGCTCCAACAGCGTTGTGTCTTGCATTCCTGCTCCTTTCTTTTGCCTTCGGCGAGCAGGGCGTATCCTGCACCGATTTCCAAAAACTCAACTAAATTTTATTTTTTCTTAAAGTTTTGAGGAGGTTCGGAGGAAGTTTTTCAAAAGTTCCTCCGATGGGGTTTGGGGCAACGCCCCAAGTCCTTATTCCCGCGCCTCTCCCCTCACCTCATACACCTTCGCGTCGTAGCGCTGCAGCAAAGCGATCTCGTCAAGTGTCAGCGGCGGCTGCTCCTGATCCAGCAGCACCAAGATCTCCCGCCGCCCACCAAAGCTCTCCCTCGCCTCAGCGAGCAACAGATCCAGCTGATCTCGCATTTCACGTTCAAAGACTCTCACGGCGACAGGTACACGTCTGCCGCAGATCATATCGGCAATCAACCACAGCGCACAGATCAGACCGAAGATCGCCGCGGTTGCAAACGCGACCCAAAACAAAATCTCCCACATCATTCCTGCCTCCTCTCGGTGACAGTATATGCGACAGGACGGCACGTTGCCCGCGGCGATATCTATATCATCGCCGCTTGGCGGCGACTTGCTCATAACGATCAGAGCTTAAGACGAGGATACGATCAGTTTCCGAACGTGCGGGCTAGCTCGTCAGCGATGTCGGTGTGCTCCCACGGCAGATCAACGTCCTCACGGCCCATGTGACCGTATGCCGCCACGGGGCTGTAGATGGGACGACGCAACCCGAAACGCTCGATGATCGCAGCAGGACGCAGATCGACCAGCGACATGATTGCATCCGAGAGCTCTCGCTCGGCAACCTTGCCCGTACCAAAGGTGTCGATCATAACCGAAATGGGACGCGCCACACCGATGGCGTATGCCAGCTGTACCTCACACTTCTCGGCAAGCCCCGCCTTGACGATGTTCTTGGCGATGTAGCGCGCCGCATAGCAAGCACTGCGATCCACCTTGGTCGGATCCTTGCCCGAGAAAGCACCGCCGCCGTGACGGGAGTAGCCGCCGTAGGTATCGACAATGATCTTGCGTCCCGTCAGACCCGTGTCACCCGCGGGGCCACCCACGACGAAACGACCGGTGGGATTGACGTAAATCTTCGTGCGGTCATCCAGCAGCGCGTCGGGAATGACGGGTGTGATAACCTGCTCGATCATATCGCGACGAATGGTCTCAAGTGCAGTGTCCTCATTGTGCTGGGTTGAGATCACAACGGTATGTACACGGTGGGGCTTGCCATCGCGGTATTCCACGGTCACCTGCGTTTTTCCGTCGGGGCGCAGATAATCCAGCATGCCGCTCTTGCGAACCTCGGTCAATTTCAAGGCCAGCTTGTGTGACAGCGAGATGGGCAGCGGCATCAACTCGGGGGTTTCATCACACGCATAACCAAACATCAAGCCCTGATCTCCTGCACCCGTGTCAAAGCCATCGGAGTCCTCGCCGCGCTTTGCCTCCATCGAGAGATCGACGCCCATGGCAATGTCAGGCGATTGGGTATGAATATGGTTGTAAATGACGCAGGTATCGGCATTGAACCCTACGTTATGGTGCGTATAGCCGATCTCTCGGATAGTCTCTCGCACAAGTGCGGGGATATCCACGCAAGCCTTCGTCGTGATCTCGCCCATAACCGTCACCATATCGGTTGTGCACACCGTCTCGCAAGCGACACGAGACATCGGGTCCTGTGCAAGCATTGCGTCCAGCACCGCATCGGAAATTTTATCGCAGACCTTATCAGGATGTCCCTCGGTCACGGATTCACTGGTAAACAACATTTTTCTCATTTTCTTTTCCTCTATATTCACAAAATTTTTAACGAAAATAAAAGCCTCTGACCCGAAGGTGAGAGGCAAACCGACCTTGTTTAGTTCCACATCTCTCATCTGACGGGAATTGGCACCATTGTCTGTTTACAGACCGGTTGCCGGGTTTCACAGGGCCCTATCCCTCCACCACTCTTGATAAGAAGTATTATACGCCGTGCAATGGTTTCCACACTGCAGCAGTATATTATACCACACTTTTCGCCAAATTGCAAGAGGGTTTTGCAATTTTTTTCGTCTTGGCTACAATTCACGATGATTTGAGTGGGGGGGATTGATTACAAAGTGAATTTAGGTTGTGCAAACATATATTTCTGGCATTCATTCATCTATTGTTCATTCTTTGCCTCGGCAAAGAACGAACCAAGAAACCGACTTAGGGACTCCGCCCCTAAGAACCCCGCCCATCTCGCGTGCTACCGCCAAACGATCTCCCATCGTTTGGCTCAACCGCACGCGGCTATTGCGGCTCCGAAATCTCGCTTTTCGTCGTGGGAAAGCCACGACGAAAAACATGGAATCTCCTACGGTAAGTAACATATTTTTCCAAAGCTCGGCTCTTTTAGACTCCTTGCTTTATCCCGCCGCTACGCGGAAGGCAAGGAATGTGCGATCTTTCGTTGTTTTTGGAATTGCACGGTTGCCAAATTATTATGTCGAATGTTATATACATATTCTATTCTGTCATTTTTTCTTATCTCTTACGATTGGTCTTCATCCCTTTTTCGACTTTTTAGACTTTTTTCAGACTTTCTTCCGACTGGTCTTTCGCCATTTTTTAGACTTCTTTGGAATTTTCTTCCGACGGCTCTTTCGATTTTTTCTTTTACTTTTCTTTCAGCTTTTACCAAACCTTGTCTTCCACGCGGAGCGTGGCGGAAAAAAGTTCGAAGAACAGAAGAACAAAGGTTCAGAATTTTATCTTCCGTTCCGTAGTAACTTCTCTGTGTTTCCCCTCGGCTTTCCCGAGGGGAAACGCAAAGTTTCCGAACCGAGAAAGCCGCGTGCGGTTGAGCCAAACGATGGGAGATCGTTTGGCGGTAGCACGCGAGGACAGCAGGGTACATAGGGGTGCCAACCCCTATGCGCCCTTTTTTTGGTTCGTTTTTTTGGGGCGTGCCAAAAAAATGAACACCAATAAATTGCAATCAGAAACTTATGTTCGCAGATTTCAAATTAGTTTCTTATCCATCATTCCGTCAGCACTCCCCTGTGTTTCAAAACCACAACAATCGCACGCGAGATGAAAAGGATTCTTAGGGGCAGAGTCCCTAATTCGGTTTCTTGGTTCATTCTTCGCCTCGGCAAAGAATGAACACCCATGAATGAAAGTTAAGATGCTATGTTCACACCATCATACTTCTGTTCTTCTTTTAGACAACAGACAAACAAAAATCTGCGGAGCTTACACATCTCCGCAGATTTTTTACACATGATTCATGTGAATAGCAAGAAAAGTTTGGACAGTACCTTGGTGATCAAAACCATGCGACCGCCGCAACGACACCGTAGGATAACAGCGACATGATCACGCCCGCGCAAAGCACACCTGCAACAACCGAAATGATGGCCTTCGGGAAACGCATCCCCATCAGTGCGGCGACCAAAGCGCCCGTCCACGCCCCCGTACCCGGCAGCGGGATGGCAACAAAGATGGCAAGTCCGATGACTGCATATTTTTCGACCTTGCCCTTTCCCTTTTCCGCCTTGGCGCGCAGCCATTTGACCATCTTCTCAAAGCAGCGTATGTTCTCCATCCAATCCAATATTTTACGAATAAACAGTAGGATAAAGGGCACAGGTAAAAGATTCCCTGCGATTGCCAGAGCGAAATTCAACAAGGGATGCAAATCAAGAGCCGCTCCAAGCGGAATTGCGCCGCGCAGCTCAATAATCGGGATCATGGCGCACAAGAAGACACACAGCTCCTTCCCCACCAGCTCCAAGAAAAATTGTTCAATTGCCTCTACCATATCCATCTCCTCCTATGTAAAAGCTGTTCATTCCCACAGAACAAACCGGCCGTCAAGCACGACAAGAAACAGCACGATGCTGATCAGCAAAAGTGCCACGCCCAAAAGCAGCATGGTGATCGTTCGACGATCCATGCGATAAGACATCTGCGAGGGCGTTCCCTCTACCATGCGTGTCCGTCGCAGTGCCGTGGCGATGGGCTTATAGAGCACCAGCACCAGCGCTGCATTGAGCAACGCTTTGGTCAGATTGAAGGGCAGCAGCAGCGTCGGGATCAACGCAGCCACCTCATCGACCGTCGAGCCCATAAAATGCGGCGTGATCAGCAGGTTCATGACCATCATGACCGCCGTCATACCGACCACCGCCGTGCCAAGAGAGAACAGCGCGCCGCCAAGCGTTTTGCGATGCTTGTAGATCAGGGACGCAATCACGGTGAAGGTGGCACTGGAGATAACATTCATGATAAACCCGTACAGTCCCGTTTCCCCCATGGTGATCAGCTCCAGCGTTGCCACCAACAAAGAAAGGATCGCCGCCGCCCCCGGGCCAAAGAACATTCCCGCAACCGCCATGAATGCATCCTTGGCATCGAAGGTCAGAAACATGACCTTGATGTGAAGAAAGAAGGTGCAAACGTACGCCAGCGCGGCAAACAGCGCCAGTGCGACCATACGGCGAGTTGAAATATGTGATCTTGGGCTCATTGTCGGCATAGATCCTTTCTTAGATGGGATAATGTTAATTCATACAGTCACGCAAGAAGATCGGAAACGATCAGTCCGCCATATCGGTGAAGTAATCGGTCAGCTCCTCAATACGTGTTTCTGCGGAGCTCGCCTTACCTGCATAGTAGGAGGCGTAATCCTTGCTCTGCTTGGTCAAAAGCTCGTACAGAGCACGGCAGCAAGCGGTATTGTTGCTGTAAACGTATGCAAAGTCGATCACGCGAGACTCACGGATGATCTCCAGCATCTGCACCGACTCATTGTCGTGCGTATATCTGCCCTTGAGTGCGGTCTCATAATAAGCAGGCAGCACCTGACGATAGCCCTCAGCGGACATGGATTCCAGAATGGTACCCACATAGTCAAGATCCAAGCAAGTGTTGGGGATCGCCATAAATCTCTCGGTATAGCCGGAGAGATAGTCGGTCTGCCGCTCATCCATCAGAGGATAAGGAACGATACCGTACTGGAAGGTAGCGTCGCGGAAATTCTCGACCGCATACTTCAAACTGGTCATAATGTAAACCGACTGACTTGCCTCAAACATATCCAGCGTATCGGCACGAACCGTGGCATAACCACCGTCGTAGTCGTAGAGAATGCTGTACAGCTTGTCGATCAGATCGTAGGCACGCTCGTCATTTGCGTTGAGGATCAGCTCTGTGCCGTCTGCACTCTTCTCGATCAGATTGATGCCAAAGCTCTCATAGATGGCATAAAATTCCTGAGGCAGAAGGACGCCGTAGGTATCCTCGTTGTCCTTACCATTGTCGTTGACATCCTCATAAATATCCTCAATGCTGGCAAACATATCGTCCAGATACCAGTTCATATCCAGAACATCCTGATAGGGATACGCCATGCCACGGTCATCCATCAACTGCTTGTTGAAGAAAACAACCTGCGTGGAGCCCATACTGTTATAGGACAGCGTGGAGGACAGCAGATAGAGCTGATCCATATAGGACAGCGAATCAATCGCCTTCTGCGACCACCAGGGCTTGGAGAAATCAAACTGATTAAAATCCAGAATGTTCAGGAAGTAGCCCTGTACGGAGAGGTTACCGCCAAGCACGTCATGAACGTTTGCAATGTCAAAATCAGTAGAACCGGAGCCGATCTGTGTGGAAATGCTGGAGGTGTAGGAGTGCTCATTTTCGGCGGAGGATTTCAGCGCGATAATATCCACGTCAAAGCGCTCCTCGGTTCTGGCAAGCGCCGACCAGACGGCATCATCGATCAGATCGCCCGTCTTCTCGGGAACATAGAAATAACCCAGCGTCGTATCACCGAAATACAGAATGTTAAATTCTGCACCGCCGTAGCTTACCTCGGGCAGGCTATCGGCGATTTGATAAGGATCATCCTCATCCAACTCTCCGTTTACGGGAGTATCATCGATATCATCATTATCCTTCTCGGGCTGCTTGTCGGTATCATCGGCGCAGGCAACCAGCATCGTGCCCAGCATCAGAACCGCCAGAACAAGCGCAAGAAGGCGAATCCATAAATTTTTCATTTTGTAAACCTCGATTCATTCACATAAACAATCATTGACAGACGCATGATGTCTGTCGGATTTCCGTAGCCAAAGCTGCGATAATATGCGGAATCAATCCGCCATCTGAGTGAAATATGCGGTCAACTCCTCGATGCGGCTTTCCGCAGCGGGCGCCTTGCTCGCATAGAAGGAGGCATAATCATGATTCTTATCCTTCAGCAGAGAGTAAAGTGCACGCGTACAAGCGGTATCGTTGCTGTAGATATAAGCAAAATCGATCACGCGAGACTCGCGGATAATCTCCAGCATCTGTACAGACTCATTATCATGAGTATATCTGCCCTTGAGGGCTGTCTCGTAATACGACGGCAGCACCTGACGATACCCTTCTGCAGACAGCGCCTCCAGAATGGTGCCGACGTAATTCGTATCGGCACAGGTATGAGGAATGACCATAAAACGGTCAGTATATCCGGAATAATAATCGCCCTGCGCCTCATCCAGCATCGGGTAAGGAACGATACCATACTGGAAGGTAGCATCGCGGAAGTTGGAAACGGCATAACCCAAGGAAATGGTCAGATAAACGCCCTGACTTGCCTCAAACATATCTGCCGTGGTATTGCGGACGTCCGTATAACCGCCGTCCAGATCATAGCGAATCCCGTAGTAAGCATCGATCAGATCATACACACGCTCGTTGTTGGCATTGAGGATCAGCTCTGTGCCGTCTGCGCTCTTCTCGATCATGTTGATGCCGTAGCTCTCAAAGATGGCATACATTTCCTGCGGCATCAAAAGGCCATAAATATCCTCGACGTCCTTGCCGTTATCGTTGTTGTCCTGATAGACGTTCTCGATGCTGGTAAACATATCCTCCAGATACCAGTTCATATCCAGAACATCCTGATAAGGATATTCCATGCCGCGGTCATCCATCATCTGCTTGTTGAAGAAAACGACCTGTGAGGAGGCCATGCTATTGTAGGAGATCGACGAGGAAAGTAAATACAGCTGACCCATATACGACATGGATTCAACACCCTTTTGCGACCACCACGGCTTGGAGAAATCAAATTGCGGGATATCCAGAATATTGACCAGCACCCCCTGAATGGAAAGGTTCCCTCCCAGCACGTCGTGTACGTTGGCGACGTCAAAATCGGTTGCGCCCGCCGTCATTTGGTTGTTGATCAACGCAATGTGTGCCGGTTCACTTTCCGCACCGGACTTGTTGGCGGCAATATTGACGTTAAAGCGCTCCTCCACCGCGGCGCGGGCATTCCAGACAGCATCATCAATCAGATCTCCCGTTTTATCGGGAACGTAGAAACAGCCAACCTGACTGTCGCTGTAATACAGAATATTAAATTCCGCCTCATTATAATCGGCAGCGGCAAGATTGTCAGGGACGTTATAAGGATCATCCTCGGTCGAGGGATCCTCCTCAATGTTGGGATCATCACCCGGATCGTTCTTCGGGTCATCGGTCTTCTCAGCGCAGGAAAGCAGCACCATGCTCATCATCATCAGCGCAAGAACAAGAGAAATCAATCGAATCCATATCTTTTTCATGATATTATGTAACCTCACGCTCTCTTCATATAAAATGAGGGGGAGTACGATTCGTCCTCCCCCTCGGTGTTTACCGTTTACACGGTTAGATCATCGTATGATAAATTAGTCGATGATGCTTGCAACGACGCCGGAACCAACGGTTCTACCACCCTCACGGATAGCAAAACGGAGACCGGTCTCGCATGCAACAGGCGTGATCAGCTCAACAGTCATGTCGACGTTGTCGCCGGGGCGGCACATCTCGACATCTGCGGGCAGCTCGATGTTACCGGTAACGTCAGTCGTTCTGAAGTAGAACTGAGGTCTGTAGCCGGAGAAGAAGGGCTTCTTACGGCCACCCTCTTTTTCGGTCAGAACGTAAACGGTACCAACGAACTTGGTGTGAGGATGAACGGAGCCGGGCTTAGCCAGAACCTGGCCGCGCTCGATCTCTTCCTTACCGATACCACGGAGCAGAACGCCGACGTTATCACCAGCCTGTGCATCGTTCATGTTCTTGTGGAACATCTCGACACCGGTAACGGTGGTCTGCTTCTTCTCATCGGACAGACCGACGATCTCGATGACATCGCCAACCTTAACCATACCACGCTCGATACGGCCCGTAGCAACGGTACCACGACCGGAGATGGAGAAGACGTCCTCAACGGGCATCAGGAAGTCCTTATCGGACTCACGCTCAGGCGTGGGAACGAAGGAGTCAACCTGCTCCATCAGCTCGAGGATGCAAGCATACTCGGGAGAGGACAGGTCAGTGCTGTCGGACGTCAGAGCGTCACGAGCGGAACCGCGAACGATAGGAGTATCGTCGCCGGGGAAGTCGTAGGAAGACAGAAGATCACGGATCTCCATCTCAACGAGGTCAAGCAGCTCCTCGTCGTCAACCAGGTCAGTCTTGTTCAGGAAGACAACGATTGCGGGAACGCCAACCTGACGAGCGAGCAGAACGTGCTCGCGGGTCTGCTGCAGAGGGCCGTCGGTACCAGCAACGACGAGGATAGCGCCGTCC
>JAFTJZ010000056.1 GCA_017456145.1 Clostridia bacterium
ACTTTGTGGAAGAAACCTATGAAGCGGGAATCGAGCTGTTCGGCACGGAGGTCAAGAGCGTCCGTGCGGGGACGGTCAACCTGAAGGATTCTTTCTGCACGATCGATGGGGGGGAGCTGTTTGTCTACCAGATGCATATCAGCCCCTATGAGCACGGAAATATATTCAACCGTGATCCGCTGCGCCCTAAAAAGCTGCTGATGCATAAAAAAGAGATTCTCAAGCTGTTCGGATTGGTTTCTCAAAAGGGCTATACCCTGATCCCGCTTCAATTGTATTTCAAGGGCTCTCACGTTAAGGTAAAATTAGGGCTGTGCCGCGGTAAAAAGCTGTATGATAAACGCGACGCTGCTGCAGAGCGTGTTGCTAACCGTGACATCGACCGACGCTTAAAGGAACAAAAATACGACGATTGACTTTGAAAAAAGGGCTTGTCATTGGAGCCCTTTTTTCACGTTTTTTCTCCTAATATGACGCAAAAAGCTACTTTTTCGACGACACCCCTTGATTTTTCGTCGCAGGTGTGATATACTTAATATCATTACATTTACTTATACATACTGATAGATAGAAAGACTTTAGAAAGGAACGGACATTGCCATGTCAGAGGAAACTACGCCGATCGTTGCAGCAATACTCCCGAGCATCAAGGATTCACGGGATGTAAAAAACATTCCCGTCGAGCAATTACCGACGTTATGTCATGAAATCCGAAAGACTTTGGTGGAGAAGGTTACAAAATGCGGTGGTCATCTGGCCTCCAATCTTGGTGTTGTCGAGCTGACCGTTGCGATTCATCGGGTATTTGATTCCTTACACGACCATATTATTTTTGACGTTGGCCATCAGAGCTACGTCCATAAAATGCTGACGGGAAGGTGCGATCAGTTTGACTCTTTGCGTCGTCCCGGCGGTCTTTCCGGCTTTCCCAAGCGGGAGGAAAGTCCTCACGATGCATTCGGCACAGGCCACGCCTCCACCTCGCTGTCTGCCGGACTCGGGTTTGCGCAAGCGGACCTGCTGGATGGAAAAGACGATTTTACCATTGTGGTTCTTGGCGACGGCGCATTTACCGGCGGGATGATCCATGAGGCGCTCAACAATTGCAGCAGCGATCTCAAGCTGATTTTGATCATCAATGAAAACGAAATGTCGATCTCAAAAAACATCGGACATTTTGCGCAGGAGCTTGCACAGCTGCGCTCCCGTCCCGCTTATCTTCGTACAAAGACCGCGGTGGAAAAGATCCTTGAGCATATTCCGTTGATCGGAAAACCGACAAGGCGCTTGGTCAGCGGAGTGAAAAATGCTGTCAAGGAATCTTTGTATGGTAGTAATTATTTTGAGAATATGGGACTTCGTTATCTGGGGCCTGCGGACGGAAACAATCTTTCCGAGGTAGAGACACTTTTGCGTCGTGCCAAAAATGGCAATCGGGCCTGTGTCATTCATCTGAAAACCGTCAAGGGCAAAGGATATGAACCTGCTATGCGCGCCCCTTCGCAGTATCATGCGCTGCCGCCCGCGCGTACGGGAGATACCGCAGCACAAAATGAAACCACTCTTACTTTTTCACAGACGTTTGGGCAGACACTGACCGCGCTTGCCTCCAAGGATGAGCGACTCTGTGCCATTACGGCTGCCATGCAGCATGGGACAGGCTTGATTCCTTTTGCCAAGGCATATCCGAACCGCTTGTTTGACGTAGGAATCGCCGAGGAACACGCCGTTACCTTTGCGGCGGGGCTGTGCGCCCAAGGATATCATCCGGTGGTCGCTATTTATTCGACATTTTTGCAACGGTCGTACGATAATATTTTGCATGATGTCGCTTTGCAAAAATTGCCCGTTATGTTCTGCATCGATCGCGCAGGCTTGAATGCTGCTGACGGTCCGACACATCACGGCATCTTTGACGTTGCCTTTCTCATGCACGTACCCGGGATGCGCATCTATGAGCCATACAACACACAGCGACTCTCCGAGCTTTTGTGCGCATTGCAAGCGGAGGGATACTCATCTCCCGTAGCGATCCGCTATCCTTCGGGAAAAGATGATCTCACTCTGACAGCGCATTTTTCGCCCGACAAGCGATTTTCTCTTGCGACGGGCTCCTATTGCGACTTCGACCCCGAAACGCCGCCAAGCACCCTTATTTTGACTTACGGGCGCATCTGTGGTGAGGCGATCCGCGCAAAGAATCAATACAAGTCTCCCGAACGTGTGGGGATCGTATATATAGAAAAATTATTCCCCCACGAAGAGCTCCTGGAATATCTTGATCGCATTCTTCGACAAAATCATCCACCGAAAAAGTTGATTTTCTTGGAAGAGGGCATCCTTCGCGGTGGACTTGCCATGAATCTATCCTTTGCGCTGCAAGAGCGCCTTGCTGCCAAGATGCTGCCTGACATTCGTACCCTTGCCATCCGTGACAGCTTTTGTGTCCAGACGGAGAACGAGCCGATCTTCGCCACGGCGCGGATCGACGCAGCGAGCATTCTTTATGAGCTTGAGCATTGATGCTCTCGGAGTGAAATGATGTATACGAAAGATTATTTGATCCGCCAGATCAAAGCAATGGGAATTTTACCGAACGATACCGTGCTGATCCACACCTCGATGCATGCCGTCGGACATCTTGAGAACGGAGCTGACGATGTGATCGATGCCTTTCTCGAATGCCTTGATGAAGGATTGTTTCTGGTGCCGACACATACATGGGCAAGTGTCGGTGCCAATCAGCCTGTCTACGATGTCAGAACCACCGTTCCGTGCATCGGTACACTCCCACGCGTTGCCGCCTTTCGCAAGGATGGCGTGCGCTCGCTGCATCCCACGCATTCCATCTGGGCAAGTGGAATCGGTGCTGAAGATTTTATTAAAAATGAGGAAAACGCCCCCACACCCGGTTATCCCGGGTTCGCTTGGGAAAAGCTTGGAAGGATCGGTGCAAAAATTCTTTTGATCGGTGTCGGAAATGACAAAAATACGTTTATCCACGCCGTTGAGGAGCTTGCGGATATTCCGGATCGCTTGCGAAAGGATCCGTACAAGGTCACCATCTACGATCAGAACGGTAACTGCTCAAGCCACCTGTTTTCCGGACATTATTGCAGTCGATCAAAAGATGTTTCCGCACAATTTGTCAACTTCGAAAAGCCTTTGATCGAGCTCGGCGCACAGACCTTTGGACAGCTTGGCGACGCAACCGTCCGCATTGTCGATGCAAGAGCGTGTCGTGATATCATTCTGAAAATATGTTCTCGCGCCGATCGTGATCTTTGCATCGAGCGCATGGATATCCCGCGAGAATGGTACATCTGAACAAAAGCAAGGTATGGGAATTACCCGCACCTTGCTTTTGCTTATTTATAGAATATAATCCGTGATACAATCGTACCAGTGAACGTAGGTCACCCCGTTGATGGTTATTCGCTCATTTTCGGGAAAGAGCTCTGACCACGGTTTGCCGTTGCGCTGCATGCCCCAGCTCTCGTCGTCGCGGTTATAGCGGCGCCACAGCACAGTCTTTCCGTTTTGGTCGATGTATTGCTCGCTTGCTACGCCTTCGTTATAGGTCTCAATGTCAACAACACAAACTGTGTCGTAGCGCTTTTGACCGATGGTAACGGTGTATCTGCCCACGACATCGAGCAAAAACGGTTTATCCTTTGCCGTGATGTTGTTGCCGTCGCGAGTAATATCACCTTTTGGAAGGAGATGGATCTCGTTTCCACAGTTGTCCTCGCCGAATCCCCAGTTATTGAGAAAGGCATCTCCGTCAAGGAAGGTGTAACAGCGCTTGATCCCGCCTTGGGTATGACTTTCGGCGAGCAGACGGCAATGGGTATCCGTCAGCTGAGCGATCAACCGTCGCTCCACGGGATTTTGCCGATCGGCGCGGTTACATTCCATGGGATCGTATTCGGTGGCGACAATCTCCACGCCTTCAATGCCGTGAACCTCGGCCTTTCCGACGACCTGCAAATAGCAGCACTCGGTGCGGCGCTTTTCCGGGAAATCATACATTGCCCAAGTGAGCTTTTCTCCGAGTCGCGGGACGATAAACCAACCCATGATCTCTTCCCAATGTAAGGGGAAGGGCGGCAAAGAAGATGCGGTAATTTCATATTCGGGAATCATATCGGGTAATTTTTTCATCATGGTTACTCCTAAATTTTCGTTTTGACTTGAGGGGATGGGGAAAAAGGGATATTGCGCTCGAAATTTTTCTTTGGCGTAAAATAACCGACTCTTCACCGTGCCGATGGGAATGTCCAGCCGATGCGAAATTTCCTCAAGAGACAAATCCTTATAATAGGACAGATAAAGGATCTCCCGATCCTTTCGGTCAAGGCGGGACAGTGTTTCGCTGACCGTACTGCGCTCACGTGCACCAAGAAGGGGAGTGTCAAGAACGCCGATATCGATGCGATCGCTCGGAATATACGGCTCGCTGCCACGTTTGCGATAATAGTCCGTGCATTTTCGTCTTGCTATACTGAGGATCCAGCTTTTGAAGACCGCTTCATTTCTCAGCGTATCACATTTACGATATGCGCTCAGGCAGCACTCTTGCATGATGTCCTGCGCGTCGTGCACATTGGCGATCTTGAATTTTATAAATCGCTCCAGAGCGCCGCGGCAATCCTCAAGCAACACGGTAAAGCGTTCATTATCCAAAGTATCATCTCCTCAAATTTTCAGGTTTTTGTGAAAACGTTTTCATAAATATAGACGAATTAAAAATGAAAAAGGTTCAATTTTCGAAAAAAATTGCCGCCCACAACCGTACTACGGAAAGGGCGGCAAAATCGATCTCATGAATGTCAGGCATCTTCACACTGCAAATATTCCTTAAGCTTTTGAAAGGAAACGTCACTGATGACGTGCTCAATACGGCAAGCATCCTCCGCAGCAGTTTCATCGTCCACGCCGAGCTTCACCAGCAGGCAGGTCAGAACGCGATGACGCTCCAATATTTTTGCGGCGATCTCTTTGCCTTGTTCGGTCAAAATGATGTAGCCGTTTTGATCCACGATAATGTTGCCGTTTTTCTTCAGAAGACCCATTGCACGGCTGACACTGGGCTTGGAATAGCCGGTATGATGCACGACATCGATTGCGCGAAGTGCACCTTGTTTCTGTGTAAGAACAAGAATACTCTCCAGATACATTTCGGCAGACTCTGTGTTATGCATAAATGTGGAAACCTCCGATCCAAATGAAAAATGTAAAATCAATCAATTTTCGCTGTTCTTGACAGAATTGATCAGATCACGCATATCCGCACGATCCATCAGGGGGGCGTAGAGACGAGCGCAGGTTTCTTCCAGATACGTCATCTGGCTCTCCACCTTTTTCTCGTATCCGGCACCGCCGCGCTCCGCACGGCTGACGGTATACCCATGAAGCATAGGAGAGGTGTGGGTGTACACCTCGGGCAGGGCGTCATATGCCTTGGCATGTACAAAGGCAAGCTTGAGCTGCTCGATGGCAGCATCGGGATTCTCAGTCATCACATAGCGGTTTGCCAGCCAAAAACGGAAATCACTCAGATGATAGTGGAAGAAACCGTAATCATCCTCGGGGATAAGCTGCTCAATGACGGAAATTGCACGGCGCAGATATCCGAGCTGATCGACACGGTTGAAGGAGGTGTCCTCAAGGGCAATGTGGCGAACCTGAATCAAAAGACTCTCCAGTGTCTCCGCAAGCGCGCGGCGGCTGTATTCCAAACGAACGTCACTGCCTGACTCAAAGAGCATGGCGATCATCTGGTTCTTGGTGCGAAAGGCGGAGGGGAAATTGGAGAGCATACGGATCGCGCTCTCGTCATCGTTGTCAAAATAATACAGCTGCGAGAGAATGTCCATCGCATGATAGCGAATGTCTTCATCGGGACAATTCTGAAGAATGTGGTTGCAGGTGCGCTTGAGCTCGAGCTTGTGTGCCACATAACCGTCCTCTACCGACGGATCTGCGCAAAGATAGTCGGTGTAGAGTTTCATGATACGGAAATCATCCGGATATTCCATATACGCCTTTTGAACCAACGCATATTTTGCATCAATATCATCCTGCGCCTCAAGCTCGGCGTAGCTTTTCAAGTATTGTTGAATATCGGATTCGCGACGGGCTACGTTCACACCGAGGATCTCATCCGTAGTTACGCGAAAGAAATTCGCCAAGGGAACGATGACGGAAATATCGGGCAGGGAATCACCGCGTTCCCATTTACTTACCGCCTGACAAGACAGCCCGAGATGAGCCGCCAGCGCCTCCTGTGTGATCTTGCGCTCCCGGCGCATTTTCTTGATATTATCACCGATTATAGTACTCATCTTATCTCAAACCTCCATATGTCCGTCATAACACGTATGCAACTAGGGACACGTCAATATACTTATATATAAGTATAACAGATTTTTGAAAATTTGCAAGCACTTTTGCTGATTTTTTTTGCAAAACGCTCTGTTTTTTTCAAAATTTTCGTATTTTCGTGATAAACCAACCAAATATGCGGGTAAGTCAACAAAACTTACCCGCAGAAATATCGTTATTTTCGATGGTACAAATATATTCTTCATCGGTAAAGCTGATATGCGCTGTACAACCCGCAAACAATTCACCATTGAGAATTTTTGTGGCAAGCAGATTTTCGACGTTATCCGTGACCGCACGGCGCAGCGGTCGTGCGCCCATTTGCGCATCGCGATCGCAACGGCATAGGGCATGAAGTGCACTTTCACCCACTTGTAAAATAATCCCCATGCGCGCAAGTCGATTTTTTGTTTTTTCGATCAGTAGAGACGCGATCTTAATCAGATGCTGCTCGTCAAGAGGTGAAAACCATACCACAGCATCCATGCGATTGAGAAATTCCGGTCGGAAGGTCGTGCGCAGCGCCTGCTCGCGTTTTTCCTGCTTGTGCTTTTGTGCTGATTCATCCACAGAAAGTGTAGAAAATCCGCTGCGGTGTGCCGACGTGCTCATATTTTCGCCGACGTTTGATGTCAAAATCAAAATGGTGTTTTTGAAATCAACACGCCGACCCGAGGAGTCCGTCAGAACACCGTCCTCTAATATCTGAAGAAGGAGATGATACACGTCACCATGTGCTTTTTCGATCTCGTCAAACAGAACGACACTGTACGGGCGGCGGCGCACTCGCTCGGTCAATTGCCCGCCTTCCTCAAATCCTACGTAGCCCGGAGGCGAGCCAATCATACGTGAGACACTGTGTCTCTCCGTATATTCCGACATATCCAGACGGATAAGCGCGTCTTCGGTGTCAAACAGCTCTCTTGCAAGTACACGACAAAGCTCGGTTTTTCCCACGCCGCTGCTCCCGGCAAAAAGAAATGATCCGATGGGGCGGTTGGGATCACGCATTCCCGTCCGATTTCTTCGAATAGCGCGCGCAAGAACCGAGATGGCATCTTCCTGACCAATGATGGAAGAAGAGAGATGCTCCTCCAGCCTGAGCAATTTTTCTCTCTCCTCTTTTTCTCCCACACAGACAGGGACACCAGTGCGTAAGGCAAGCAGCTTGGCAATTTGCTCATCGGTGAGTGTCGGACGCGTACCCATACACTCCTTCTCCCAGATATCTCTTGCTGCGCTCTCACTCTCGCGGAGTGCAAGACATTTATCTCGCAGCTGTGCCGCCTGCTCGAAATCCTGACGCAGGATGGCATTTTCCTTGTCGGTTTCCGCCGCCTCAAGCTGTTCGCGACAGTAAAGAAGATTTTCAGGCTCCTCCTTTGCTTGAATTTTCAGCATCGCACAGCCTTCATCCAGAAGATCGATGGCTTTATCCGGAAGATTTCTCTCCGGAAGATACCGGATGGAGAGGTCTACCGCGGCAACGATCGCATCGTCCGCAATGCTGACATCATGAAAATCCTCATACTTTTCACGCAAGCCGCGCAAAATATTGATACAGTCCTCTCTGTTCGGCGGCAAGACCTCTACCGGCTGGAACCTGCGTTCCAGTGCCGCATCCTTCTCGATATAGCGACGATATTCACTGTGCGTTGTAGCTCCGATCAAGCGAATCTCTCCCCG
The DNA here is from genome assembly GCA_017456145.1 of Clostridia bacterium. GTDB lineage: Bacteria > Bacillota > Clostridia > Oscillospirales > CAG-272 > SIG644. The sequence continues at coordinate 8,074 of JAFTJZ010000056.1, forward strand.
TGCCAGCGCAGGCTTTACAATATTGGCTGCATCTATGGCTCCTTCCGCCGCCCCCGCACCGACCAACGTATGAATCTCGTCTATAAATAGTATGATATCGCGTTGTCCCTTGATCTCTGCCAAAACATTCTTGAATCGTTCTTCAAATTCACCGCGGTATTTAGCTCCTGCCAGAAGTCCGGGCATATCCAAAGAAAGTATGCGGATTCCTCGCATATGCTCCGGCACCTCACCGCGTACGATCATATGTGCCAAGCCCTCAGCTACAGCGGTTTTTCCGACCCCGGGCTCGCCGACAAGGCAGGGATTATTCTTGTTTCTTCGGGACAGAATCTGTATCACACGGGCGATCTCTTGCTCGCGACCGATCATCGGATCGATGCCGCCACGACGTGCAAGTGCAGTCAGATCCTGGGCAAAGCTATCCAATACTGTCTGTTTTTTCGTCATCCCACGCTCGTCACTCCCTTCGCTGGTTCGCTCACGTGCACCGTATGCCGCAGCACTTTGCGCTTTTCCGGAGATGCTGAGAAATTGAATGACGTCACGCTTTAATTCTTCAATGGAAACGCCGCTCTCCTCCAAAAGATGGAGCGCCACTCCGGCATTCTCACGAAGTAAGGCCATGAGAAGATGCTCCGTTCCGACGCGACTCTGTCCGTATTTGATCGCCTCAAGAGCACTGCTCTCAATAATTTTTTGCACACGCGGCGTCATATCATTTGCCGTTACCCGCGTCCGCGAGCCGACTCCCGTCATCAAGACGATGGCATCCTTGATCTGCGACGCTTTGATCCCGCGAGCATCAAGCAGGTGTGAGGCGATGCTGTCCTGCGTATCGGACAAGCCGAGCAGAAGATGCTCCGAGCCGATATACGTGTGTCCCATTTCACGTGCCGATTCCATGGCGGTGCTTAAGGCGGCTTGTGCTTTTTGGGTTAAATGATTCATGTAATTGATCCTCGGTTTCTCCGAGCTGCTTATTTGCTCGGTATATACCCATTTTAGCCGCCGTAATCAAAAATTATGCACCTTTTGGTATATATACCTTACATACTTTCTTCTTGCATACGGTTGTAGGCAAGTATCAAAGCATTCCACGTCGTACGATCCACGCGTCCTGTTTCAGGCAACAGGCTGGCACGTTGAAATAGGATTATACCGTTTTCCGTATCTTCATCATATATCCCTCCTTGCGCATTTCTGGGTATACCGTCCATCCAAACGCTCAACTCATTGAGAATATATTGGATGATCTCTACCAAAAACTGTCTGTTACCGCTTCCTACACTGTATCCGATGGGAAAACGGGGAAAGGGAGAGAATGCTTGCGGCTTATCATACCGCAGTACCGATGCCATGTAGGCATCAAACAGCTGCGTCCACGTGGTATAATCGACGACACCGGTCTGGTCAAGCCCGGACATTTTTTGAAACGCAAGGATGGCATCTCTTGTTTCCACATCATAAATACCGTCAATTGCGACGGGTGGAATGGTTCTGTCATACAAAGAGAGCTGTCGGAGATACCGCTGCAGATTTTCCACGGCAACGCCGCGGGTGTTCTCACTTGTCATCATGGAATCTAACCTCCTTATTTCCACACAATATATGCATTACATACCGATTTCATACCCTGGATACTGTCCTTCCTGCAAGCGTTCTCCTTGATATAGGTCGTTATACAGGGAGGTGATGGTATTCCATGTGATGACTCCGACAAGTCCGTTCGGCTCCAGACCGTAAAGCGCTTGTACTGCCTCAACAGCCGCTTGTGTCTGCTCGCCAAAATATCCTGTTACCGAAACGGATGGGACCTCGGGGATCCTCTCTGCAATATAGTTCAGATATTGCTGCAGGACGCGAACGTCCTCCGATTCCGAGCCTTGCCGTAAAAGAACACCGGGGAAAGGGATGGTATTACCATCGGTGTAGCGAACGGGAATGGTCTGCACGATCCCTCGGTAGGCGTTATAAAGAGTATACCACGTTTGCTCACCGACGACGCCGTCAACGGGCAGTCCCATAAAACGCTGAAAGTTTCGCACTGCCTGCTCGGTACTCTCCCCGAAAACGCCGTCTACGTCAACGGTAATTCCCGTGTTGTAATAGGGTTCAATGTAATTCAGAAAAAATTGCAGATTTCTCACGCCCGTGCCGATCGAGCCACGCTCCAGTGTGCCGGGATATTGACGGGTAACCTCCTGCAGCGTGATCCCTTCGGAATAAAGCTCATTGAGCCGCTTGACTCCCGCATAAATGCGCTCGATGGCATACCAGGTGGCATTGCCTACGACTCCGTCAGGTGTCAGCTGAAATACCTCTTGAAAGCGCAGCACGGCAGCCTCTGTGTCATCGCCAAAGATACCGTCGGTTGCAAGGATCTTGGGAATGGAAGGATAATTATCAGAAATGCGGTTCAGGCGGATCTGCAGGATGCGTACATCGTCTCCGCTGCTGCCAAGCTGCAACGGATATGTCGGTACACTGGATTCTATACTGCCAACCGGCACATTGGTCACGATCTCAATATCATCTCCGTAGTAATTCTGTAAAATATTATAAGGCGTATAGCCCTGCTGTGCCAGATTTACCGAGCCCCATTGTGAAAGCCCACCCGGGCAGCTCACCTCGATGCCGTCACAGTATTGTGCGTACAGTGGCTCTACGTTCCCCGGGCGACGAAGATAAGAATTGAAGATATCTCCAACAATATTGCGAATATTATCGAAGATTTCGCGCTCGTAGACAAAATATTGATCAAATGCGGTAGAATTGGTGATGTCGAAGGGATAGCCGCGAGAGCGGTAATATTCCGTATAAATACGGTTGAGAGCAAAGGATATCTGGGCGTAAATATTGGCGCGCAATGCGCTCTCGGGCCATGTCGGGTAAATTTCGCTTGAGGCTACGTTCTGGATATACTCGATGAACGGGACGGTGACATTGGGAGCGCTTGCATCATTCGGTGCGCCGAGATGCACGGTAATGCTGTCGGGAATATAGGGAAGTGAGGGCATGAATGTTTCTCCTTTCCGTCGTGATCATAACGCAGGATTGACGCCTTCCTCCACGACATTCCCAAGCGGCTCCCGACCATCAAGCAGAGCGCCTTCGGGAAGGGGAATAAGGTAGGCGTTTTGAATGGATGTGATGGTATCATAGATCGGAACACGTGTGAAGTGTTGGGGATAGAATCCGTCTGCCGCCACATCGATATTGTAAAATGCGTAAGGGACGCCTCCCGGTTGATAGGCAATGGCACGTGCGGGGGCAGGGAGTGGGAGCCTTGGAGTATTCCCATCTCTGTCTGTGGTCATGATCTGCAGCACGTCTCCCCAAGAGCTCGGTGGCTGCCCCTCGTCGCGATCGCCCCAAACCTTGACCGTCGATCCCTCTAAAGGAATCGCACCTCCTGCGGTACTTGTGCGAACGACCAGATATCCCATACCGATTTGCGGCGATTCCGGCTGCGTGGATCGGTTATTATCCATAAAGTTACCTCCTTTTGCGGTATTGGCGTTGCATGAACAGTGTATGCAAACAAAAAGAAGATTGACCTTGCAGATCAATCTTCGATTTGGTATTTATATCATTTTTAGCAATTGCAATGCGGCGGGCGACTCGACATACTGTCTTGCCTTCTGTATATCCGATAAAATGGCGGTGCGCAGGGCGTTGACATCGGAAAATTTTATCTCATCTCGCAGCTTGTGCAGAAGATACACACAAAGCTCCTTGCCATACAGATCACCCTTGAAGTCAAGGAAGTGCGTCTCACAATTGACACGCGTATTTTCCCCGTCAACCGTTGGGCGACATCCGATGTTGGAGACACCAAAATACCGAACTCCATCTATCACGCAAACGGAGGCGTATACACCGTATTTGGGAATCAATTTGGACGGTGGAATGGTTTGATTTGCTGTCGGAAGTCCAAGCGTTCTTCCAAGCTGCTTGCCGTATTCAACAACAGAGGTAACCATATACGGACGGCGTAGCATTTTCGCGGCAAATTCGCAAGAACCGATTTGTAAAAGTCGGCGTATTTCGCTGGAGGAGATGATGGGCGCATTTTCACATTCATCCCAACAGAGCTCGCCGTCCTCTCTCATGCGGTAGCAGGGAAGAACCGTGCAGAGCGCACCAAATGCGCCGAAAAGCATGGCACTGTCCCCCTGACCGTCACGCCCGAAGTGATAATTAAAGCCGCAGCATACCGCCTCTACGGCACAATATTGTCTTAAGATTATGTCGATAAAATCGCTCGGTAAAAGCGTTCGGACGCTCGGAAAGTCTACAAGAAAGACGTATGAGAGACCGCAAGCCGCAAAAAGCGAGAGCTTTTCCTCAAGGGTAGTCAGATGTCCGCGGGGAGATGCAGAAAAATAATCGCTTGAAAGGGTACGGAAACACCACGCGGCAGCTCTTGTCGGATGCCCGAGTGCTGTTCTTTGACAAGCTGTATTTATGGCGGTTGAGATCAGTTCACGGTGTGCGGCGTGGACTCCGTCAAAATTCCCAAGAGCAACCGCGTACCGATATGGATGATCCGAAGGGAGCGGGCATGGGTATTGTGTGCCCGTTTTCAAATCCAGCAGCGTGATCGAAGGGGAGCTCATACCGATGCTTCCGATTCAAAATAGGAACGTACGATCTCCTCCAGAAGATCGTTTCTGTCAACGCGGCGGATCAGAGAACGTGCCCCGGCATAATTGGTAATATAGGTCGGATCCTCGGTCAGCAGATACCCGACGATCTGGGTGACGGGATTGTACCCCTTTTCCGTGAGCGCGTGATACACATCGCGTAGTGTGCGCTGCGCCTCGGTTACATCTGTATTGTGAATGTTTTTCTGTTCCGTGTTTTGCATAAAAAACCTCCGTGTATAACATGATGAGCACTCTGCCAAGGGTATTATAACATAAAACCAAGCAGATTTCAAGGCATCGCCGGATATTTTTCTTACAATGTTGTTTCAAAATATCATACAACTATTGAAAACGTCCCAAAAATGTGATATAATATAGCATCATGTAAAAATATATCCTTGCAATCAATCGCAAAGGAGGATATTGAATGAAAATCCTTGATCATATCGACCACCGGGCACTCCCACCCATTGACGTAAAAAAAGTATTTCGTTATATGGGATATTCCGATGTCCTGCCTGCAAGAGACAGCGAAATTTATGATCTTTTACAGGAGCTGATCGACGAGCTGCCCTCCATGCTCTATTGTCGCCTCTGCTATCGGTCGATCCCACTGCGCAGCGATGCATTTCCTTTTTTACAATCCTCAGCGCAGCTTAAGGCTATGCTTAACGATTGTGGGTACATGGTGGTTTATGCACTGACACTGGGACCAATTGTCGATGAGAAAATATTAGTTTATAGCGATCTTTCGCCAATCAAGGCGATGATGCTTGAGGCGCTGGGAGGCGAACGAGCCGAGGCACTCTCAGCACTGTTTTTATATGGAATGACGAATGATCTGTCCAAAAAGGGGTACAACGTTACATCGCTGGCCTCACCCGGCTGTGACGATTGGCCGCTCCAAGCGCAAGCGGAGATCATCGCGTTATTACAATGCGAGACTAGCATCGGTATTACACTCAACGAGCATAATATCATGACACCAAGCAAATCAATGACTGCCGTTTTCGGCGTAAAGGAGATCAAACAATGAATGTCAAAGAATACATGAAGAACCACCTGTTGTATCTGGACGGCGGTATGGGTACGCTGCTGCAAGCCGCAGGAATGGCGGCGGGAGAATTGCCCGAGCGCCGCAATTTAACGCATCCCGAAAACATTGTGGATATTCACCGCGCGTATTATGATGCCGGCTCGAACGTAGTCAACACCAATACCTTTGGCGCCAATACGTTTAAGTATGAAGAGGATGAGCTGCAAGCTGTCATTCGAGCTGCAGTTTCTCTTGCTCGCCGCGCGGCCGCAGAGAGCTCGGGGGTGCAGGAAAAATTCGTCGCGCTGGACATCGGGCCTCTTGGACGATTGATCAAGCCGTACGGAACGCTGGATTTCGAAGATGCGGTTGAAGTCTTTGCCAAAACGGTTCGCATCGGTGTTTCCTGCGGTGTCGATATGATCACAATCGAGACCATGAGCGACAGCCTTGAAACCAAAGCGGCTCTTCTCGCCACAAAAGAAAACAGTGATCTGCCGGTATTTGTGTCAAACGCGTACGGCGCTGACGGAAAGCTGATGACGGGCGCCGATCCTATGGCAATGATTGCTATGCTGGAGGGGCTTGGTGCAGATGCGATCGGTATCAACTGTTCCCTTGGTCCCAAACAAATGCAAAGCGTCGTCAGATCTTATCTGGAATATGCCTCTGTTCCCGTTTTGGTCAAGCCGAATGCGGGCTTGCCTCGGGTAGAGGGAAACACCACGTATTATGACGTTACCCCTGCGGAATTTTCCGAGGTAATGCGGGATTTTGTACATAACGGTGCGCGCGTTGTCGGCGGTTGCTGCGGAACAACCCCCGCACATATCCTCGCACTTCACGATGCAACAAAGAATGATGTACCCACACCCCTTGTCGCACCATGCGGAGCACTGATCAGCTCGTATAATCATGCTGTGGAGCTTGGAAAATCTCCTGTAAAGCTTGGTACAAGTCTGGATCCCGCAAATGCAGCAGTCAAAGCGGCACTGTCGGATGCCGATCTTGACAGCTTGGTCGATGAGGCGTTTGAGGACGTTGCCTGCGGTGCTCGCATATTGCAGCTCAACGTCGCTCAGCCCGGGATCGATGAGACCGTGATGCTCCCGGCCGCACTGCGCGAGCTGCAATCGGTCATCAATGTTCCTATCATGATCTGCAGCTCTGATCCCATCGCATTGGAAAAAGCACTGCGCATCTATAACGGCAAGGCAATGGTAAGGCTCGGTGATGCAGCAAAACTTTCTGCTCTTTTGGGTGTAGTAAAAAAGTACGGAGCCGTCGTTCTTTGTCCCTCGCAAGAAATGTATGATGTCTGTATTTCGGAGGCTGCCGCCTGTGGTCTCAATCCCGCAGATATCGTGCTTGCCGATAGCACGATCGAATATCTCGATTAAGACAATACGATATGATGGATTCCATTTTATCCTACTTACGGGAGCAATATTATCCGCAAGCCGTTATCGTTTACGGCTCTTATGCCGCAGGCACGCAAGAGGCGGGGAGCGATTTTGATGCTTTGGTCATCACCGATCGCGTCGATATGAAACTGCACGACACCTGCACAATTGGCGGTGTCCTGCTGGATGTTTTTGTCTACTCGCCGCGCTATCTGGATTCCTTGGATGATCTGTCTGAGATCATTCAGATAAGGGACGGCATCGTGGTAAACGATACCAACGGTTATGCATCACAGCTCCGTGCACGGGTGATGAAGTATATTCAATCTCAGCCTAAATTAACCGTCGCAGAAAAGAATGAGCTTTGCGTCTGGTGTAAAAAAATGGCACTTCGTGCAAAGAGGGAGGATGCCGAGGGGCTTTACCGCTGGCATTGGCTACTGACGGATAGCTTGAGCATCTATTGTGAATTGCGCGATGTTGAGTATCTCGGCCCCAAAAAAACATTGGCAAGGATGAGACTGCTGGATGCAGATGGTTATACTCTATACCAATGCGCGCTGACGGATCGTCACGCTCTTGTCCTTTGGGTGGAGTATCTGTGTGCAGCGACTACAAACTAAAAAAGGAGTTATCTCATGAATGTAACAAACAAACATATTCTTCTGCTGTTGATTTCCATGTTAGTCATCGCTGTAGTGGCGCTCGGATGCACAAATGACCCGGCCGATGCTGCGCAAAACGATGATCCTGCCGCGGAAGACGGAGAGACGAACGAGTTACCTGACCCCACGCCAACCTACAATACGGCTGAAATCTTCAAGGATGGGACAAGTGAGTACGTTTTGGTTTTTGACGGGAGTGATCCCGTATTGAGCGAATACGTCTATTCCTATATCGATGAATTGAGCAGCCGTTTCAATATTACACTGCGCGCGGAAAAGGCTGCTATGGTAGCACAGCCATACGAAAAAGAGATCATCGTCGGTGACGTTCGCGATATTTCCTCCGAGGTGCGCTCCCGCTTGCGGGATACCGGAGATTTTGGTATCTTCCTTGTCGGAGATGACCTCATTCTTACTGCAACCGATTCTGCCAATTACGGATATCTGTTTGAGGTTCTGAAAAATCACAAGACCTATCGGCCGAAAAACGGCTCTTTGACCTTCAGCGAGGAGAATAATCTGATCTACCACGATTCCGATCTTTCCGAGAAGAATTATGCTGAATATAAAAAGAGCTGCGTCGGACAGCTCTCTCAAGACCACGTAACCTCATTTTTTACGTATCATCAGACCGAGATGAGCAACGGTGACCGCATGGTGTACCGTCTGTACGTTCCGTCCGATTATACCCCTGATAACGAGTATCCTCTCATGGTGTTGTTGCACGGTGCGGGTGAGCGGGGAGTTGACAATGAAAAGCAGCTGCTCTACATGACGCGACAGATGTTCAATCAAAAAAATTCACCTCTGACCGATGCGATTATCCTTGCACCGCAATGCCCTGCGGGGCAGCAATGGGTCGATACCCCTTGGGCCTCCGGCAACTACAGCACGGAGCAGGTCAAGGAGTCCACGGAGCTTGCTTGCGTCATGGATATTTTGGACGATCTGCGCTTTGATTACGCGATTGATGAAAATCGCATTTATGCGGTGGGACTTTCCATGGGGGGCTTTGGCACTTGGGATCTGCTCATGCGGCACGGAGATATCTTTGCGGCGGGTGTGCCCATTTGCGGCGGCGCTGACCCCGAAATGGCTGAGGTGCTGGCGGATATCCCGATCTGGACCTTCCACGGCTCCGATGACACAACCGTACCCGTAGCGGGGACGCGGGAGATGGCACAAGCGCTTGAGGATGCGGGCAGCACCGTATTTACCTATGAAGAGCTGGAGGGAATGCAGCACGGCATCTGGAGTACCGTTGCCGATAGGACGGACGTCTTCTCCTGGCTGTTTGAGCAAAGGCTCTCCGACCGATAACTATACCAACGGGAACGCGCCACTGCGGTGCGTTCCCGTTTTTTAGTATGGTGATCAATCAAGCAGCTCTTCAAAGGATATAATCGCAACATCTGCGATCGTTTTGATCTCCTCCCAATCGGCAGCCGAGGTCTCGTCATATACGGCGACCGTGCGCAGGCCCGCCTCCTTTGCGGTGCGCAGTGCGACAATATTGTCGTCAAAAAAGACGCACGTGCTGATGCTTTGATTGAGCAGCGCTGCCGTTGCATGATAGATCTCTGTCTGTGCCTTTGAGAGTCCCATTTCATCACAGCTGCGAGTAAAGGCAAAATACGCGGTCAAACCGTTTCTCGCAAGGCAAGGAGTGATCATTTCCCGAGGGCTGGCGGTCAGCACGCACATTGGGATCCCTTTCTCTCGCAGCTGCGTAAGATAAGAGGGAACACCGCTTTTGGGAATGATGCGGTTAGAATACGCATCCAGTGCGTATGCGCGCATTCCTGCAAGGATCTGCTCCGTCGTTTTTTTGAGTCCCAGCGTTTGAAAATAAGCGGCTGCTTTGACGTCTCCCATCGGTGTAATGCGTCGAATGATGCCAGCGGGATATGGGATACTTGCCTCATCCAGCTGATACAGCATTTTTCGGCACCAATCCGGCATAGAATCCATCAGAGTACCGTCAAAATCGAAAATCGCAGCGCTCATTCCTTGGAAAATTTCATGTTTCATTGGTTATCCTCCCGCAAGATCAGTTGATCAAGACTTTCGATGCAAAGATCGGCGCATTGCTGCATCTGCCCCCATGTCGGCGCACCTATGCTGTCATATACGCCGACGGTAGTAATCCCGGCAGCCCGAGCCCCATTGATATTTCCATAAAAATCATCGATAAAAACGGCATCCTCAGCGGAAATTCCAAGATTTTTCAGTGCCATTTGATACGGTTCGGATGTGCTCTTATTGACGGCGTATTCGCCGCAAGGCAGGATGATATGAAAATATCCGGTAAGTCCAAGACGAGACAGGCAGGGCAGCATACGCGCAAGCGTGGATGCCGATACAATGCCCAACTTGACGTTGGCGCTGCGCAGCTCGTCCAAAAGCTCCTTGGCACCGCGCTTGAGAGGAATGCTTTTCTCATATTCCTCCTGTGCCATGCGATCGTGAAATTCGCGTATCGACTTTACCGTGCCCGGACAACCAAGCTCCAGAAATACGGCGGCGGTTTCATCCTCGTTGAGTGGGATCAGCCGTTCGGATAGGCCATCGGGGATTTCGATCCCGTGCATTTGTAGTAAGCGACGATCCAAGGATTCCCACATCCCCATAGAATCGACCAGTGTACCGTCAAAATCAAGCAATACCAATTTTTTTCTTTGCAATATCGGATGCAGCATACGTTTCACTCCTTGTACGATCAATCGATGAATTCAAAATATTTCGCATTTTCGGCGATGCAGGTCTTCCGAGCACGGGCAGCCTTCATCTCCTGACGGATTGCATATCGCTTTCCCACAAAAAACATATACGGAAACAAGGGAGAGACTGTCGTATTGGCATCCTCTCCCTCGTTTTTGATCAATTAAATTTCATTTTGCTGTGCGACCAGACTACCGCCGCAATAGATCTCACGCAGCTTTGGCTTTTCGATCTTGCCCGTGGGATTGCGGGGGACCTCGGCGAAGATGATCTTTCTCGGACGCTTGTAACGGGGCATATCCATACAGAAGGCGTTGACCTCATCCTCCGTCAGGGACATATCCTCTTTGACCGAGATAATGGCGGCCGTTGCCTCACCGAGACGCGCATCCGGAACACCGATAACCGCAACGTCCTTAATCGCGGGATGGCGACGCAGATGATTTTCAATCTGAACGGGATAAATATTCTCACCGCCGGAGATAATTACGTCCTTCTTACGGTCAACCAGATAGATAAAGCCGTCTTCGTCTTCGTTCGCCATATCTCCGGTGAACAGCCACCCGTCATGTAAGACCTCAGCGGTTGCTTTCTCATCCTTGTAATAGGCAAGCATGACGCCGTCACCCTTGACCGCCAGCTCTCCGACCTCACCGCGAGCAACCAATTTCCCGTCTTCATCAACGATCTTGGTCTGCCAGCCGTATCCGGCCTTGCCGATAGCACCGACCTTGTGGATATTTTCCACGCCCAAATGGACACAGCCGGGGCCAATGGATTCGCTCAGACCGTAATTGGTATCATACTCATGCTTTGGGAAGACGGACTTCCATCGTTTGATCATGCTGGGAGGAACCGGCTGGGCACCAATATGCATCAATCTCCAGCAATCGAGTCGATAATCCTCCAGCTTGATCGCGCCGCTGTCAATGGAGTCAAGAATATCCTGCGCCCACGGAACCAGTAACCATACAATGGTGCATTGCTCCTCGGAAACCGTGTGCAGAATCCATTCGGGCTTGACGCCCTTGAGAATGACCGCGCGTCCACCGACCAAAAAGCTGCCGAACCAGTGCATCTTTGCTCCCGTGTGATAGAAGGGAGGGATGCATAAGAAAACATCGTCGTGGGTCTGGGAATGGTGGTTTTGTTCGGTGATCGCTGCCTGCATCAAGGCTTTGTGCGCATGAATAATCGCCTTGGGGAACCCGGTCGTGCCCGAGGAGAAATAAATAGCAGCCAGATCGTCATCCGTCAGTTTGATCTCGGGGGCATGAGACGAGCAGTAAGTAACCAGCTTATCGTAGCTTTCGGAGAAAGTCGGACAGTCCTCGCCGACGTAAAAGAGCGTCTTTACATTGGGAATACGCTCGCAGATTTCTTCCACGCGGCCGACAAATTCGGGCCCGAAGACCATCATTGAGACGTCGGCAAGGTCGACACAATATTTAATCTCCTCAGCGGTATAGCGATAGTTCAGCGGAACCGCCAAGGCACCCGTTTTCAGAATACCGAAATAGATCGGCAGCCACTCCAGGCAGTTCATCAGAAGGATGGCGATCTTGTCACCCTTTTTGACACCGCGCGTCAAAAGAAGATTGGCAAAGCGATTAGCTTTTTTGTCAAATTCGCTCCACGTCATCTCATAACGGGTCTCACTGGCCGTGCCGGGCTCGATGAGGGCGTAGTTTTTCCAAGTTACGCGAGACTTTTCCTCGCTGATTGGCGTAATTTCGACCAGCGCGACCTCGTCACGGTATTCGGCTGCGTTTCTTACCAGTATTTCTGTAATGGGCATGGTGATTAGTTCTCCTTGGTTTCAAAAATGTGATTGATGTGCTCTTGATCGAATTTCTTGGTGAAAAGGCTGACGACGGGAACAACGATCATAGAGACTGCCATAGCGGCGACACCCATCTCGGGAGACTTTGCCGCTGCTGCGGAAAAGCCGGAATTCAGTGTAATAACAAGTGTGGTGATACCAACGGTCAAAAGACCTGCGATCATACCGGAATAAGCACCGATCTTGGTGATCTTCTTGGAGAAAAGACCCCAGATGTACGGACCGATAAAGCAGCCGGAAACCACGCCCCAAGAGAAGGACATCAGGCTGACAATGATCGGGATATTCTGCGTTGCAAAGATAAACGAGCAAGCAACGAATACAAGGCAAAGCAAACGCGTGAGCAGCATCTGCGTTTCGGGCTTGGTCTCCTTCTTTCTGACCGTGGGAATCAGGTCTACGGCAACAGCGGAGGCGGAGGTCAGGACGACGGCCTCAAGCGTAGACATGGATGCGGAGAGAAGAAGGATCATGATGATAGCGAGCAGAATGATACCGAGCGTACCATTACCAAGAACCTCCATAAGTACGGTGGGGATGACGGCATCGACACCACCCTCGGGGAGCTGACCGCCGAGAATGAGTCTTGAGGTGCTACCGATCAGGTAAGCGCCGCAGCCGATGATCAGGCAGAACAACGTGGAGATGATCGTTCCGCGCTTGATGGCAGCTTTATCCTTAATGGCGTAGAACTTACCGATCATCTGCGGAAGTCCCCAAGTACCAAAGCTGGTCAGCATAATGTTGACGCAGAGGAACTTGAACGAGGAGCCGCCGAAGATGCTTGTAAGATCGATGCCCTTTTCTGCAAGCTCGACGCTGTTTGCATCCTGATAAGCACGCAGATTTTCAATAAATCCGCCAAGGCCGCCGACGTTGTCGTGACCAAGAACCGCAGCGATCAGGCATACAACACCGACGATCATGATAATACCCTGAACCAGATCGGTATAAGCGGTTGCCACATAACCGCCTACAACAAGATATACGGCAGTCAGGCAGGCGATGATCAGCATCCAGACCCAGGTCTCAACACCGGGGAAAACTGTGCTGAACAGGGAGCCCAGACCCTTATAAACAGCAGCAGAGTAGGGAACGAGGAATATAAAGATGATCACGGCGGCAAGGATCTTCATGCCCTTGGAATCGTATCTTTTTTGGAAATACTCGGGCATTGTTTTTGCCTGCAGCTGCTTGGTCATTTTTCTGGTGCGATTTGCAAACAAAATCCACGAGAGAAGACATCCGAGAACTGCATTTCCGATACCGATCCAAATGCTACCGATACCGATGTTCCAACCATGCTGGCCGGCGTAACCGACGAAAACGACGGCAGAGAAGTAGGTCGTACCGTAGGCAAAGGCGGTGACCCAAGCACCGATGTTACGGCCGCCGATCAGAAATCCGTCAAGCGTTTTGGACTTGCCGTAGCTGATACAGCCGATCAGTGCCATCGCAGCTGCGTAAATACAGAGAGCGATGATGGTGTAAAGTTGTGCGTCATTCATGTGTTTTTTTCCTCCTTGAATCCGGTATACGGAGGAAAACCGTTTTTACGGTAAAAAAACACGCCCTCCGTATTCCTTTTGAAATACAGAGGACGATTTCAAATCGTGTTACCACCTCATTTTACCGTTCTCTCACGGGAACGGCCTCGTCGGGTACGGGGCGTATGCAAATGAGCACGCCGGATACCTCTGTGCTGTCACGGGCACACCCGGCGCTACCTAATAGTTTCCGTTCGTACGCAACGGAATCGTTCAGCGCGCAGCTCTCGAAATGTATTCAAAGCAGGAATGCTGCTGCCTCACACCGCCCGACAGCTCTCTGCGCGTCACTCTCCGCTTTTACTCCTTTTCGGTCATCGCCTTTGTTACCGTATTCGGTTGCTGATATTGTATCAAATTTCGACGCATTTGTCAATAGATATCGAAAAAAAAGTTAAATTTTTTATTCCTGCTCTGCGTGTCGCAGCTTGAGAGCACGGTTATTTTCTTCCACGCGTTTGCGTGAGAGGGGATAGATGCATCCCAAGCAAAGAGTAACAAATAAATACAAGATCGCCGGTATCAATGTGACCGTGGTATAAATGCCGTTTGCAACACGTGTTGTCTGCACTGCTGCCGTCTCATCAAAGCCGATCAGAGCCAAGGTCCATCCGCCAAGTCCACCGGCCAGTGCCTGTCCCAGCTTTCTGGCAAAGGAATAGACGGCATAGATCGTTCCATCCTCTCTCTGACCCGTTCGGACTTCGCGGTCATCAATGATATCTGTGATAAACGCCCACATCATCAGATTAAAAATCCCGATCCCAAAATATCCGAGTGTGCTGATCATCAGATACACCCACATCGATCTTGTGTGTATAAAAAACAAGATCGCAGAGGATAATGCACTGCCGATACATCCGATCACCCCTACCTCCCGCTTTCCGTAGCGCGTGGTGATGCGGACGGCAAAGGGGGACAGCAACAGTCCCGGCAGAATCGAAAGCACGGTCACGATCGAAATACCGGTACGATTGTGAAAATAATCGATAAAGAGATATTGGTTGATGGCTTGTGTCAAAAGCTGTGCTGCCAGAATGCCGATCGATGCAAGAACGATACCGATCAGAGCACGGTCATGAAGGATTGTCTTCAGGCTGTATTTCGGTTTTGGTATTGATTTTTTCTTCACTTCGGTGAGAACACGCTCTCTTGTCATTCGATAACACAGAAGATAGCATATCACGGCTGCGATTGAAAAAATTGCAGCCGTCAGGGGAAACATTTTTGGTCGCACCACGGGATTTCCGTGACGATCATTGGCATAAAGCAGAATCGGTGCACCGACACCGATCAAAAAATTGGCGATGATCGAGCCGACGCTGCGCGCGGTGGAAAGCTGTGCACGGTGCGAGGGATCACGGCTGATCGTAGACGCCATGGAGCCATACGGAATATTGATCGCGGTATAAAAAACGCTGCTCCAAAGAAGGTAGGTCGCGATCATGTAGGTCACCTTGATTCCATAAGAGGCTGCTGCTATACCGCTTTGATACATTAAAAACGACGAAAATGCAACAGGGAGTGCCATGCGACGGATCCACGGACGGAATTTACCTTGCTCTGTCGTTCGGCTGTGATCAACGATCCTCCCCATGGTAATATCGGTCAGCGCATCCAACAGTCGCGCCACTAAAAAAAGTGTCCCGACCAAAGACGAGGAAATTCCGAGAACCTTGGTATAAAACACCATCAAAAAGACTCCCGCAAAGCCGAATGTGAAATCATTTCCCATATTCCCAAGAAGATATCCTATGTTCTCACGCGCGGGCAGCGTGCTCTTATTTCTCATATCCGATCACCCCTTGTTTTGATGTTTTTTCGTCATTTATAAGTACCACAAGTTTTGCTTAAAATACCGATCAGTATACTGCCCAATTGTCGGAAACGCCTCGTGGGAAGATAATTTGAAAATATACTTGAAATCATTTGAAAAATATGGTATAATAAATAATACATTTACCGACATCATGGAGGTATCATCGTGCCAAGCATTGTATATGTTTCCAACACGGGTCACACAAAGCGCTACGCGGAGCTGCTGTCCAGGCTGACGGGATTCCCGGCATTCCCCGCAAAGCAAGCAAAAAGGGAATTATTAAAAAACGAGGAAATCATTTATTTCGGTTGGTTGTTCGCCGGCAGCATCAAAGGCTATTCTGCTGCTGCCAGACGCCATAATATCATCGCAGTCTGTGGTGTGGGGCTGGGAGACACGGGCTCGCAGCTGGATACCGTCCGCAAGACCGCAAAAATCCCTGCAGAGCTCCCCTTGTTTACTTTGCAGGGCGGCATGGATCACCAAAAGCTCAAGGGAATTTATAAATTTATGATATCAATGCTCACCAAGGCGATCTCATCCAAACAGCAACGCACGGATGATGAGGAAAAAATGCTTCAGCTGCTTGTTGATGGTGGCGACTTTGTCGACCGCGCACATCTGCAAGACGTAATCGCTTGGATCGAAGAGCATCACATATAACAAATCGGACGGAGAATACGCATGATCAATTATACCATCGAATCAGTCACGCAGGATATGCTGCCCATGTGCCTGAAAACGATACATCGTGCTTTTATCGGAAATTGTGAAAAGTACGGATTTACCAAAGAAAATTATCCCTCATGTGCGGCATTTATGACACTTGCGGAGCTGATTGAGGAAAAGAACAGCGGGACGCATATTTATACCATTTCCGTCGATGGTGAGATGGTTGGCTGTGTGCAGATCAAGCGCACAGACGGGGATATATATCATTTCCGACGCTTTGCCGTATTACCTGAATATCGACACCTCGGGCTTGGCAAGGAACTGGTGGATTACTGTAAAAGCAAGGCAAAAGCATACGGAGGAAAGCGATTACGCCTTCTGATGGTTTATGAAAACGAGTCTTTGCGCACACTTTATGAATCCTACGGCTTTACTCTGATCGAAACGGGACGTGACGATGCACATCCGTTTCTTTACGGCATTTATGAGATGCAGCTTTGAATCGTCGCGTCAAATATTGTAAAAAAGATGGGCTGTCTCTTGCTGAGATAACCCATCTTCTTTATAATTTTTGTATCAAAGATTGTAGTATTTATCAAACTCGGCGGGGTGAGGAATAGCTGCCAGCTGGCGACACTCCTCGCGCTTGGTCTTAATAAAGCCTGTCAAGAGCGACTCAGGGAACACACCGCCCGCGGTCAGATAGTCGTGATCTGCCTCCAGTGCATCCAGGGCCTCGTCAAGAGAGGTAGGCAGGTGGGAGAGCTTTGCCTTTTCCTCATCACTCAGATGATAGAGGTTGACATCATATGGTCCCCAACCGTTGGCATGAGGATCGATCTTATTCTTGACACCATCAAGTCCGGCCATCAGAATGGCTGCATAACAGAAATAGGGGTTACAGGTAGCATCGGGGTTGCGCAGCTCAAAGCGACGCTTATTCGGCGTCTTGGCATATGCGGGAATACGGATGACTGCGCTGCGATTTGAGGTTGCGTAACCAACGGTCACAGGAGCCTCAAAACCGGGAACCAATCTCTTGAAGGAGTTGGTGCTGGGGTTGGTCAGTGCGCAAAGGGATGCAATGTGCTTGAGCAGACCGCCCATAAAATAGTGTGCTGTCTCGCTTAAGTGTGCATAACCGTTATCATCCGAGAAAACGGGCTCGCCGTCCTTGAGCAGCAGCATATGCACGTGCATACCGCTACCGGCCTCACCGTAGATGGGCTTTGGCATAAAGGTTGCGGTCTTCCCGTATTTGAGAGCTGTGTTATGAATGATATACTTGATCATCATGGTTGCATCAGCCATGGTGGACATCTTGCCGAGCTGGGGCTCGATCTCAAACTGTCCGGAGGCCGCAACCTCGGGGTGATGATAATTGATCTCAATGCCCATCTCCTTCATTAAAAGGCACATCTCACTGCGGCACTCATAGGAAATATCAAAGGGCTTTGCGATGTGATAATTTTTCTGCTTAGGAACGACGACACCCTTACCTTCGGTATCACTGTTCCAATAGGACTGCTTGGCATCCATCGTTACACCGATATGCTTGCCGGCTACCTCCCAGCCCACTTGATCAAACAGATAAAACTCAAACTCGGGCAGGATCAGCATCGTATCGGCAATACCGAGATCGTTCATATACTTTTCGGCAGCAAGAACGATATTGCGGGGATATTGGGGGAGCGGGCGGTTCTCGGGGCTGTCGATAATCATGGCGTTGCCGGTCATCGAAAGTGTGGGAATTTCGCAGAAGGGATCGATCACGGCCGTATCGGGGTCGGGAATAAAGACCATGTCACTTTTCTCCACCACAGCGTAACCGTAGTTGGATGCATCAAATCCAATACCGTTTTTCATGGTATCCTCGGAAAAGTTTTCGGCAAGTATGCTGACGTGGCGGTATTGACCGTTTATGTCGACCATTTTGAAATCGACCATTTTAATACCTTTTTCACGGATCAGATCCAGAATTTCTTGTACGGTTTTTGACATAAGATTTTCCTCCGATTTTTAGATGATTTCATTATATCAAATTTTTTGTTTTTCGTCAATACCCAAATTTACATAATATGTCTCAAAACGGAAAAATATAATTGATTTCCCGAAAATTTTATGATATAATAAGTGTGGCTATAAAAATAGAGCGAACAGCGTGTAGCCACACGGGATTTCGCTACGCAAAATCCCACCGAAGTCAGCATAACCTCAATCTTTTCAGTGTGGCTACATAAATAGAGCGAACAGAGCGTAGCCACACGGGATTTCGCTGCGCAAAATCCCACCGAAGTCAGCATAACCTCAATCTTTTCAGTGTGGCTACATAAATAGAGCGAACAGAGCGTAGCCACACGGGATTTCGCTGCGCAAAATCCCACCGAAGTCAATGCAAATTTTAATGCTATATAAAACGAACCGGCTTTATCGTTCCCTTACCGTAGGGAAAGATCAAAGATCGAAAGAAAAAAGAGGAGATGTAAAAAATGAAAGAGCAAACCATCAACACAATAAGCTTGTGTGGTGACGATTGGCACTTGAGCGGTTGGATGCGTCACCAATGGAAATTCCAAAAGCTCATGGAAACGGATTCCTTCTCTCTGCCCGTCGTTATGCCCATTCCGGCGACCGTACCCGGTGCGGTACAGGCAGATCTGTTACGTGCGGGACTGATTGAGGATTGGAACGTGGATGATCATTTTCTTCACATGGAATGGGTCGAGCATCGCGAATGGGTGTATGAGAAACACTTTACGTTGACCGACATCGATGCGCAACGTTACGAGCTCCTTTTTGAAGGCTTGGACTATTCCGGATATGTTTTTGTCAACGGTATGGAGGTTTTGTATTTTGAGGGAATGCATCTGCCACATCATGCCGATGTGACAAACGCTGTCCGCGTCGGTGATAACCATTTGCGCATTGTTTTCCTACAACCTCCTGAGGTCGAGGGTCAGGTAGGATATACATCCCGCGTCAAAACGCTTAAATCTCGATATAATTACGGCTGGGACTGGATGCCGCGCATGGTTAATATCGGAATTTTCGGTGACGTATCTCTCAAGATCGAGCGTGGCGGTGTACTTGGTGACGTTTATCCACGCGCGTCGCTTGAGGATGATTGTGGCGTTGTTCGTACCGACATCGAGGTTAACCGCATAGACGATAGGGAACTGATCTTGACCGTCTCACTGCTGGATGCTGCAGGTTCCTTGATAGATAGCAAAAGTCAACCTGTGACAGCCGAAGAGATGCGACTCACACTGCGCTGCCCGAATGCAGCCCTGTGGCAAGTCTCGGGATTCGGTGCGCAAAACCTTTATCGCGTTGTCACACAGCTCTCCGACAAAAGCGCTATTTTAGATGAAAAGAGTCAAACAATCGGTTTCCGCACCTTGAAATACGATCGCCCTGAGGGCGCAGCAGAGGATACCTTCCCATATGTACCCGTTGTCAATGGTGTTCGCATTCCCGTGCGTGGCGTCAACTGGGTTCCGCTCTCGCCTTTTTACGGAACGGTGACAGAACAGAATTATCGTGCGCAATTGACGGCGATCAAAAATATGAACGTTACAATGATCCGCGTCTGGGGCGGTGCCTTGCTTGAGAGCGATACCTTCTACGATCTTTGTGACGAGCTCGGTATTCTGGTATGGCAGGAATTTCCGCAATCCTCCAGCGGCATTGAGAACGCTGCCTGCAGCGACGCCGATTTTATTGAGGATTTGCTTGAAGTAGCGAAGGTAGATATTCTCCGCCGACGAGCCCGCGCTTGCCTTGCCATCTGGTGTGGTGGAAACGAGCTGTACTACGACGACTACCGTCCCCAAGGTCTGGAGCATCCTACACTTATGGCTCTTAGTCATCTTGTGACAGAGCTTGACGGCGATCGTCTGTTTTTGCCCGCATCCCCCTCGGGGCCGGTTCCTGGCAGCATGGATTATATCGGAACGGGCAAGCTGCACGACACGCACGGCCCCTGGAATTACGCTGCGGGTCCCCGCGCGTATTATCAGAGCTGCAATCGTGACGACAGTCTTTTGCACTCCGAGGTCGGTGCGCCGGCAGCCTCTCGCATGGAGCTGTTGGTCAAATATCGAGGAAATGCCAAGCTTTGGCCGCCCACAAAGCATAATCGTTATTGGTTGACTCGCGGAGCTTGGTGGCTGCATATGGAGCAGATGACCGATTGGTTCGGGGAATTTGACGGTGAAAAAATGGACGTCGACACCTACGTGCGCGCCTTTCGCTTGACGCAGGCAGAGGCGCTGCGCTACGTCAGCAGTGCAGTTCGCTACGCGGGTGATAGAAAAGCGGGCATGATCGTCTGGATGGGCAACGAACCGTTTCCCAATGCGGCAAACACCTCGGTATTGGAGTTTGACGGCTGTCCCAAGCCCGCATATTTCGAGCTCAAGCGAATGTTTGCTCACGTGATGCTTGGCTTACGACATGACAGCGTCGTTGCAAGAGATGGAAGGGTCACTGTGATCCCGTTCTTGCGCGCCGACACTACCGCCCTCCCGATCTGTGCCGATGACGTTACGCTGACGGTGTACGGTATGAATGGAAACATACGGATCAACTACGCTCTCCCCACCGCGACGGGGGGCTGCGATTGGCAGCCGACGGAGATTCCCGTTGATGCTACCGTCTTGGTTCGCCTCGGGTCGGCAAAGCTCGGCATTTGCGTGGAGTACGTTTTTTTGCCTGATGCCGTTCATCCCTTCGCGCCCTTGCTCGCCCTTGATAAAGCGGAGGTAGACGTTATCTGCCGAGATGACTGTATCACTCTGACCAACAAGGGCAGTGTGGTCGCTCTCTATTGCGACGTCACTGCCAAGGATGCAGAGGGAAGGATCGTCTGTACCGACGACGGAAACCTTTGCCTTCTCCCGGGAGAGAGACGAACCATCCATGCCGGCGGCGTTGCCTGCTGTCATCTGACGATACTGAACGATTAATATCACTTTATGATCCCGTTGATCTTTTCGACGGGATCTTTTGTCGAATTTTTTTATAAGATTATGATTTATAACGATTGACAATCGCGGAATTATATGGTATAATACTTCAGCACACAGTGTGCCGACAAGACGGAGGTGGCATGATGAGCGCTAACACGCAAGCATTGATCAGCGATGATATGTCAAGAAGAATCATTGAAACTGCCGAAGGCATCGCCATCGCCCAGGGCGCCGAGAGCGTGACCGTGCGCAAGATTCTTCAAACACTCGGAATCACCAATCGTGTATTTTACAATCGTTTTCGTAATATCAATGAGGTTTTGAATATTGTTTATGAATCCATGATCCTTAAAATCAGGGAGAGCATCACCGCAAATTTTGATCCCTCTGGAGACTTTATCTCACAGGTGATCGACATTGTGGCGGACACATTGCTTATTTCTTATGATACAAAAATGAGGTTCAGCCACTATGTTTTCGAAAATGACTCTGTGTCATCACAGAACTACGCTTGGTGGAAAGCAGAAATTTCAAAGCTGATCGAGTTTGGAAAGGAACACGGCATTCTGAAGGATGTCGATACCGAGATCATGAGCTATGCGATCTGGTGCTTTATTCGTGGTTACAATGCCGATGCGCTCGGCCGCAAGCTTCCAAAGGAACAAGCGGTTGCTGCGTTCAAATATTCGTTCGGCATTTTGCTTGACGGCATGAAGGCATGAATATTTATCGCATCAAGATAGAACGGGAGGTCAACTTCCGTTCAAATCTCACTCAGCACACAGTGTGCTGAAATTTGTCGAAACCCATCGGAGCGCTCAATGCTCCGAAAAAATACACAGCACACAGTGTGCTGAAAGGAAGAGATATGAATCCAATTTACAAACTTTATTGTCGCACGTTTCAGAAGGTCTTTCACCTCGCCATTCCCATTTTACCATATCGAAACCCGAAGATTCTGCGCAGTGTCTCCGAAGTTCCTTCACAGCTTAGGGAAAAGCAGGTCAAAAGCGTTCTGATCGTCACCGACAAGGTCCTGCATTCTCTCGGAATGATCGACGGCTTGAAGGAACAACTGAAAAAAAACGGAGTATCCTACCATATCTACGACAGCACCGTACCCAACCCTACGGTTGACAATGTCGAGCAGGCCCGCGCACTTTATCTTGAAAACGGCTGTCAAGCTCTGATCGGGTTTGGTGGCGGCTCTGCCATTGATTGCGCCAAGGCTGTCGGTGCCCGTATTGCAAGGCCAAACAAGCCAATTGCAAAAATGGGTGGTATTCTCAAGGTCATGCATAAGATTCCCTTGCTTATCGCCATCCCGACGACAGCCGGGACGGGAAGTGAAGTGACGGTCGCGACTGTGATCACTGATGCGAAGACCGGTCGCAAGTCACCCATCAGCGACTTTCCGCTCATTCCTCGCGTTGCAGTTCTTGATGCGGAAAATACCAAAACTATGCCGCTCTCCATGACTTCTACCACAGGAATGGACGCACTGACCCACGCGGTCGAGGCCTATATCGGGCGCTCAACAACACGCTCTACCAGAAAAGATGCTACCGATGCCGTTCGTCTGATCTTTGAAAACCTCGAAAAGGCATATCAGGACGGTCAGAACACCCTTGCCAGAGCCAATATGATGCAAGCATCCTTTTTGGCAGGCAGAGCGTTTTCCAAATCTTACGTGGGGTATGTTCATGCAGTAGCTCATTCACTGGGCGGCCAATATAATATCCCACATGGACTTGCCAACGCCGTACTATTGCCTATCGTTCTTGAGGCATATGGAAAGAGCGCCCATAAAAAGCTGCACGAGCTCGCCATTGTTGTCGGCCTCGCCACAAAGCAGGATTCAGCCGAAGACGGCGCTGCACGCTTTATCGCGGCTGTCCGAAATATGAATGCTCGCATGAATATTCCCAAAACCCTGTCGGGTATTATGAAAGAGGATATTCCAAAGATGGCAAAGCACGCCGCAAAAGAGGCAAACCCCCTCTATCCCGTTCCGATGCTGATGGATGCCAAGGCACTGGAACCATTTTATGAAAAAGTAGCAGATTGGAGTAACACATGAGCACACAGAACATTGACACCATCCTTGAATCACAGAAAAAATTCTTTGCAAGTGGCGCGACCTTACCGATATCCTTCAGAATCGAAATGCTGAAAAGGCTGTACAACAGCGTAAAGAAACACGAAACAGAGATCGAGGCGGCACTGACAGCCGATCTTGGAAAAAGTGCCTTTGAGGGCTTTATGTGTGAGGTCGGACTGGTTCTCTCGGAGATCTCGTATATGATCAAGCACACACGCCGTTTTGCTAAAAATCACCGTGTGAGCACCCCTTTGGCACAGTTTGCTTCTTCCAGTTATAAAAAACCCTCGCCGCATGGCAACACGTTGATCATGAGTCCTTGGAATTATCCCTTCCTTCTGACGCTCGATCCGCTCGCCGATGCCATCGCAGCAGGGAATACCGCCATTGTCAAGCCCAGCGCTTATTCTCCTGCGACGAGTGCGGCCATTGCTAAGTTGATCGCCGAATGTTTCCCGAGTGAATATGTGGCTGTGATCACGGGCGGTCGCGCAGAGAATGCGGCTCTGTTGGAAAAGAAATTTGATTTTGTCTTTTTCACGGGCAGTCAGAATGTCGGCAAGGAGGTTCTTCGCCACACTGCAAAGACGCTCACCCCCGCGGTTCTTGAGCTTGGCGGTAAGAGCCCCTGCATCGTGGACAGCACGGCAAAGATCAAGCTCGCAGCAAAGCGCATTGTTTTCGGCAAATATCTGAACTGCGGGCAAACCTGCGTTGCTCCGGATTATATTCTTTGTGAAAAGTCGGTCAAGGACGCGCTGGTCAAAGAGCTTAAAGTCCAGATTTGCCTTCAATACGGGGAAGAGCCTCTGAAGAATGTGGATTATGGGCGTATTGTCAACGAAAAGCATTTTGACCGTCTCCGCGGACTGATCGATGAAAATAAGGTTGTCATCGGCGGCACTTATAACAGAGATACCCTGCAGATCGCTCCGACAGTGATGGATAACGTCACGTGGGATGACGCCGTCATGGGGGAAGAGATCTTCGGTCCTGTACTTCCCATTCTCACCTACGATCGGTTTGACGATATTTTCACACTGCTGCATGGGAAACAAAAGCCACTGGCGCTGTATTTGTTCTCTGAGAACAAGCGACACATCAAAGAGGTCACCGAGCGGCTCTCCTACGGAGGTGGCTGCATCAACGATGTTGTCATCCACCTTGCAACCAGTGAAATGGGCTTTGGCGGTGTCGGTGAGAGCGGAATGGGCAGTTATCACGGAAAAGAAGGCTTTGACGCTTTCTCGCATACCAAGAGCATCGTCGATAAAAAAACCTGGATGGATCTCCCCATGCGATATCAACCGTATAATAAAGGGCTGTATGGCGCGCTGCTCCACATCTTTTTGAGGTGAGATATTATGGCAAAAAAACAAAAAATACTGTTGGGTATCAATCTTGTCCTCGCATCCTTGGTTTTTGTTGGAAATTATTTTTACCTGACTGAAGGCGGTCTTACACTCAAAGCGGCTTGCAGCAGCGGTTTTGCGCTGATGGGATTGATCAATCTCATATACGCCCTCGCAATCAAGGCCGAAAATCTCAAGTTCAACGTATCCATGGCAACGGGACTCGTTTTCGCTTGCCTTGGTGATATCGTTCTTGGCTTTGATTTTATCATCGGTGCCGCGCTATTTGCCATCGGACATATTTGCTACTTCATCTCCTACTGCATGCTGCAAAGGATCGTTCGTCGCGATTTTCTCATTGGCGGTATTCTTTTTGTCCTGGCAGGTGGGTTTGTATTGTTTTGTCCGCTTTTGGAGTTCCCCGAGCAAATCATGCAGATCGTCTGCTTGGTATATGCACTGATCATATCCATGATGCTCGGAAAAGCGATTTCTAATTTTTATGCTACAAAAACGATCCTGACAACCGTGATCCTTGTGGGGAGTGTGCTGTTTTTCTTCTCGGATCTCATGCTGGTATTTGATTGGTTCATGGGCATGGGCAAAATTGCAGGTAGACTCTGCATGGGAACCTATTATCCCGCCGAGTGTCTTCTCGGGTTATCTGCGTGTCTTCACGTCCTTTGCGGCAGCAGACGCAACAAAAAGTAATTTTTTTGATAAAGATGTTCTTTTGAAGGGCATCTTTATTTTTTATCAGGAAAATTCTTGCACATTCGATCACTTTATGATATAATAAGTGTGGCTGTATAATAAGTGTGGCTATATAATTAGTGCGGCTATATAATTAGTGCAAACAAAGCGTAGCCACACGGGATTTCGCTACGTTAAATTTCCAAAACATGATATATTTTGATTATTTTGCGCAAGCTCATATTAAAATCCGAGTACGGAGGCAATAAAATGTTTCGAGAATTGACCCGAATAAACAAAAAGATCACACTGAATGAGGCGATCGCTGTACTTCAAAAGGAAACGCGAGGGGTTCTCTCTGTGAACGGGGATGACGGCTACCCATACGGTATGCCGATGAACCATTATTATCACAGTGAAGACGGATGCATTTATTTTCACTGCGGCAAAGGAGGACACCGCATGGATGCCATTCGATCCTCTGACAAAGTATCCTTCTGCGTATACGATGCGGGATATCGCGTTGACGACGATTGGGCGCTGAACGTAAAAAGCGTCATTGTCTTCGGGCGGATCGAGGTCATCGATGACATGGCGCAGATCATACCTATCACGACGGCATTATCTCATAAATTCACCCTGGATGATGCCTATATTCGTCAGGAAATCGAATCGTATGCCAAGAGTACACTTTTGCTCAAGCTGACCCCCGAGCATATTTGCGGAAAGCTCGTCAAAGAGTCGTAATGGAGGAAAAATGGCAAGGGTAATCTTACTTTGCGGGAAGATCTGCAGTGGAAAGACAACGTATGCATCCTATTTATGCAAGAAATATTCTGCTGTTCTGCTGTCGGTAGATGAGGTCATGCTGTCCATCTTTGGTCAGCACTGCGCAGACAAGCACGACGAATATGCAGCGCGAACCCAAGCATATCTGTATCAAAAATCAGTAGAGTTGATCCATGCAGGAATGGATGTTATCCTGGATTGGGGCTTTTGGTCCTATTCCGGCAGGGAATACGCGCGCGCTTTTTACCAAAGTCATCATATCTGTTGCGAATTTCATTATCTGGATGTGGACGATCAAACCTTACAGCAACATATTCAAGCAAGAAATCAATCGGTGTTATCCGGGGCCATTCAGGCTTATTATGTCGATCCACCGCTCGCGCAAAAATGCAACACACGCTTTGAGACCCCCGACTGCGATGAAATTCCGATTCGTGTATCCGCGGATCTCTTTGACGCAAAGCAGGATTTCGGGTGATCCTATGCTATAACGGAAATACGTATATGATTTCCCGGGAAATAGCTACATTGAAAATCGGGGTGCGTCAAATGCAAATGATGCATTTGAAACTCACCCCGTCGTTTTTTCTTTGCGGATAACCTATCTTCCCGCAAAATACTAACAACGCCCTCAAAAAGTCAAGAAAGGCAGAAAAAATCGAGAAAAACAAGCGGAAAATGACGAAAAGGGCTTGAATTTTTTGCCAAAGTATAGTATAATACTAACATACATATATTAAA
>JAFTJZ010000020.1 GCA_017456145.1 Clostridia bacterium
ACCTTGTATCCATTTGTCGGCTGAATTTTCAGCAATACCGTTCTAAGCACACCAAACATTTCTTCAAGTTTTTTGGGTTTCCAAAGGGACTTTTTTTCAAAAAAGTCCCTTTGGCGGGGCTTGGGGCAGCGCCCCAACGTCTCTTCCCGCGGGGCTTGGGGCAGCGCCCCAACGTCTCTTCACCGCAGAGCTTGGGGCAGCGCCCCAACGTCTCTTCACCGCAGAGCTTGGGGCAGCGCCCCGACGTCTCTTCACCGCAGAGCTTGGGGCAGCGCCCCAACTTCCCAAGCAAAAGGAGAGCCCACGCAGCGCGGGCTCTCCCAATAGATCAATAGAGTTCCTGATCGGAGAAATCGGGCTCTTCCTCGACGGGGGTTGCGTGTGCGGCAGCACTGCGATCATCTAAAAAGATCACGATTTTTCTGTTATCCTCAGAACCGATAGAGTTGGTGGAGCAGCCCTCGATCCCCTGAATCTCGGAATGGATGATCCGACGCTCATAAGGATTCATCGGCTCCAGCATAACGCTCTTCTTGTAGCGCAGCACGCGAGCAGCCATTCTTCTTGCCAAAGCGCGCAGCGTTTCCTCGCGCTTTGCACGATAATTCTCAACGTCAATGGTGATCTTGACGTATTCTCTTTTCTCACCGTCGGTCTTCTTGTTGGCAGCAAGATTTGCCAGATACTGCAATGCATCCAGCGTATCACCATGATGTCCGATCAGAATGCCTGCGTTATCACCGTCAATGGCAATGACCTTGTCGTCATTGGTGCCGTCACGCACCTCCATGGTGACCTGCAGTCCCATGTCCTGCGTCAAGCGGGTCAGAAATTCCAGTGCCAGTGTCACACCGCTTTTACGGTAGCTTGCATGAATCTTGGCGGGAACGGCACCGATGCCGAACAGACCCTTCTTTGCCTCTTCCAGTACCTCGTACTCAAGCTCATCCACAGAGGGGGCACCCAGCTCCGCTGCAGCCTTCTCCAGAGCCTCCTCCAAGGTCTTTGCTGTAATGGTTGTTTCTTTTCTCACAATATGCTCCTTTGCCGCGACGTTCACTTTGCGCGCTCGCATCCCTCGCGGCGATTGTCTTAATTTTTTGGGTTTTGCCTTGCGTGGCTTATCAAAAATTACTTCTTATCCTTCTTATTGTCCTTATTGTCGCGCTTGTCATCCTTGAGCTTGGCAGCAAATTCAGCCTTGGCAGTTGCCTTCTCGTTGTTAGCACTCTTTGCCTCTTCCTCGTCCTTCTTTTCCTGCTCCTCCACCATGGCGACGTAATCGTCGTCATCCATGTGGAACAAGGACTTGGGCTTACCGTCCACTGTCTTGGTGCCCGCGGGATAGCTGTACGAGCCGCGCGCTGCGGCTGCCGCCCTCTTGGGCGACTTACCTGCCAATTCGCGCTCGGCGGCCTTGTAGTCCTCCTCGGTAAACTGCGGCAAGGGCATGGCCTTGGAAACGATAAACTGGCGCAGCGTGGAAATCAGGCTCTTAAAGATCCAGTAAATACCAACCAGTGCAGGTACCATAAAGCAGACCCAGGTACTCATGATCGGCATCATCAGATCCATGATCTTGTTGGAGCAGGCGACCTGCGGGTCGGTTTGCTGCTCTGCCGTGGTCGATTGATAGGTGAACTTCTTGGTCAGTTTCATGGTAAGATAGTACACCACGAAGGTCAGCACAGGAATGATCAGAAGGATCTGATTATCCTGAAAGCTGGGGGTCAGACCAAGATTCAAGCCAAAGAGGCTGAAATCGGGAATGGTCACCTCGCTCATGCGAGTGTAGATCGCCTCGGCATTATCAAAGAACAAGAAGTTCTTCAGACCGTCCAGATGCTCACCGATCTTGGAAAGTAAGCCGATGGTGCCGCTGTTGGCACTGACCGCCTCACCCAGACCACCTGCAGCGCGCGCTGCGGTGCGGTAAAGCTCCAAAGAAGAGGAAAGCGAGGCAGATTGACCCAACACATACTGCAGCGGGTCAATAACGATGCGATACAGAGCCAGCACGATCGGCAACTGTAAAAGCAAAGGCAGGCAACCCGATGCGGGGTTGAAGTTTTCCTTCTGATAAAGCTCTTGAATCTCCTGAGAAACCTTTTGTTGCGTCTTCTGGTCGTCACGTCCCGCATACTTTTTGCGGATCGCCATCTCCTTGGGACGCAGCTTTGCCTGTCGGATCGAATTCTTCTGCTGACGGATGCCCAGAGGCAGCATCAAAAGCTCAACAATAATAGCAAAGATGATCAGTGCAACCAGATACGAGCCGGTAAAGCCGTCGATCCAACCGAGGAATATACCGATCCAGCCGAGGATGGTACCCCAGAAGTCCTTCTCCTCGTCGAGATCGACCGTATCCTGCAGCGCACCGATGACGGTAAGCGTGTCTGCGGGGGTCATGGCGGAATAATCCTTGCCGACCAGCGCACGGTCAGCAGCATCCAGACGGTCTGTCGCCGTCTCAATGATCAGATGCACTGCCTCCATGTCGGTCTCCTTGACCTCCTCGGGGTCGATCACTGCGTCATCAAAGCTCGCATCGAGCAT
The DNA here is from genome assembly GCA_017456145.1 of Clostridia bacterium. Lineage (GTDB taxonomy): Bacteria > Bacillota > Clostridia > Oscillospirales > CAG-272 > SIG644. Next base: position 2,557 of record JAFTJZ010000020.1, read on the forward strand.
ATTGTAGCCGCGGTATGCGGCAATGAGCAGCTCACGGGAATCAAATTCGGTCGAATCAAACGCCAATGCCAATGTCTGCGCAATGTCATTGAGCAAATCGGCATCCAACGTGCAGCCGTTTTCATTTGCATCACTGTTAGAGATATTCTTCGCTGTCAGCGTTACCTTGGTCGCGCTGCCACAGCCGACCAAAGTCGTGAGCAGCACACACATCAAAAGTCCAAGCACGATGGCTCGGATTGCGAATGTTCTCTTTTTGTAGTTCATTTGAATCCTTGTTTGTAATGGTAATTTACCAATACTCCTTCTCAATTTTTAGGAATCCTACCGCGGAGCCTTGTCCTCGGGTACAAATCGGATGCACGCACGCTTTGGCGTGTCTCCGTCTTCGGCAGCCATCTCTCCACGGTCCGTTGTCTGACCCCCTGCCGCGGGGTCAAATTCTCGATTGACGGTATCTGAGCGAGTTTCCTCGTCCTCTCCATCGATCATATCGTCACTGTCGTCCTCTACTCTCCCCCCTGCTCTGCTTGCGTAGTAGGATCTGACCGTGATCCCCCTCTCGGGGACGGGATCGTATCCGCCGGGGCAAAAGGGATTGCACCGAAGGATGCGAAAAAAGGTCAGCACCATCCCCGCAAAAAAGCCTCGTTTTTGAAATGCCTCAATGGCAAAGGCGGAACACGTCGGGGAAAACCGACATGTCGGGGTTCGTTTTCTCGGAGATAAGAACTTCTGATAAAAGCGAATGAGTCGAATGCAAAGGTATTTCATGAGCCTGTCCCGTCGCACTTCTTTTCCGCCGCGCTCCGGCGAAAGAATTGCAGTCGATCAAAGGCGCGCCGCAGCTCTGACTCGATCTCGCCGCTTTTTTTGGTGGCAATTTCGGGCTTTGCCGCAATCACGACCAAAAAGCCCACCTTCAGCTGACCCTCGCGCAAAATCGCGCGATACGCCTCGCGGATGATGCGCTTGGCGCGGTTGCGTACGCAGGCCCCCCCGATCTTCTTGGAGACGGAGATGCCGACGCGATTGACGGTCAGATGCTGTGGGTGAGCGAGCATCAGGCGGTGTGCCGCGTAATCTCGAAGGACGTATACCGTGATACTTTGTCCCGAGGCGCGGTTCCCCTTTTGATATGCCTTGTTATAAAGATGATGCTCCTTGATCGCAGCAAGCTTCATGGCGTGTTCCTTTACATACGTTTTTGAATCCTGTCATGTTTCCGGGTGTTGATTGAATGCGTTGATTTCCTTTGCCGCATTTGAATGATGCTGCGGTGCGTCGCGGCATAACGCGCCCCCAACAAAAACCCCGACGCCACAAACATCAAAGAAAATTACGGTTTACAGCGGTCGGAGGTTTTATGTGATTCAGTTGTTGATGGGGAGAATCAATAGGTGAGTCTCTTTCTTCCCTTAGCGCGTCTTCTCTTGAGAACGTTTCTGCCATCGGACGTCTTCATTCTCTTGCGAAAACCGTGCTCAACTTTTCTCTGGCGCTTTTTCGGCTGATAAGTTCTGAGCATTTGAGATTACCTCCTTTAGTTTCGGTACGTCGGAAACGAACAGTGCTGTCCCGAAAAACACCTCTCGGGCAGCCAAAGCTGTAATTCGCCGTGGGGATTCCCACTTTTACACAATGACAACCTATATTATATACGATATTTGCCGAAATGTCAAGATTTTTACGCAATTTTCATGCAAAAGTTTTGAAAAATTTTTTTGACACTTTCTCATCGTGTTATTTTTGCCCAAATTCCTCCAGCGCGGCAATATCGTTTTTCGTCAATTTTATATCTTCATTTTTAGCGCGCTCATAATAGACGTACAACTGTGCCAAGGGCTCCCCGTCATCGATTGCTCCCACGTAATAGAAATCAACGATCAGACCAATGATGTGATCGTCCGTCGGCACCTGATCAAAGACGTAGCGGCGATAATTGTAGACATCCTTTTGCGCGGTGACAGGCTCGCCCGTAGGGGTCAGCGTACGGATCGACCATGTGCTCTCGTCCTCATTGTCCTCGGGATTGTCGGGAGTTGCATCCTCAACGACCCGCAGACGGATGGCCAGCACCTCCTCACTGCGATCGGGGATATATCCGATGTCAAAATCGCTTGCCAGATGCTCCAGCGTGCTGTTATTGTACCGGACGACCAGCTGCAGCTGCTGCGCCTCGGGAATGATGACCGACTCGGCAACCCAGAAATAGCCGTAGGCCTCATCGTTGGTGGAGATGGGATCGATCTTACCCTGCGTAAACATTTCCAAGGTCTCTCCGCGGCTCTCGGCGGCAAGGTAGGCAGCATGGGTCGCCTCGTTAACTGTAAGCGTTTTGATCGACTTCGGCAAGTGCTCCATGGCGTTGATGCGCCAGATCATCACGGCAAAAACCGCGACGGCAAGTGCGATGAAAAACCATTTGATGCACTTTCCGATCACGCTGAGCGTCTTATTGGGATAACGCTCGGGATGGCGAAGTGCCTCATCATCGTAATCGTCCAGCGTGGGACGGTTGGTATCGTTTTGATTCATGACCTCTCCTTTTGTCTTCGGAAACAACGAATCGGTATTGAGTAGATCCGTTGCCGATCAGCGTAAATTTTTCAAACGGTCGAGTGCATTTTGCAAAATGATCTGTGCACTGAGCGTATCAATCACCTGCTTGCGCTTTTGCCCGCGGGTGTTGGTCTCGTTGAGAAAACGGGACGCCGCCATGGTCGTCATTCTCTCGTCGATAAAGCAGATGGGAATATCGGGGATCTTCTCCTCCAACAGCCCCACAAAGATCCGAACGTGTTCGGCACGGTCGCCATAGCTACCGTTCATATTCACAGGCAGCCCCACTACGACCGCGACAGCCCTGTGCTCCCTCACCGTTTCTGCAACGGCGCGGGCCGTCTTGTCCATTCCTCCGGGCGAAATGGTTCCCATTCCCGACGCCAAAAAGCGCGCCGCATCCGACACGGCAAGCCCCGTGCGCACATCCCCGAAGTCCACGCCGAGAATGCGTCCCTCGGTTTCCTTCAATTCCTCTATCGTAATGATCATATCACCACTGCTCCTCTCACGCATCATGCGCACAACTGCACCAAAAGCCTTGGGTAAACAGGCCAGCCCGCGGTATACCGCTTATAGCTGCCCCGCCGTCAGGCGGATCAGCAGCTTAATATCATCCGGCTGTACCTTGGCCTGATGCGCGGCCTTATTGCGGCGGATCGCCCCGCAGCGACGACAGCGGTGAATGATGACGTATCCTTTCTTGGCATCCGGTTCCACGCGAATGGGCTCCAGCTCGCCGCGACAAGCGCAGGCGCGATCCCCCGGGAACTCGTCCACGTGCAAGGACCACAGGCAAAACGGGCAGTGATTGCGTGAGGTGTAGCCCAAAGGCTCAACTTGTCGCCCGCAATGCGCACAGAGAAATCCCGCATCGTTTTTCGTAAACCGTTTTTGCTCGGTTGCCATAAACACCCTCCCGTTGTCTATGCGTAATAAGGCAGGGGAACCTTACTCAAAGAAAGCTCCCCTTGCCGTGCATGATGTCAGTTTTATTTTTGCGGATCACTTTTTGAAACCCGCCGTCTTGGTCATTTCCTGGTCGCGGTTGGTCGGATCAGGCACCTGCTGCCCCGCGATCACAATATCCTTGTCGGGATTGTCACCCTGATACGCGTCCAGCTCCATATCGGAGAAATCCTCACCGCCCGTGTAGCAGGCGCGGATATTGTCCAGCTTGAGTGTCAAGCCCGAGGCCTCAGAGCCAAAGAAGGTGTAAAAGCGTATGTAATTCACCGCCGTTTGGTCAAATTCGTTTGCTTGTGTTGCCGTACCAAGGTCAAGATAGACGGTATTCCAGCCATCCTCAATTTTGGTGTCGCGCAGCTGACCCGAGAATTCCCACTGCAGCTCGTCTTCGTCGCACTTTCCTGCAGAGCTGACCTCAAAGTATATCGTGTTGATTCCCGCAAGCTTATCCACGTCCGAAATATACATATCAATGGCGACGGTGTCACAATCGGTAATATCTACCTCATCTCTTAATATATTCTCCGCCACAAAGGAGTCCCCGTTCAGGGTTACAGACAAGCTGTAAGAGCCCTCGGTCGTCTCCTTGCTATCCAGCGTAAAGTTGCCGAATTTGGTGTCCGCATCGTGGAGAAGGACCTCGTTGGATTCTTTTCTTGCCGCCATCGGCGTACAAAACATTGCTACCGTCAGTACGGCAATCAGCAGAATGAATACTTTTTTCATACGATACTCTCCGATCCGTGTGATTTCTATCCAGCATTATTGTACCATATTCCCCGCCGTTTGTCAAGATGAAATACTCCGCTTTTATCGATATTTCCATATTTTTTCAAGGGTAGACTTTGGGCACCGCCACAAGCCCCATTCAAGGGGGTTGTTCGGAAAGAAACACCGTGACCATCCAAAAAGGCCTTGTACAATGGGAGATTGGAATTTTCGTTTGATCGCCTAAAAAATATGTTTTGACCCAAACAAAGCGTCAAATAAAAATGAACGGGGTGAATCTCCAATGCGTCATTCGCACCCGACTCACCCCGATCTTGTAAACGGCAAGCGTATTATTCTTCGTCCTCGTCGCCGTCGATCTTCTTGAGATCATCGTCTTCGATCTCGCAGGAGAACTTCTCGCCGCAAGCGGGGCAGGTCAGATTCTCGGGCTCGACCGACTCGTCAAAGCAGATCTCCTCGCCGCAGGAGGGGCAAACGATCTCGAAATACTCGCCGTCGATGTCGTCATCGTCGTCAAGCCAATCGTCCTCGTCATCATCCTCGTCGTCGTCATCATCGTCCTCATCCTCAAGCTCGGCGTCAAGGTAATCCTCCACGTCGGACAGATCCTCGTCGATCTCCTCGATATACTCACGCATATCCTCCAGCTCCTCGACAACCTCATCAAGGTCGGTGTCATGCGCCTGCACGGCAGCCGCCAGCTCACCGACCAGATCGATCAGCGCTGCGATCAGCTTGCCCTCCTTGGTGGTCTTATCGTAGTCCAGACCGTCTGCCAGACCGTTCAGATATGCTGCTTTTTCCTTGAGTTCCATGTGTTTATTCCTCCGTTTTCGTTTTTTATTTGCAAATAAACGCAATGGGAGGTGTCCGAACCGTCGGTACACCTCCCATAGCATCGATTGGTGCGATCTCCGTTTGCGCGAATTATGCGCGGGACAGATACTCGCCGGTTCTGGTATCGATCTTCAGAACGTCGCCCTCGTTGATGAACAGCGGAACCTTGATCTCGGCGCCGGTCTCCAGCGTTGCGGGCTTGAGGGTATTGGTCGCGGTGTTGCCGGCAAAACCGGGATCGGTCTTGGTGACGGCAAGCTCGACGAATGTGGGAGGCTCAACATCAAATACGTTGCCCTTGTAGGAAATGACCTTGACCATCATCTCCTCCTTGACAAACTTGAAGTTATCACCCAGCTTGTTTGCCTCCAGAGGAAGCATATCAAACGTTTCGGTGTCCATGAAATAATACAGATCACCGTCGTTGTAGGAATACTGCATCTCACGACGCTCAATATATGCGTTCTCAAACTTGTCCGTGGGGTTGAACGTACGCTCGACGATACCGCCCGTGATGACATTCTTGATCTTGGTGCGAACGAACGCTGCGCCCTTACCGGGTTTGACGTGCTGGAACTCTACGACCTGCCATGCAGTACCGTCGCCCATGTCAAACGTTACACCGTTTTTGAAATCTCCTGCTACTACCATAATTGAAATAAACCTCCGGATGTTCGTTTTGAAATATAATTACAAATTATTATACACCATTTTTCGCTTTTTTTCAAGTCCCTTTCCCTACTTTTTGTTTTCTCTTTTGAAAGAATTTTACATCATGCGGACGACTTTTTTTGTTTTTCTTGCCAAAAACAGAGGTTGCGGTCAAAGAAAAATGCAAATCCGTTGACAAAAAGAAAAAAAAGGTTTATAATAATTATATATTGTCTAAAATTGAAAGAGAGGTACGCCGTCGATGATCCGCTCGATGACCTCCTTCGGCAGAGCCACGCTGCAAGGAGAGCAATATGACCTTGTCGCGGAGCTGCGAAGTGTCAATAACCGTTATTTTGAATGCTCCGTCCGTCTCCCCCGCCATTATTCGGGTCTGGAGGAGCGTGTCAAGCCGTATCTGCAATCCCGCGGCATCAGCCGTGGTAAGGTCGATCTGAGCGTGTCGGCCACCAAGACCGCCTCTGCTCAGGCTCTGCCGATCAACGACGCGGCACTGCGCGCCTATCTTGATGCTCTGTACCGTCTTCGTGATGAGTATGGCCTGCAGGACGATATTTCTGTCATGCACGTGGCATCCAACCCCGCCGTCTTCGCCCCCGAGCAGGAGGTACAGACCGATCTGGACGCACTGTGGGAGGAGCTGCTCCCCGTGATCGCCGAGGCGACCGATCGGTTTCTTTGCGGTCGTGACAGCGAGGGAGCGCGACTTGCCGCCGATCTGCGAGGCAAGCTCGCCCATCTGCGCGAGCTGGCCGACCGCATCGAGGCGCTCTCCGAGATCAACTCCCGCGCCTATCGCCAAAAGCTGGAGGAACGGCTGCGCACCGTCCTTGAGGATAAGAGCATCACCGTCGATGAAAATCGTATTCTGACCGAGTGTGCCGTCTTCGCCGATAAGATCGCCATTGATGAGGAAATGGTTCGCCTGCGCTCTCATTTCGCTCTCTTTGAAGAAATTCTGGACGGCAACGAGCCTGCCGGTCGCAAGCTGGATTTCCTTTTGCAGGAAATGAACCGCGAGGTCAATACCACCGGCTCCAAATCCTGCGACAGCACCATTGCCCACCTTGTCGTCGATGCTAAAAACGAGCTCGAAAAAATCCGCGAGCAGGTGCAGAACCTTGAGTAAACGTCAAATCGCATAACCCTCGGCCCCGTCTGCGCACCATTCCCGCACCACCATAACAAACGGATTTCACTCTCCTCGCCTTCCGCAACGCGGCGGCAAGTCGTTGAGAGCAACAAAAACAAGCTTTGGGAAACAATCTTTCTTTCGCTCAACAATTCTCCGTGTTTTCTCCCGGATTTTCCGCGGGAAAACGCAAAGTTTTCGAACGGCGATAGCCGTGTGCGGTTGAGCCGGAGAAACAGAAAGATATATTCGCACACAATAAAATCATCTCCTCCGAAAGGATAACTACCCATGAAATTCATCAACGTCGGTTTCGGCAATATGGTTGCCGTCGACCGCATCATTTCCATCGTCAGCCCCGACTCCGCCCCCATCAAGCGCCTGGTCCAGAGTGCCAAGGACGATTGCCGCGTCATTGACGTCACCTGCGGCAGACGCGCCCGCGCCGTCATCATCACCGATTCCGAGCACGTCATTCTCTCCGCCATCCAGACCGAAACCATCGCCAACCGTCTTGACGGCAACGATAACGGCAATGATGACGTCGATGATACGCTCGATCCCGATGCTTAATACCAACACCAAGGAGGTCTCCATGAAACAAGGATTGATGGTCGTCATTTCAGGTCCCGCCGGCAGCGGCAAGGGCACGGTCAATGCGCACCTGCTCGCTACGGGCGAATACGTTTATTCCGTCTCTGCCACCACGCGCGCCCCGCGCAAGGATGAGGTGGACGGAATCAATTACCACTACATCACCCGCGAAGAATTTGAGGAGCGCATCGCCGCGGACGGTATGCTGGAATATACCGAATATTGCGGCTACTATTACGGCACCCCCCGCAAGGAGGCCGAGGAGGTTCTCGCCAGCGGTAAAAATCTCATTCTCGAAATCGAAGTCGACGGCGCGATGCAGATCAAGAAAAAATTCCCCAATGCCGTGCTGATCATGCTCCTTCCTCCCTCCTACGCCGCACAGGAAAATCGCCTGCGCGGTCGCGCCACCGAGACCGAGGAAAAAATCCTTGCTCGCTTGGCAAAGGCAAAGATCGAGCTGGAATATCTTCCGCGTTATGACTACGTCGTCTATAACGAGAACGGCGGTGCCGAGGCCTGCGCCGAGCAGATCCGCGCCATCCTGTATGCCGAGCAATTCGCCACCTCCCGTCACCCCGATGCCGTACGCGCCTTCTTTGACGACGCCGAGGCTTAAATAATCTTGTTGATAATCACTGTAAAAAGGAGTTTATATTTATTATGCTTTATCCTACCATCAATGATCTGACCAAAGGTAATTTCAACCGCTATGAGCTCGCCATCGCCACCGCAAAGTGTGCCCGCCTGATCACCGACGAGTACGTTCGTCAAAGAGAGGCCGCTGAAAAGCACCTGGCAAACAACAAGGAAAGCGACAAGCCCATGATCTCCATGATCGACAGCGAATACCGCGATGAAAAGGCGGTCAAGGTCGCCATCAACCACATCTATGCCGGCGATTATACGCTGCTCCATGCGGATGAGGTGGAGGCGCTTGAGGCTGAGCGTGAGGCTGCCGCACACGCCATCGCACAGGAGAGCGAGGAGAGCGAGCCCGAGGTACTGACCGACAGCGCAGAGGACGCTCTTCTCGACGCGGATGAGAGCGACGAGGCGACCGCCGGCACGGAGGATACCACCAAGGATACGGAATCGGAGGGCGCCGCGGACGAGGCTGCACAATAAGCTGCGTTCCGCCCGATATAAGCAAAACAACCGCGAACATCACGCGCACACGCCGAAAGGAGGGCTATTATGGCAGAGATGTATGCAGGGGTTTATCTTTTGAACGTCCCCTATGCCATCGATCATGTCTATGACTACAGCATCCCACGGTACCTGTGTGACATGATACACCGCGGTTGTTTTGTTACGCTCCCCTTCGGAAATGCCAATCGCAGCTCTCTTGCCATCGTCACCGAGGTGCGTGACCACAGCGACCAGCCCCGCCACAAGCCGATCTTTTCCGTGTGCTCCGAACGACTGACTTTGAGCGAGCAGCTGTTGGGGCTCTGCTTTTTTATGAAGGAGCAAACGCTGTGTACCATCGGCGAGGCGGTGCGCGCCATGGTGCCTGCCGCCGTGCTCGGACATATGACCGAGGTTTACACGGCAAACGCTGATCTCACCGCTCCCGCCGCAGATACCTACCATCCGGAGGATGACGACGTGCTCGCCTATCTCCGTGCGGGTACCGTTCCCGTGACGACTGCAGCGCTGCGCCGCAAGTTCGGCTCCCGCACCGACGAGAGCCTTTTACGCCTGCGGCGGCGGCATCTGATCCTGCGCGATGCCCGTTATGACGGCGTCGACCGTACAACGTATACCACATATTATTCCCTTACACTCTCCCGCGAGCAGGTGACCCTCCTGGCGGCAGGGACCTCCCTGCCCGGGGTCGCTCCGTTGCGCACGGCCAAGCAGCGCGCGGTGCTCAAATGCCTTGCCGAGCAAGGAGAGATGACCGATCGGGCGTTACTCGCCGCTGCGGATTGTACCGACGCGGTGCTCTCGCGCCTTGCCGAACGGGGCTTGATCGTCTCCCGCAAGCAAGCAGACATCCGTCGCCCCTACGCGCCCGCCGATCTGCCTCCCCCGCCGCCGCTATTTCTCAACGAACAGCAGCAGGACGCCGTCAGCGAGCTTTGCGCCATGGCGGACGAGAACGCACCCCGCGCCGCCCTTTTGTACGGTGTCACAGGCAGCGGCAAGACCTCGGTCATGATGGCACTGATCACCCATTTGCTGGCAAGAGGAAAGGGTGCGATTGTCCTTTTGCCGGAAATCGCACTCACCCCACAGTCCATTGCTCTGTTCTGCGCACGATTCGGGGAAACGGTTGCCGTTATTCACTCTGCCCTCTCGGCAGGGGAGCGTTACGACGCCTATCGCCGCATCCGTGAAGGAGAGGCAAGAGTGGTTCTCGGCACCCGCTCGGCGGTTTTCGCCCCGATGCAAAATCCGGGTGCCATCATCATTGACGAAGAACAAGAGCACACCTACAAATCCGACAGTGATCCCAAGTATCACGCCCGTGATATAGCCCGCTATCGCTGTGCCGAGGAAAACGCACTGATGCTGCTGGCCTCGGCAACGCCGTCACTGGAAAGCTATTACAAGGCAACACAGGGAAGTTACAAGCTGCTCAAGCTGACCCGTCGCTACGGGAAGGCCGAGCTGCCGCAGGTAGTCATCGCAGATATGCGCCGCGATGCCGCGGGCATCGGTGACTCCCCGATGGGCACACTGCTTTGCGAGGAGTTGACTCAAAACGCTGCCGACGGCAACCAGAGCATTCTGTTTCTCAACCGCCGCGGCTATCATCACTACGTTGCCTGCCGCAAGTGCGGTGTGGCGATCAGCTGCCCCAACTGCTCGGTGGCTATGACGTATCACACCAAGCGCGGCAGCTATACCGAGGGGGATATGGTCTGTCACTTTTGCGGCACACGCCGTCCCCTCCCCGCCGCCTGCCCCGAATGCGGGCATGAGCACCTGACCCGCCAGGGCTACGGCACACAGCGGGTGGAGGAGGAATTGACGCATTTGCTGCCATCCTCCCGCATTCTGCGCATGGATACCGACACAACCACGACCAAATCCTCCTATGACGAAATGTTGACTTCCTTCCGTGCGGGGGAGAGCGATATCCTGCTCGGCACCCAGATGGTCACCAAGGGACACGATTTTCCCCGCGTCACGTTGGTCGGTGTGCTGATGGCGGATTCCTCATTGTATCTTGACGATTACCGCGCGGGAGAACGAACCTTCTCCATGCTGACGCAGGTTATCGGCCGTGCCGGTCGTCAAGCCGCTCGCGGCAAGGCGATCATTCAGACCAACAATCCCGATCACGACATCATCCGCCTGGCGTGCGCGCAGGATTACGAAGGCTTTTTCAATCGGGAGATCCGTTTACGCCGCATGCTGGTCTTTCCGCCGTTTTGCGATATCGCCTTGCTGACACTCTCGGGCAAGGATGAAAAAGAGCTGTTCTTGGCGGCGGGCAAGCTGCGCGACGAGCTCTCACGTCTGCTTGGCGGCGAGTACGCCGACGTGCAGGTGCAGATCTTCGGCCCGTTTGAGGCCCCCGTCTATCGTGTGGATCGCAAATATCGCCTGCGCATGGTCATCAAGTGTCGCCTGAACAAGCGCAGCCGTGCGATGTTCGCCTCACTTTTGACCTCCTTTGGTGCGTCGGGCGCATCGGGAACGCTGCTCTCGATCGACTTCAACCCCTCAAGCCTATAAATTTTACATATTACATATATGGAAAGGAACCTTATCCCATGGCAAAAAGAAAAATCGTTCAATACGGCGACGAAACGCTGCGGCGCATCTGTCGCCCCGTAGATAAAATCACACCCGCGGTGCTGACACTGCTTGACGACATGGTCGAGACCATGCGCGCCGCTGACGGCGTGGGACTGGCTGCCCCGCAGGTGGGGATTCTCCGCCGTATCGTCGTCATCGAGACCGAGCCGGGCAATGTCATCGAATTGATCAATCCCAAGATCATCGCCACCGCAGGAGAGCAGGAGGGCTCGGAGGGCTGCCTGTCTCTGCCCGGGCAGTTTGGCATCGTCCGCCGCCCCCGCCACGTTACCGTGCGCGCCATGAACCGTCACGGCGAGACGGTCGAGATCAGCGGCAGCGATCTGCTTGCCCGCGCCTTCTGTCATGAGCTTGACCATCTTGACGGCAAGGTCTTTATCGACCGCGCCATCCGTATGCTGGAGGACGACGAATGAGAATCCTGTTTATGGGTACCCCCGATTTTGCCCTGTTTTCACTGCGTGCACTGGTCGAATCGGGAGAGAATGTCATCGGCGTCATCACCCAGCCCGACAAGCCCCGCGGGCGCGGCTACGAGCTGCAGCCGCCTCCCGTCAAAAAATACGCACTGGCATCCGGCCTGCCCGTCTACCAGCCCACCACGCTCAAGGGAGACGATTTTGCTGCCCTGCTTGCTGCAGTTGACCCCGAATTGATTATCGTTGTCGCCTTCGGCAAGATCCTGCCGCGCAGCGTACTGGACTATCCCAAGTACGGCTGCATCAATGTTCACGGCTCGCTCTTGCCCGAGTACCGCGGCGCTGCGCCCATGCAGCGCGCCATCATTGACGGCTGCACCATGACCGGCGTGACCACCATGTATATGGCAGACGGCATCGACACCGGCGATATGCTGCTCAAGGCAGAGACACCGATCTGCGACGAAGACAACTTTGAAACCATACACGACCGTCTGGGCGAAATGGGAGCTAAAACACTGCTGGACACCATTGCTCTGTTGAAAAAGGGTGCGTTGATTCCGCAAAAGCAGGACGACACGCTTGCCACCCACGCCGCAAAAATCGAAAAGGCCGATTGCCACCTGAATTTCTCCGACACCACCCGCGCGCTGCATTGCCGCATCCGCGGGCTGTCTCCCATCCCCGTTGCCTTCACGCACACCCCCGACGGCAAGCTCTTGAAGGTGCTCGCCGCGACCCCGTCCGCACTTGCCCGCCCCAAGGACGCCAAGAATGGCGAGATCATCTCGCTGGAGGACGGTGTCATCACCGTGGCATGTGCTGACGGCACCCTCGCTCTGACGCGCGTCACTCCCGAGGGCAAGCGCGCCATGCCCGCTGCCGATTATATCCGCGGGCGCAACATCAGCATTGGCGATATCTTGGGCTGATCATCCACCACCCTTATCCAAAAGTTTTTGGAGATTCCAAAGAACCTTTCAAAAAGGTTGTTTCAGACTGTAGACCAAAGCATTCTCCACCCAACACGGTGGGGCGAAAACCCATATAATGATCCTTTTGAAAAAGCTTTTTAAGGATTCTTAAGGTGCTTTTTCTCGAAAAAGCACCTTAAGTGGGGTTTGGGGCAAAGCCCC
>JAFTJZ010000021.1 GCA_017456145.1 Clostridia bacterium
GTGTGGCTACGCGATGTATGCACATACTTAATAGCCACACCGAGGCACAGCGGATTAAAGCGCTCTGCGGTGGGATTTTGCGACAGCGAAATCCCGTGTGGCTACGCGATGTATGCACATACTTAATAGCCACACCGAGGCACAGCGGATTAAAGCGCTCTGCGGTGGGATTTTGCGACAGCGAAATCCCGTGTGGCTACGCATTGTTCGCACTTATGGTATAGCCACACATATTATACCATATGCGCCACATCTTGTCAAGAGATTTTGAAAAACAATTATGACAATTATTTTTCGTAGCGCAGTATTTCTTCGGGGGATTTTGCTCATCTCATTGACAAACAGAGGAAAGCTTGGTAAAATGGTGAGCGCCATTTTGGAGGATCTGATCAGTCAGGCGATCAACGCTGAAGATCCGCCCGCCTTTACCGATGGGGCGGTGTTCCATCTTGTCACCGCGCACCTGCAGCACATACCGCCGCATGAAGGATGCATACGATATTTTGCTCGTACCCAAGTATGATGAATACCGAACGCAGTATTACCGTCAGGGCAACTCTTATCACGATTCCGGGCTTGCTGTTTTCCATGCGACGAGAGAGGTTGAAAAGGTCGGTGCGGCGCGGTGCTTTTTTTTGAACGGATGCTCTTGACAAAAGCTGTATCTTTTGATATAATATAGGAGCATAATTAAAATCGGGGTGGTGTGCCCCGAGAAAGAGGAGAAACGATATGAAACAAACGCTCACACGTGTGCTGCTTTTGATTCTCGCCTTTGTGATGTGCTTTAGCCTGTATGCTTGCGCGGATACCAAGGACGACGATCAAGAGGGTACGCAGAACCCTGACCCCGAGAATGTTACCCCCGATGAGGATCCCGAGGAGCCCCAGGTCCTGCCCGACGTTGAGATCAAGGATTACGACTATACGCTCAACGTGATGCACTGGATGGTCGGCGAGGACCCCGAGGGCTGGTGCCCTTGGAATGAGATCGCTCCCGCGGAAGGAGTGACCGGCCCGATCGGTGACCTGATTGAGGATAAGATTTATGACCGTACCGGCTGGCTGGAGGAGAATTACGGTATCACCATTACCAACACCTATCAGAGCCACGCCAACATCCCCACTACGGTAGCAAACCTGCTGTCCTCGGGCAGCGACGAGTATCAGATGCTGATTGAATTCGGCTACGATGCACAGCGCGTGATGGGTAAGAACTACTTCTTGGATCTTGCCGTTATGCCCAATCTTGATTTTGATAAGCCTTGGTGGGTCAAGGAGTCCCTTGAACAGCTGGCGATCGGCGAATTTATTGAGTTTGCTGCGTCCGATATGCTGATCCTTGACAAGGGCGCTACGACCATGATGTTCTACAACATTCCCATGGCAGATGATCTCTCGCTGAGCAATTTGTATGAGCTGGTCGATGACGGCTCTTGGACCATCGAGGAGATGGCTGCTTGCGCAGAGCTGGCTTACCGCGATGACGGTAACGACGTGCGCGATGAGTTTGACACCTTCGGTATTTCCGGTGGTGACGACCCCGTTTTGAATCTGTACGTCGGTGCGGGTATGAAGTTCATTGACCGCGATGCGGAGGGTGACTATTACTACAGCTACGGCAGCGATGAGATGACGCTGGAGGTTATGACGACCATTCTGGAGGATGTCATGTATCAGGACTTCTTCTGGAACAGTTGGTTGACTCGTAACGAGGTGACCGAAAACCAGCCTTCCTTCAAGAAGGATCAGGCCCTGTTCAGTTTCTCTATGGCAAAGTCCTGCAACTCCTACCGTGATATGGAGTCTGCTTACGGTATTTTGCCGATTCCGAAGTATGACGAGTACCAGGATCAGTATTACAGCCAGGTACACAGCTACCACGATTCCCTGATGGCAGTGTTCAGCACTGCAGGCAGTGGAGATGATAGTGCGATCGATGCGATCGGTGCTGCCATTGAGGTTCTGAGCTATTATTCCTACTATAACATCTATCCTCAGTTCTATGAGGTTGTCATTCAGGGTAGAGGAACCCGCGACGAGGAGTCCCGTCAGATGCTGAATTTGATCTTCTCCACCCGTACATACGACCTGGGTCTGGTGTACGATCCCAATGGTTTCTCCGATAAGGTTCTGCGCTATACCGCAAATGGTGACACCAACCTGTCTTCCTTTGTTGCAACGTGGCAGGATCAGCTTGATGTCGCAATGGATGACCTGAACGATCTGGCAAGCACTTACTGGTAATGCACCATAACGGCATTGTGGGAGTCACAACGCCGAAAATAAGCAAACAGGGTGAGTCAAATGCAAAAATGCATTTGAAACTCACCCTGTCTTTTTTTCTTCTTTTGGCACAGCTTTTTACTTGGGGTTGCGCAATGTGACCGTCGGTAGGATTCGCAGCCCGTGGCGGGCACAGAACTGTTCGGCACGCGCGATGACTTCGGGGTTGGCAACGGCGTGCAGACGGTGCGCGTCGCAGCCGAGGACGACGGGATTCCCCTCCCGCGCGGCGATGCGGAAGAATTTATCACAGGGATAGTGGCGGCCGTCCTCAATGCCGAGCAGATTGACCTCCAGAGGAATTTCCATGGCAAGACAAGCGCGGCAAAGGCGGGTCATCTCCCGCTCGTAGATCTCGTCGTCTCCCGTGAAGTGAAGTAGGTCAGGGTGGGCAAGGTAGGTAAATTTCCCCGTTTGCAGGCCTGCAATGACCTGATCGACATAGCGTATCAGGCGTCGGGGGGCATCGTCGGGAGTGCCCGAATAGTATCCCTCCTCGTTGCCGGTAAAGTGCTGCCCCATGATCAGATAATCGTAATGATACGGCGCGAGCATATGCAGCATATCGTCGAACAGGGCGGGATAATATTCAGCCTCAAAGCCCAAAAGGATGCGGATGCGATCGGCATATTTGTCACGCAGGCGCTCAACGGTGCGGACGTAATCCTCCAGCTCCTCCAAGCGGACGCGAAACCCCGATTGATGTCCGTCGGGAAAGGGCATGGGAACATGGTCGGAAAAGCCGAGGATCTCAAGGCCGTTTTCGATGGCGCGCAGGACATAATCTTCTTCGCTGCCACTGGCGTGGTGGCAACGTGTGGTGTGAGTGTGATAATTAGCGATCATGAAGATGTTCCTTCTTTCTGTGCTCTTGGTTTGTATTCCGTATATCGTGTATTATTTCTTTTGTTTCTTTTGCATGGCGGCAAGATGAGCACGCAGGGTGGCAAGGTCGCTTTGCGATTCGATCTGCTCCAGCCGATGCTGCGTTTCTTCGATGGCGGCGCGCAGCTCCTTTTTGCGGCGAAAGGCGGTCACGGGAGCCCGGGACAGCTCCTTTTGAAGTGCGCTCAGGCGAGCCTGCAGCGGAGAGGTGATCGTCTGGAGCCTTTCTCGCTCGTCTTCGATCTTCAATTCCAGTGCCGAGATGGAGATGTCACGCAGGGCAGCGTCGATCTCTCGTTTGCGCGTTCGGCCAAACCACCCAAGACCGCCGCGCTCATATTCCAGTGCGGCTTTTTTATCTGCCAGCTGCGCCTCGTAGTCGCAGCGAGCGATGACCTGCTCCAGACATTGCATACAGGTGTGCGTCTCGGGGAGCAGACAATCTGCAGCGTCGGTGTCGGCGTAATGCGCGCGGTAATAGGAAAGAGCGTGAATATAGTCCGACAGATGGGCGCGTACGGCAGCGCGGCACTGCTCCTCGGCTTGTCGGCGTTCGGTATCTTCCCGGGCACGGCAAAGCTCGACAAAGGGAACCAGAAGATCCATCTGCCGCAGCCGTACCTTGCCGCTTTGCTCATCGGTATAGGTGTGGCTGACGCGGAACAGCTGCCGGAAGGCGGCGTCCTCGGTCAGGTGATGCTCGGTATGCTGCGACGATGATGGCGCAGGAGGCGGCGCGGTTACCGATTCGGCTTGCTGCGCGGTCGGGACGGATGACGGAACAGAGGGCTCCTCGACAGAGGACAGCTCCGCTTTTTTATGTTGCGTGGTGGGAAGATTTTGCGAGAGCGCACGGTCGATCAACGCAAAGGCCGCCGCGAGCAGCTCGTCATCACAATCGATGCCGCCGAACCAGCGATGGTAGGTCTCGTCATCGGCGCGGTGATATACACGGGACAGCTGGCGGTAGGCGGCGGGACAGGCGCACAGCGTGCTCCATGCGATCCGCTTGAGTGAGGCGGTGTCGTCAAAGGGAGCGGAATCCTCGCCCGCGTCCGTGTCGGCGCGCAGGGCGTCCGCCAGACGCAAAAAGGGTACGAGATATTTGGATACCTCGGTGCGATTCCATGTGGTGGGGGGAGAATTGCGTTGCTCCATCGTGACGCTCCTTTCTGTCGGCGATCATCGGCTCGTCGTACGGTCGCCACCTATCATTATAATTTATATTATATCATAAAATTGCGGTCTTTGCAAGTGCGGGGCGATGATTTTTGAAAAAAGTGCGTACGTATCGCATCTCCCACTTGACAAAAGCGCGAATTGGATGTATGATATTGTATAAGAACACCGCCACCTGTCCATTGCCAAAAAAACAGAAATGTTTTGTCGATATTGCCGTATTCGTCACAATACATTCACGCAGGGCAAGTATAATGATGACATGGCGGACCAAACGCCATCGATCCAATACATATGGTAAAGGAGATACTTATGAAAAATCAAACCGCAAACAATAAGAGGCGTGCCGCCGCTTTACTCGCCGCATTGGCGGCGCTGCTTGCACTGACTGTGCTGATGAGCAGCTGTACCGTCAACATCAACGAGGGGCAGGGAAAGAGCGCTTATGATATTGCCGTGGAAAATGGCTTTGAGGGCAGCGAGAGCGAATGGCTGGAGAGCCTGAAGGGCGAGGACGGTGCCGACGGAAAGGACGGCATGGACGGCAAAGACGGAAAGGACGGCGTGGATGGCGCTGACGGAGCGGACGGTAAGGATGGCTCGGACGGCGACGATTTTACGACCGCAGGAGATACCTACCATACCACCATTGAGGTGGAAGGCGGGGAGGACATCAGCACCGCGGCCTCGCTGGCGCTGCGCAGTACGGTCAGCATCTCCTCGGAACATACGGCACAGATCAGCAGCGGCGGTATGTGGTGGGGACAGCAGCAGACGCAGGATTATACCTACACCTCGCTCGGCTCCGGCGTCATCTACAAGCTCTCGGGCGGTGATGCTTTTATTATAACCAATTATCACGTGGTCTATAGCGCCGACAGCGTTACAGAGGACGGGATCAGCGACAACATCAACGTCTATCTGTACGGTATGAGTGCCGCGGACTACGCCATTCCCGCGACTTACGTGGGCGGCTCGATGTATTACGATATCGCCGTTTTGCGCGTGGAGGACAGCGACATTCTCAAAAACAGCTACGCCACGGCGGTGACACCGGGCAACGCAGATGCACTTGTCGCCGGGCAGAGAGCCATCGCGGTGGGAAATCCCGAGGGTGGCGGGCTTTCGGTGACCAGCGGCATTATCAGCGTGGTATCCGAATATCTGACCATGACAGCGGCAGACGACGTGTCTGAGGTGACCTATCGCACCATCCGCGTCGATACTCCGATCAACTCGGGCAACTCCGGCGGTGGTCTGTATAATGCCGCAGGGGAGTTGATCGGTATCGTCAACGCCAAGCTGGTCAGCAGCAGCGTAGAGAATATCGGATTTGCCATTCCGATTTCCATTGCCCGCGGTGTTGCGGATAATATCATCGACAATTGCTACGGCACGGAAAATCGCGCGGTATTGCGCGCCATGCTTGGGATCCAGCTGGAGGAAAGGGACGTCACGATGACGTACGATGAAGAGACGGGAGCGGTCGGAATTGCAACGACGGTCACCGTTGCCGCTGTGACCGAGGGCTCAATCGCACAGGGGCTGTTCCTTGAGGGAGATATCCTGCGATCGGTCACGATCCGTGACGTTACCACCGAGGCCAACAGGAGCTATCACGTGATCGATGCCATGCTTTATGCACGCGCAGGGGATACCGTTTCCCTTGTCGTCGAACGCGACGGAGAGAGACGCACGATCGAAATTGAGATCACACAGGATTGTATTACGGAATATTGATTTCTCGGTGAAATGTTTATTGCCGCCCGAAGATGCAAAATGCGTCTTCGGGCGGCTATTGTTCATGGTGTGTTCATATTTAGATGCAAACAAAGTCCTAAAACGGAATTATCAAGAAAAATAATTAAAATAAAATTTCTGAATTTGGAAATTTGCTATTGACAAATGGAGAGAAATAGGATATAATAGATGCGGAAGGTCACGCGGGCGTGTGCGTGACAATGCTTGTGATAGGATGAAAGGAAATGTATCATGAAAAGTGCAACCAAAAAATCGGCTAATACGGGGGCGGTCAGCGTCCTCTCGGATAAGGAAGAGCGCGCAAAGGCGATCAAGACGGCAATGGCGCAGATCGAGCGTGAGTTTGGCGCGGGATCGATCATGAAATTGGGAGAGAACGCCAATATGGAGGTGCAGCACATCTCCACAGGCTCGCTGGGGCTGGACCTTGCATTGGGGATCGGTGGTGTCCCGCGCGGACGCATCGTCGAAATCTACGGCCCCGAATCCTCAGGTAAAACGACGGTGGCGCTGCATATCGTTGCCGAGGCACAGAAAATGGGCGGTGAGGCTGCCTTTATCGACGTGGAGCACGCGCTTGACCCTACGTACGCCAAGGCGTTAGGGGTCGACATTGACTCCTTGCTGGTCTCTCAGCCCGATTGCGGTGAGGACGCGCTGGAGATCACCGAGGCTCTTTGTCGCACAGGCGCGATCGATGTGGTGATCGTGGACTCGGTGGCGGCGCTGACCCCAAGACAGGAGATCGAAGGGGATATGGGAGCGGCGACCGTGGGTGTGCAGGCGCGTCTGATGTCGCAGGCCATGAGAAAGCTGGCTGCCGTTGTTTCCAAGTCACACGCGACGGTCGTCTTTATCAACCAGCTGCGTGAGAAGGTCGGTGTTATGTACGGAAACCCTGAGACCACGCCCGGCGGTCGCGCACTCAAGTTTTATGCCTCCGTTCGTCTGGACGTGCGTAAGCTGGAGCAGCTCAAGGAGGGAGATACTCCATATGGAAACCGCGTACGCGCCAAGGTAGTCAAAAACAAGCTGGCTCCTCCCTTCCGCTTTGCCGAGTTTGATCTGATCTTCGGTCGCGGCATCTCGCAGGAGAGCGAGGTGTTTGATCTCGCCGTGCGTCTGGAGCTGGTGCAAAAGAGCGGTTCTTGGTTCTCATATCGTGGTGAGAGGCTGGCGCAGGGCAGAGAAAACTGCCGCAAGCTGCTGCAATCCAACCCCGAGCTGATGAAGGATCTCAAGGATCAGATCACGGCACTCAGCCAGAAGACGCCTACGCTGATGTCTTGCGATGAGGAAGGCGGCGCAGGTGAGGAGGACGGTGACGACGAATTTGCCATCGACCTGCTTGACGGCGACGGTGATCTCGGCTGATGCTGTGTGATGCTGCGATGAACGACGAAAAAGCAACGCGATATCGCGTGGTCTCCCTGCGCGCAAGCGAGGACGGGGAACGTATTTATCTTCGTGTCAAGGGGGAGGCGTCGAGCGGAGATGCGCAGGCGCAAACGTATACCCTGCGTGTGGAGGAATATGCCGCGCTGCACCTCAAGCTGACAGCGCGCAGCCTGCTGACGCAGGAGGAGGTGGAGCGGATCGGTGAGGCGGCTGTGGCATCGGGTGCCTACAGTCGGGGCTTGCACATTTTGGGTTACGGAGCAAATTCCGCCAGAACCCTGCACCATAAGCTGACCGAAAAAGGCTTTGATCCCGAGGTGGCGACGCGGGCGGTCGA
Organism: Clostridia bacterium; assembly: GCA_017456145.1. GTDB lineage: Bacteria > Bacillota > Clostridia > Oscillospirales > CAG-272 > SIG644. The sequence goes on from JAFTJZ010000021.1 coordinate 7,847, forward strand.
GGCACTCTCGGAGAAGGGATATCTGCGCGAGGAGCGAGACGCTTGTCGGGTGGCAAAGCAGATCATGCGGCGCGGCCGCGGCAAGCGGCGGATCCTGCAGGAGCTGCGCGCCCGAGGATACGGCGATGAGGCGCTGCGCGCAGCTGCACAATCGCTAACGGAGGAGGACTTCGGCGCGTTGTGCGTCGAGGTGTTGCGGCGCAAATCTCCGTGCCCTCCAAGCGAGAGTGATGAGAGAAGGAAAACGGTCGCGTACCTTCTTCGATGCGGATTTGAAATGTCGGATATTCGTGCTGCTATGACCGTGGTCTGGTCGGTGCGCGGGGGAAAATGCACCTGAAATTATGTAAAAGTTGAAAGATTTTGAAAAATACTCTTGATTTCTTGGCATATACATGGTATAATGTATACAAACCAATATCGGCTCTCGCACGTTTTGCGGTGTGTCGAAAAAGAAAAGGAGAGATCTTATGAAAAGCAAATGGACCCGTCTTTTGGCGTTCGTCATGGTCGCTTGCATGATGTTTACGATGCTCGCCGCTTGTGCGGACGACACATCGGACGACGGCAAGGATCCCGAAAATCCGAGCAACACCGATACCCAACCCGGAAATACGGATGAGGATCCGGGTGAGGAAGATATCGTTTACACGGCAGAGGTGCCCGATGATTTCAGTGCGGGCGGCACGACCTTTACGGTCTATACTTATCCCGAAGAAGTTTTCGTATGGAAGGATTTCGACTGGCAGAATGCCGGTACGATCAACTCCGACCGCATCAATGACGCTGTTTTCCAGCGCAGCAGCCAGGTTGAGGAAGAGCTGGATATGACCATCGAATGGTACTGCGGTGCATCGTATGGCGATCCCGCCGAATTTAAGACCGACATCACGTCCGGCGGCGGTGAATTTGACATTGGTAACGTGACCATGCTCAACCACATTGCCATGGTGCAGTCGGGACAGCTCGCCGAGATCAATTCGTACGGTGTGCTGGATCTGGAGGCACCCTGGTGGGACCCCAACATTCTGGCTGACCTTGCCATCAACGATATGAACTTCTGCTTGACGGGTGATATCGGCACCATGTACAAGAGAAGTATCGCTGCGATCATCTTCAACAAGGATATGATGCAGGACATCGGTCAGGAGGATCCTTATTCCTTGATCGATACGCACGAGTGGACCATTGACATGCTGATTGAGATGGCGGAGAACGTATCTCAGGATCTCGACACCAATGACGAGTGGGATGAAAACGACCGCTACGGTCTGGTTTACTTCTCTGATATGATGTGCGCACTGGAGATCGGTGCCGGTGTGACATTCGCCCAGATCGTCGACGGTGTTCCCGAGATGACCCTCAACTGCGAGGAGGCGGTCAACGTGCTGGAGACAGCATCCTACCTGCTGTTTGATGAGGAGCTTTCCTACAGCTGGTCCGCGCATAACAAGACCGAGGAGACGGTCTGGACGATGTTCATGGCAGATCAGGCGCTGTTCTACTACGGTGAGCTGCACTCTGCTGAGGATATGCGCGCCAGCACCAGCAACTTTGGTATCATGCCCATGCCTTTGTACGACGAATATCAGGAATCTTATCACCACACCGTCAACCCCAACGTCGCGGCTGTGATCGTCATTCCGATCACTAACCAGGAAGATCTGGTGACCAGCTACGCACTGGACTCTCTGGGTGCTGCCTCCAAGAACATTCTGACGCCTGCTTATTATGACATCAACCTCAAGGGTATCGTCAGCCGCGACGAAGAATCCGCCGTTTCGCTGGATCTGATTCTGAGCACACTGTCCTACGACCCGGGTTATCTGTATATTTCCGAGGCAGGCCTGATGCTCCGCGAGCTGACCAACGCGAAATCCGATGCCTTCGCATCCAAGTACTCCGCGCAGGAGTCCGTCATGAACTCCAAGATCGAGAAGATCGTCGAGGCCATTGCCGACAAGTATTCGTAATATCAATTTTACAAGGAAACCGCCTCACATTTGTGGGGCGGTTTCTTTTTGGGTGATGGCGTTCTTTGCGTGATAAAACGGATAAAGTTGGTGCCAAGATTTATGAATACGGGCGTTTTAGTTACGAATACGGTCGTTTGCTTGCATTTTTTGGCGTATCATGTTATTATAAATATATAATTATAATGATCGGTCGATGGGCGATACGACCTGCGACCGAGGAAAAGAGGTAAACCATGAACAGAGCATTCTTACGCGCGGTGTCGCTTTTCTTGATCGCTTGCATGATGTTTACGATGCTCGTCGCTTGTGCGGACGACACATCGGACGACGGCAAGGATCCCGAAAATCCGAGCAACACCGATACCCAACCCGGAAATACAGATGAGGATCCGGGTGAGGAAGATATCATTTACACGGCAGAGGTGCCCGACGATTTCAGTGCGGGCGGCACGACCTTTACGGTCTATACTTATCCCGAAGAAATCTTCGTATGGAAGGATTTCGACTGGCAGAATGCCGGCACGATCAACTCCGACCGCATCAATGACGCTGTTTTCCAGCGCAGCAGCCAGGTTGAGGAAGAGCTGGATATGACCATCGAATGGTACTGCGGTGCATCGTATGGCGATCCCGCTGAGTTTAAGACCGACATCACGTCCGGCGGCGGTGAATTTGACATTGGTAACGTAACCATGCTCAACCACATTGCCATGGTGCAGTCGGGACAGCTCGCCGAGATCAATTCGTACGGTGTGCTGGATCTGGAGGCACCCTGGTGGGACCCCAACATTCTGGGTGACCTTGCCATCAACGATATGAACTTCTGTTTGACGGGTGACATCGGAACCATGTACAAGAGAAGTATTGCCGTTATCCTGTTCAATAAGGTGTTGATGCAGGACATCGGTCAGGAGGATCCTTATTCCTTGATCGACACGCACGAGTGGACCATTGACATGCTGATTGAGATGGCGGAGAACGTATCTCAGGATCTTGACGCAAACGGTGAGTATGACGATCAGGATCGCTACGGTATGGTTTATTTCGCTGACGTACTCTGTGCTTTGGAGATCGGCGCGGGCGTTCAGTACGCCCAGATCGTCGACGGTGTTCCCGAGATGACCCTCAACTGCGAGGAGGCGGTCAACGTGCTGGAGACAGCATCCTACCTGCTGTTTGACGAGGAGCTGTCTTATAACGTCACCTCCAATGGGCAGACCGAGGAGACCATGTGGACCATGTTCATGGCAGATCAGGCGCTGTTCTACTACGGTGAGCTGCACTCTGCTGAGGATATGCGCGCCAGCACCAGCAACTTTGGTATCATGCCCATGCCTCTGTACGACAAGTATCAGGAGTCTTATCACCACACCGTCAACCCCAACGTCGCTGCTGTGATCGTTATTCCGATCACCAACCAGGAGGATCTGGTGACCAGCTACGCATTGGACTCTTTGGGTGCTGCCTCCAAGAACATTCTGACGCCTGCTTATTATGACATCAACCTCAAGGGTATCGTCAGCCGCGACGAAGAATCCGCCGTTTCGCTGGATCTGATCATCAGCACGCTGTCCTACGACCCGGGTTATCTTTATATTTCCGAGGCAGGTCTGATGCTCCGCGAGCTGACCAACGCGAAATCCGATGCCTTCGCATCCAAGTACACCGCGCAGGAGTCCGTCATGAACTCCAAGATCGAGAAGATCGTCGAGGCAATTGCCGACAAGTATTCGTAAGTTGTTTATATGAAAGCTCTCCGATAGGGGGAGCTTTCTTTTATATAAAAGCGTCTCTTCCGCGGTGGCACGGAAGAGACGTTTTTTAATGGAGCATGGTTTGGACAAACAGAGCCTCTCCCATGATGCGAACCTGCTCCAGCTCGTTTCCGACGAAGACCAGTGGACGGTAGGCGGGATTTTCCGGCATGAGGATCAGTTGTTGCTTTTCCGGCGTATAGTAAACGCGTTTGAGGGTTGCCTCGTCGCCGATGACGACGATTGCGATCTTGCCGTTATCTACCACGTCGCAGTGGCGAAAGAAAACAAGGTCTCCATCGTGAATATGGGCGCCGATCATGCTGTCGCCCTTGGCGCGCAAGACAAAATCAGCCTCCTGATCCGAGCCCAGGGGAACGGAATATTCGTGCTCTTCATCGGCATAGATCGGCTCGCCGCAGGCGATCTCTCCAAGAAGGGGGACGCGCCGATGGACGACGGGGGTGACGTTGGGGAAGTCGGGGGCAGCGGTCTTACCCGTCAGCAGGTAATCCACGCTGACGCCGAGATAATCGGCGATCTTGTCCATGTACTTGCTGTACGAAAAGATGCGTCCGCTTTTCCAATCGGTGACGCGCTGGGGGGTAATGCCGAGATGGTCGGCAAGGTCCTTATGCTTTTTTCCCTGCAGCTTCAGCAGCTCGAAGGTTCGTTTCAAAAAATCATCCATGGTGTAAGTATTCCTTTTTCGTTGATTTTTATAAAAATACCAAAAAATATATAAAAACCTATTGACAATACTGAAAATCAGTAGTATAATAATAGGGAACCGAGGAAAAACTCTTGCTTTTGGTATGAAATTAAAAAAGAAAAAGCGTGATTGGTTCTCAAAACGGAGTAGTGGATGCGGAAAAGAGACTTTTAAGCCCCTGAAAAGTTCGCAAAATCAGTATACCACATTTTTTCACGGTTGTCAAGAGGGTTTTACGAAAAATGAGTATTTTTTAGAAAGGAACAAATGAAAATGACGTACGAAACGATGAGCAATGCAAGCAAAAACAGATATCATTCCGCAAGGGGAGGCAGATGCGTGGAGCAGGATCGCTACCATCCGTGTCCTGCGTGCGAATATTGCACCAGAGAAAAGATTCCCGATCGCTGTACCTGCTTTCGGCAGTGTGTGAAATATCGGACCTGGTTGGCGCGCACTTGGCGGGCGGTCACAGCACCGCTTTTGCGAGATTGATGAGGGGCAGCGCCCTGCGTAAAGCGCGAGAGGCGGGGCGCAGCCCCGAGCCCCGCAAGAGAAACTTTTTGAAAAAAGTTTCTCTTGACTCTTCAAAAACCTTAATTTATGGGTGAAGAGATGAATGTTTTTGATTCAGAGGTTTTGGAGATTCCCAAGAACCTTTATCAAAAGGTTCTTGGGCGGGTGCAGGGCAGCGCCCTGCGTTTCTCCTCTCAAATTGGGGTAACATCCTCAACGCGGAGGTGATTGCCATTCACAAAAAAGACAATATTATGTCCGGCAAAGTAGACGCCGTATTCTCTTGTGGGGTCATTTTGATAAGAAGGGCGAGGGTCATTTTCCAACACGGCAATGGCGGCGGCGCGGCGATCCTCGGGCAGACGGGAGAGCAGCGGCGCGGGAAAGGTGACGGTGAGCGCATGGCTTTGCAGCGGCTCGGCAAAGCCACCCGCGGCATCGGGATGGGAATCGGTATAAGGAAGGTAGGGCTTGATGTCGTAGATAGGGGTGCCATCCATCAGATCCGCACCTGCTACATGAAGAACGCAGCCCTGCGTTTCGGTCGCCTCTACTCCCAAGAGTCGAACCGACGAGAGCCCGATGGGGTTAGGGCGGAAGGGAGAGCGAGTGGCAAAAACGCCCATCGGAGTGTTGCCGCCGAGGCGAGGCGGCCGCACCATCGGCTGCCATTTTTGGCGAATGGACTCGGAGAATTGCCACAGCAGCCAGAGATGCGAAAAGCCCTCGATCCCCCGAAGAGCGTCGGGATTGCGGTATTCGGGGGCGAAAACAATGGTGCCTCGCAGCTCATCGACCAGCCCGCTTTGCCGCGGGATGCCGAATTTGGCGGGGAAATCGGTATGGATGTGTGCGATAACGACAAACGATGTATCGCGGTTATTGTTGCTTTTCATCATGCTTGCTCCTCTTCTCCACAAAAATCTGCCCGCTTTGCAGTGCTGCTGCGACTTACGCACGCGAACGCACCGCGGAGCGGGCAGTTGGTTATTTTAGTTGCGCAGCAGATATTTCTGCGCGAAGGATTCGTATTGCGTACGGTAATCGTTGCTTTGGGTACGGGTCAGACGCAACGACTCGTGCAGGTTCATATTGCGTTCGTGCACGTCGATCACGCAGCCGGCGATGTTGGAGCAATGATCCGCGGTGCGCTCCAGGTTGGTCAGCAGATCAGACAGGACAAAGCCCGCCTCGACGCTGCAGCCGCCCTGCTGCAGCCGCAGAATGTGCTGCGTACGCATCCATTCCTTAAGCTTGTCGATGACCTGCTCCAGCGGCTCGACCGTACCCGCTGCCGCCAGATCGTCCTCAATGAAGGCAAGCGAGGTCAATTGCAGCACCTCGCCAACGGCGGCGCACAGGCGATTGAGCTCTTCGGTCGCGGCATCGGAGAGGCGGATGCTCTTCTCCCGCAGCTCCTCGACCGATTCGATCAGATTGACCGCGTGGTCGGATATGCGCTCAAAGTCGCCGATGACCTTGAGATATTTGGTTGCCTCGGCACTGTGGCTGTCACCCAGCTGCCGTGCACTGAGCTTGATGAGATAGGTACCGATCATATCCTCATAACGGTCGGTCTCATCCTCGACGTCTCGTACCTGTCGGGCAAGCTCGGGCGTGTAGGAGGTCATGGCGGAGAGTGCGAGGTTCATCGCGTAGATGGCGCGTTCAGCCATGGTATTGACCTGAATGTGGCAACGCTCCAGAGCAACAGCGGGTGTGTTGAGCAGACGCTCGTCAAGCACGGTAACCGACTCGGGCACGTCGCTTTGCTTTTCCGGAACGATGCGATAGGCAAGCTTTTCCAGAAGGGAGGACATGGGGAGCAGCAAGACCGTGCAGGCAATGTTGAAGGCAGAGTGTGCGACGGCGATGGAGGCGGCGTCTGCCGAGGCATTGATAAAGGTATCGGGGAGGAAGAACGCCTTGGCGATCCAGAATACCGTCAGCCAGATAGCCGTACCGATGATGTTGAAGAAAAGGTGAACGACGGCGGCACGGCGCGCGTTGCGGTTAGTGCCGACGGAGGAGATCATAGCGGTCACACAGGTACCGATGTTCTGACCCATGATGATCGGGATCGCAGTGCCGATGGTGATCTGTCCTGTAACGGTCAACGCCTGCAAAATACCGACGGAGGCCGAGCTGGACTGGATGATCGCCGTGACAGCGGCACCGACAAGAACGCCGAGGATCGGATTGGAGAACATGACAAACAGATTCTGGAAGGCGGGAACGTCACGCAGCCCCTCAACCGAGGCGGACATGGCATCCATACCGAACATCAAAACGGCAAAGCCGAGAAGAATGACACCCGTGTCCTTCTTCTTGGAGCTCTTGCAGAACATATAGAAAATGATACCGATCAGGGCAAGAACGGGCGTGAAGGAGGTGGGCTTGAGCAGCTTTAAGAAGATATTGTCGGCACTGATGGCACCAAGGCTGAGAATCCAAGCGGTGACGGTCGTACCGACGTTGGCTCCCATGATCACGTTGATGGATTGACGGAGTGACATCAGACCCGAGTTGACAAAGCCGACGACCATGACCGTGGTAGCGGAGGAGCTTTGAATGACGGCGGTCACGCCAAGACCGGTCAGAAAACCGGCGATCTTGTTGGAGGTGAGTCGTCCGAGCAGACTTTGCAGACTGCTGCCGGCGCGGCGCTCCAAGGCTTGTCCCATCAGGTTCATACCGAACAGGAACAGGCACAGACCGCCGATGAGCGATAATACGTTGAAAATATCCATGTGGAAATCCTTTCTGTAAATAAATACCTTATATATAAAGCGGAAAACCGCTTATTACTTCGATACGGAAATTTGATCCGATCCTACCTCATTTTACATTATATCACAAAATTTGATTTTTGTATATCGGCAAGCGGTACAAATTTGCCGAAATGAGCCGATGGACTATAAACAAAACAAACAAAGTGCTTGAGAAAAAAAGTAATCTCGGCGCATAACCTTGATCCCAAATATGTTGAGAATATGTTGAGAGACTTCCTGCAAAAAACTCTTTACAAAGCGCTGATTTTGTGGTATCATATTAGGAGAGAATTTAGACGTGGAGGTGTGAGGATGTCGCAGAGTGCCGTGTTTACCTTGAAAAGCGAATTTACCCCGACGGGAGATCAACCGGCAGCGATCGATGCGCTGGTGGCCGGGATCGAGGCGGGAGAGCGGATGCAAACACTGCTGGGCGTGACGGGGTCGGGCAAAACCTTCACGATGGCGAACGTCATCGCGCGTTGTGGTAGACCAACGCTCATTCTTGAGCCGAACAAAACGCTGGCGGCCCAGGTCTGCAGCGAGATGCGGGAATTTTTTCCGGACGATGCGGTGGAATATTTCGTTTCCTATTATGATTATTACCAGCCCGAGGCATACATACCCGGACGGGATATGTATATAGAAAAGGACGCGTTGGTCAATGATGAGATCGACCGCTTGCGCCACAGCGCGACCAGTGCCTTGTTTGAGGGGCGTAACGTCATTATTGTGGCGAGTGTTTCCTGCATTTATTCGCTTGGTGACCCGGCAGAATATCAGGCCTTGCATCTGGCCATTCGTCAGGGAATGCTGATGGATCGTGACACGTTGGTGCGGCAATTGGTCGCCATCAGCTATACGCGAAACGATATTGATTTCAAACGTGATACCTTCCGCGTACGCGGCGATGTGGTGGAGATCATTCCCGCCAATCACGACGATCGCGCGCTGCGGGTGGAATTTTTTGACGATGAGATCGACCGCATCAGCGAGATCAACGTGGTGACGGGAGAGGTGCTGAGGCATATTTCCTATGCGGCGATCTACCCTGCGACCCACTATGCGGTCTCGGACGAAAAGAGAGAGGCAGCACTGTGCCGGATCGAGCAGGAGATGATCGAGCGAGTGGAATATTTCACAGAAAACGGGCAGCTTTTGGAGGCGCAGCGCATTGAGCAGCGCACCAAGTACGATCTGGAAATGCTGCGCGAGATCGGCTATTGCTCGGGGGTGGAGAACTATTCCCGCGTGCTGGCGGGGCGAGAGGTCGGTGCAACGCCTTATACGCTGATGGATTATTTTCCCGAGGATTTTCTGCTGTTTGTGGATGAATCGCACGTCACACTGCCGCAGGTTCGAGGAATGAGCGGCGGCGATACGGCGCGAAAGAAAAATTTGGTGGAATACGGCTTTCGTCTTCCTTCCGCGTATGACAACCGTCCGCTGTATTTTGAGGAATTTGAGCAAAAGATCAACCAGGCGGTGTTTGTCAGTGCAACGCCGGGAGATTATGAGAAGGAGAACGCCACTGCCACGGTGGAGCAGTTGATCCGCCCGACGGGACTTCTTGACCCGATGATCTCGGTGCGCCCCATCGAAGGGCAGATCGACGATCTGCTCGGTGAGATCAGAGCGCGTGAGGCCAAGGGCGAGCGGGTGCTGGTGACAACGCTGACCAAGAAAATGGCAGAGGATCTGACCGAGTACTTGGAGCAGAACGGAGTCAAGGTACGCTATATCCATTTCAACGTGGATACCATGGAGCGCATGGAGATCATCCGCGATCTGCGCTTGGGTGTGTTTGACGTGCTGGTTGGGATCAACCTTTTGCGCGAGGGCTTGGATATTCCCGAGGTGTCGCTGGTGGCGATACTGGACGCCGACAAGGAGGGATTCCTTCGCGCCGAGCGCTCTTTGATCCAGACCATCGGTCGTGCGGCGCGAAACGCGTCGGGACAGGTGATCATGTATGCCGACGTGGTGACCCGTTCTATGGAGGCTGCCATCGGCGAGACCGAGCGTCGCCGTGCGGTACAGGAGGCGTACAATCGCGCGCACGGCATCACACCGACCACCATCATTAAGGGCGTGCGCGATGTGATCGACATCGGTGCCTCGGATGCCGACGAGCGGGACGGCAAGGGCAAGCGTGACCGCAAGGGTGGCCGCTTGAGAGCCGATGCGCAAAAGAAACTGTCTGGTGATGCGCTGGCAAAGCATATCGAGCAGCTGACTGCGGAAATGAAGGCTGCCGCCCGTGCGCTTGAATTTGAGAAGGCTGCCTACCTGCGCGATGAAATCGCCAAGCTCAAGGACGGAAAGTAATATAAAGGCAAAGACACGGTTCACTTTTATCATTTATAATATAAACCAATAAAAAGGAGCGTTGTATTATGAAACAGTATCTCATCCCAAGCACAGGCCAATTCTATAAAGCCAATATGCATACGCATTCCACGGTGTCCGACGGGCATCTGACCCCGCAGGAGGTCAAGGAGCTTTACAAGACAAACGGTTATTCGGTCGTGGCGTTTACCGATCACAATATCATCAAGCCGCATTCCGATCTCAACGATGAGGACTTTCTTACCATTACGGGTGTGGAGCTCAACACCGAATATCTGGTGGCTCAGCCGATCTCGTTTTCCGAAATGCCGACGTATCATCTCAATTTTTACTCCCGCGACCCCGAGGTGACCACCTATCCGGGTGCGTCTTTGTACTATATCTACCCCGCTCATCGTGACCGCGTGGATGAAAAGGAATACAACAGCAAATACATTCGCCGCTACGGGCCTGACGGGCAGAACGATATGATTGCCATGATGCGCAAGGAGGGCTATCTCAACTCTTATAACCACCCCGCATGGTCGTTGCAATCGTATCCCGATTATGCGGGTCTTGAGGGGATCTGCGCCGTCGAGGTTTTCAATTCCACCTGCCAGTGCGACGGTTACGATCTGGATGCCTCCGATCACGTGCTGCAGGATCTGCTCAAGCTCGGGAAACGCGTCTATCCCGTGGCGTCGGACGATATACACAATCGGCGGGAGGCTTGCCGCGGCTGGATCATGGTCAAAGCCCCTGCGCTGGAATATCAAGCGTTTCTGGATGCTTACGAGCGCGGTGATTTTTATGCCTCATGGGGACCCGAAATTCATGATCTTTGGATCGAGGGCGGCGTGCTGCACGTCGATTGCTCCGAGGTGCAAAGTATCGCGATCGTGACCGAGCGCCGTTTCACTGCTCGCCGCCGTGCGACCGAGGATGCACCGCTGACAAGTGCCGAGTTTGATCTCAAGCATTATTTTGACGAGGTCCATCGCGGGCAGTATGACAAGCGTGCCTTCGTCCGCTTGGTGCTGATCGATCAGGACGGAAACAAAGCTATGACCCGGGGCTACTTTGCCGACGAGCTGACTTTGGCTGCAAGAGGTCTGTCGGAAGACTGACGTTCTATTTCATAAAGTTCTTTGGGGATCCAAAAGCTTTTCTGAGAGAAAGGGTTTCGATCGCCAAAGGTAACCATAAGGAGTTATTCAAACCAAATGCAATCCAACATTGAGATCAGGGGCGCTCGCGTCCATAATCTGAAAAATATCAGCCTGACCATCCCGCGTGACAAGCTGGTCGTTCTGACGGGACTTTCCGGGTCGGGCAAATCATCTCTGGCGTTTGACACCATCTACGCCGAGGGACACCGCCGCTTTGTCGAGTCGCTGTCCTCTTATGCCCGTATGTTTCTCGGGCAGATGGACAAGCCCGAGGTCGATTCCATCGAGGGACTCTCTCCCGCCATTTCCATCGACCAGAAGACAACGTCCAAAAACCCGCGCTCCACGGTCGGAACGGTAACGGAGATCTACGATTATCTCCGCTTGCTCTATGCTCGCATCGGTGTGCCGCATTGTCCCATTTGCGGCAAGGAGATCCGCAGACAGAGCGTAGATCAGATCATCGAGAGAATTTTGCAGCTGCCGCAGGGGGAGCGCTTTATGATCATGGCTCCCGTCGTACGCGCCCAGAAGGGCATGCACGAGAAGGTGTTTGCCGATGCCAAAAAGAGCGGCTTTGTCCGCGTGTGTGTGGACGGCAATATGTACGATCTATCCGAGGAGATCAAGCTGGACAAAAACAAAAAGCACAGCATTGAGATCGTGGTCGATCGCCTTGCCATCCGAGAGGATATGCGCTCGCGTCTTTCCGACTCGGTAGAGACGGCGCTGCGTCTGGCAGACGGGCATCTTTTGGTGGTGACGGTGCCGCGCGACGGCGGCGAGGGCGAGCGCATGGAATTTTCCCAATCCTACGCCTGCGAGGAGCACGGCATTTCGGTGGGCGAGCTGGAGCCGAGAATGTTTTCCTTTAACAACCCCACGGGTGCTTGCCCCAAGTGTGCGGGCATTGGCGATATGCAGGTCATCTCGGTCAAAAAGGTATTACCTTATCCCGAGCGTTCGCTGCACGATGGAGCCATTGCCGTCAACGGGTTCAAATCCTTGGAGGAGGAGAGCTGGAACGGCCCGCTGTTTGAGGCGGTTGGCAAGGTGGCAGGCTTTACGCTGGACACGCCCATCAAGGACTTTTCCAAGGATGCCATGCAGACGCTGCTCTGGGGGACGGGAGACCGCACCTACGATATTCACCGCTATTTCGGCGGGGAAGGGCATCATCAGAAAAACGTACGCTTTGACGGCCTGATCCCCATGATCCAATCTCGCATGGCGGGGGGGTTTAACGCGGATTATTATCAGCAGTTTGCCGAGGATGCGCCCTGTCCCTCATGCCGCGGCAAGAGGCTTTCGCCCATGACGCTTGCCGTGACGGTGGGAGGTAAGAGCATTTCTGAATTTTGCGATATGTCGGTGCTGCAGGCGCTGGATTTCGTTGAAAAGCTGACGCTGACCGAGACCGAGGCGGCGATTGCCGAGGCGATCTTAAAGGAGGTTCGCTCCCGCTTGAATTTCTTGCGCAGCGTGGGCTTGGAATATCTGACGCTTTCCCGCAAGGCGGGGACGCTGTCGGGCGGCGAGGCACAGCGCATTCGTCTGGCGACCCAGATCGGCTCGACACTGATGGGGGTGCTTTACATTCTGGACGAGCCGTCCATCGGCCTGCATCAGCGGGACAACACCAAGCTGATCAACACACTTCACGGGCTGCGTGATCTTGGAAACACGGTCATCGTGGTCGAGCATGACGAGGACACCATGCGCGCAGCGGATTATATTGTGGATATCGGCCCCGGTGCGGGTATTCACGGTGGGCAGGTGATCGCGCAAGGCACACCCGAGGAGGTCATGCAAAATACCGATTCGCTGACGGGCGACTATCTTTCGGGGCGCAAGCGGATCGAGGTGCCCACTGATCGGCGCGCGGGGAACGGTAAGATGCTGCGCGTGGTTGGTGCGCGGCAGAATAATCTGAAAAATCTGACGGTGGACATTCCGCTGGGCTGTTTCGTTTGCGTGAGCGGAGTCTCCGGGTCGGGCAAGTCGTCGCTGGTCAACGGGATTCTTTATCCTGCGCTGGCGTCCAAGCTCAATGGTGCGCTGACCTATCCCGGTGATTGTGACAGCATTGAAGGTGTGGAGCATCTGGACAAGATCATTGCCATCGATCAAAGTCCCATCGGACGGACGCCGCGCTCCAATCCTGCGACCTACACAGGTCTGTTCAACGACATCCGTGAGCTGTTTGCCGCAACGCCGGACGCTAAGATGCGCGGCTACGGTGCGGGGCGCTTTTCCTTCAATGTCAAGGGTGGGCGCTGCGAGACGTGTGAGGGTGACGGTGTTAAATGCATTGAGATGCACTTTTTACCCGACGTTTACGTTAAGTGTGATGTGTGTCACGGCAAACGATATAATCATGATACGCTGGAGTGCAAGTACAAGGGAAAGAATATTTACGACGTGCTGGAGATGACGGTGGAGGAGGGCTTGACCTTCTTTGACGGGCTGCCCAAGCTCAAGCGCAAGCTGCAGACGCTCTACGACGTGGGGCTGGGGTACATCAAGATCGGACAATCCTCAACGACGCTCTCCGGCGGAGAGGCGCAGCGCGTCAAGCTGGCGACCGAGCTGTCCCGCCGACCGACCGGAAAAACCATCTACGTTCTGGACGAGCCGACGACGGGGCTGCACTCCGCCGACGTGGCAAAGCTGCTCGAGGTTCTGCAACGACTTTGCGAGAACGGCAACTCGGTACTGATCATCGAGCACAACCTGGATGTCATCAAGACGGCGGACTATATCATCGACCTCGGCCCCGAGGGCGGGGACGGCGGCGGCACTGTGGTCGCAACCGGTACTCCCGAACAGGTCGCGCAGAACCCGAACTCCTATACGGGGCAGTTCTTGAAGAAGATGCTGTGATTTTACGGGGGAAACTTTTTTGAAAAAAAGTTTCCCCCGAACCCCCTTCAAAAAACTTTTGGGAAATTTATTGGCTGGATTTTTAGCGGATCGGTTTTGAATAAACGGACAGCATCGTCCATTTGGGGCCCCTGCCCCAAATGATTGACAAAGAGTTCCCCACATAAAGCGTATTGCTTACGAGCTTGTCGGTCGCCAGCCACGGAGTCAGGGGGAGGCGGGGGACAGAAACTACGGCGTTTGAGTTGGTTCTGTCCCCCGCGAAAACAGTTGAATTCGAGAATAACTTGCTATCTATATAATTTTCACCGCATGAAAAAACACCTCACCCCTACGAAAACACCCCGAAAACACGCGATTTTAAGAGCATTTGCGAGCATTTGATCACCTAAATCAAAATAATCGAAAATTTATCCAACTTTTTTTCAAAAACCTATTGACAAAACCGCAAACGGGTGGTATAATATGTCGGTCTGATAAATCACAAACTTTTTTTCGGAGGAAAACACAACATGTCTACTTTCATGCAGAAAAAAGAGAACGTAGTCCGCAAGTGGTACGTTCTGGATGCTGCAGGCAAGCCCATGGGCCGTGTCGCTGCCGTTGCTGCCACGCTTTTGCGCGGTAAGAACGACCCCGAGTTCACCCCCCATGTTGACTGCGGTCATTTCGTTATCATCATCAACGCTGAAAAGGCTGTCCTCACCGGCAACAAGCTGGAGGACAAGTATTACCATCATCATTCCGGCTACATCGGCGGTCTGAAGTCTGTTCAGTACAAGACCCTGATGGCAACCAAGCCCGAGATGGCGATGGAGCTGGCCGTGAAGGGTATGATCCCCCACAATAAGATCGGTGCCGCTGCTGCAACCCGTCTGAAGGTTTACGCAGGTGCCGCTCATAAGCACGAGGCACAAAAGCCCGTTGCTTACGAGATGTAATTTAGGAAAGGGAGGATAATATCAATGTATACCAGCGCAAAACCCTATTTTTACGGAACCGGCAGAAGAAAGAAGTCTGTCGCTCGCGTTCGCATCGTTCCCGGTACGGGCGTGGTCACCATTAATGGTCGTGATATTGACGAGTACTTCGGTCTTGAGACTCTGAAGCTCATCGTCAATCAGCCCTTTGCTACCACCGGCACGGAGGGTAAGTTTGACATCATCGCTCGCGTCAACGGCGGTGGTTTCTCCGGTCAGGCAGGCGCGATCCGCCACGGTCTGTCCCGCGCACTCGTCGCTGCTGACGAGGCAAACAAGCCCGCTCTGAAGGCCGCAGGTTTCCTGACCCGCGATCCTCGTATGAAGGAGAGAAAGAAGTACGGTCTGAAGGCAGCACGTCGTGCACCCCAGTTCAGCAAGAGATAATTACAATATTATCAAAAAACGAGAAAACAAGAGAAAAACAGAGAAAAACGCCGTTTTTACGAGATTTCGCAGAACGGCGTTTCTGTTTTGATGTCCGTTTGATGTCCGAACGCTAAAAAATTATAAAAAATCAGCGGTTAAGGTGTAAAATCCTCAACCGCCTTTTTGCTTTTATCGGTTAGTTTCAATCAGATATTTTACAAGGTCAGGCAATATCCCTTGATTAGATGTATTACCGATAAATGATACATCTGCTATCTGTGGCGGTGTACCGCCGTTTGTGTACAGGCTCAAAACATCTAACATCTTGATACGCTTTTGTGTGCCGTCATTGTATGTAACATCTGCCCACACATCACGGTACATCTCTTTTTCAAGATCGGAAAGTCTTTCATAGATTTTCTTCTGCATAAGCTATCGCCTCAATTCTGTTTAATATTCTTTGCACATCGTCAAGGCTGTTTCCGCTTACCACTCGGACAAAGCAAGCGTTTGGATTTGCTTCAAGCTCGTCAACAGAACATTCCTTTTCCACACCGTCAAAGTTTGCGAGAATGACAAGCCTATCAGGTGAAATTTCTTCAAGCCTTTTCAGCCTTTGAATTATGCTGTTCGTCATCTGCTATTGTTTCCTCTCCGAAAATTTCTCTTTCATACATTGAAATATCTTCGATTTCGATTACCTCATCATTTTCTAACGCTTCAAGGCGTTTCAAAATATCCTTTGCCATTTAGTCCTCGCTTTCAAAATCGTGTATATTTCTGTTTGGCTGTGGGTGATCTATCAGGTATTGAATATAGTCCAAAAATTCTTGATGTGCCTTTTCTATTGCCTCATCGTGTACTATCCTTTTTTCAACCTCAATCAGCCTGTTTTTAACCGTCTTACTCATTGCTTGTATCAGGGATAGAATAGCCCTCTACCTTTGCTATAATTTCGTCTGTCCTGTCCATAAACTGCTTATCAAACACAGCGGACAATTCAATTTCATCAGGTCTTAACGCATATTCTCCCCATTTGATAACTGCTTCAAGGGCTTGACTATGAGCATTGGGAACAAATTGCATAGTTCTGCCTTTGTCTGCCATTTCTCTATATCCCTGCTTTTCGCCTACTTCAATGAGTTTTGCTCCTATCAGCTTACGCATTGTATAATTTTCGGGATATTCGTCAGCAAGTGCCATTAAATCCCTGTTGCTTAACGCTCCGCTGTTAATCAGAGCAAGCCCCTTTTCGTCAATCTGTTCAGGGGTAGCCCTGAAATGTCTGTCAAATACGCTGTTTGCTTCGTTAAGGATTTCGGCAAATTCTGCCTTTGCTTCTCTTACCACACTATCAAGGCGGTTTTTCAAGTCCCTTTGCGTTTGCTCATTCTTGATATATGCTTCCTGTCTTTCGTTGGGATTTCTCCACCCTCTCTGCTGTTCCTTGTTCCACTTTTCACGTTCCTTGACAAGAGCATTTGCGTAAATCTCAAAGCCTGCACGTGCTTGTCTGTATGCGTTTCTCATTCTGTTGATATAATCGGTCAAATAAATTCTTTTCTCATTCATTTTAATAGCCTCCAGCTTCAAAAATTTTTGCGGTGTAGTTACCGTCTTTGTCTTTGCAAAGTTCCTTTGCGATCTGCCCTATAAAATTACCGCTTCCATAAGATAAATACGATATATTGCCATTGGTGGCGTGTTCCAAAAGTTGCTCGGCGGTCAATATCTTTTGTGCACCTTGCTTGTCCTTGATTATATATCTGCTTTCGGGATTGGCTTGCAAATATTCATCAAGTTTTATCAATCTATCAATCATTGACATAGTGTATCACCTCTCAATTATTCACACTCTTTTCAAGTTCTTCAATCCTTGAAAGAATGTCGATCTGCTCGGTGTACTTCAAGCAATTTTGCAGTATCAGGGCAGAGGCGTTTAATCGCACCTGTGGAGCGGTGTCGGTATCTTCCATAATGCCCCTGATCGTGTCAACTGCCTTTGTCAATGTTGCTTGTAACGTGGTACAGGCTTCATTCAAAACAAGAGAACGCCTGCGGTCATATTCTGCCTTGAATGTTTCATCTGCAAGCCTGTTGTAAATCGTGGTACGGCTTACGCCTGAAATTTTCTCGGCTTCTGCTATGCTTCCACACGATAACAAGGCGGTCAATATGTGTTCGTCTTTCGGTTTCAATTCCATTAAATCACCCCTTATTTTGTGCGATTTTTCGCTGATATGTAAAGATTTTACCTGCTGTTTTGTCATACACTCGCAAGCCTGACGGAATAATCTCTATTTTGATTGTTTCCGTATCAATGGCAGTATGAGGCTCTGAAACGCCCTCTGAACGCTTTACACGGACAGATCGGAAAGTGTATTCCTGTTCTGCTTCAAGGTCATAGACGGTAGTTATTACGCCCTCTCGGACGATTAGAACGCTATCACTTTGATATAATGTCTTTGCCTCGTTATTACAGCCCACAAAGGACAGTAAACAGACAGAAACAAGCAAGAGAAAAGCAACTGTTTGTACACTTTTCAGGCGTTTCAGATTTTTGTTAATATCGGTCATTTATTCGCCCTCGCTTTCGGATTTCTGCATTTTTTTGATTTGCTTTTTCAGGCGATTGACTTCCTTTCGATATTCGTCCTTTTGATGTTCCAAACGCTGAATTTTCTCGTTAAGTAAATCAATCAACATTGCATTATAATCGGTCATTTTTCTCACCTCGCTAACATTTCAATTTGTTTATTGTTCAAAAATTTTCGTTTGCGGATATAGTCAACGGCTTCATTGTATTCAGGGAAATAATGTCCGTTGCCTGCAAACTGTACGCACCATTCAGCATAATCAGGCGGTGAATAGTCTTGTATTCTTTGCAACCACACTATACAGCCCTTATGCGTGCATATTTTCTCTTGTGATAGAATAGTCATCGTTTCACCTTTCTGTCGGTTACAGAGGCTACAAGAGTTACAAATATTCCCATAGAGAATAAAACCAAAAATATATTATTTTATTTTTTGTAGATGCTCCATAGGGGGTTGCTGTAACGCTTGTAACCTTGCAACCGTATGTTAAAAATGATGGACAAAATTATAATTGCGTTTTGGTAACACTCTCAATCTTTGAGTTTTACCGTCAACTTTTCGGATTTCTGCATTATAGCCCATTTTATCAAGCACTTTTCCGATTTGTGCTGCCGAATATGCTCGGAGTTCATCGGCGTATAATTGCTTAAAATCGGTAACGGTCATCGTTTGCCATTGTATCGAATATTTGGCGTTATCAGATTGATTGAGAATGTCCTCGATTTCATTTTCGCCTTTGAGTTTCTTTTCGTGATTGGCGTTTCTCTCTGCAAGTTGCTTTTGTTCAGCCTGTGTCAATCTAAATCCCTGAATATCATTCAACGCCATTTGCTCGATCTGCTTCCACAGCATAACAGCGTTAAAATCTCGTAAACGGTCAAGGTCTATTTTGTCGATCTGAACGGTGAGAAAACGGCGATTTCCTGTCCGATCTAAAAGAAATTCATCACTATTACAAGTACCGCAAAGGCTTGTCCGTCTTAAAGCTCGGATATTATCCCTGCCGTATGGACGGCGATACTCGTCAACAGAATTTGTGATAAACGCTTTCAGGCGTTCAATATCGCTTCTGAACGTGCTTTCGATTTCTCCCATTTCCGCTATCCAACAGGACAAGGCTCGAATGTACGTATCTTTATCACGAAAATCCACACAAACGCCCTCTTTGAAAAATTGCGGTTTTAGTGCTAACTTTCGGAAAAGAGAGGTTTTGCCTATTCCTTGTCTGCCTGTGATTACGAGAACGCCGTCCGCTCCGAATGGCTCTGTTTCATCGTTATGTAACAGGGAGATACTTTGCCATAACCATTTTTTTATAAGTGTACGGCTCAATTCGTCATTATCGGCAATATGCAGAATAGAATACAATTCCGAAAGATAGTCCCTGCCGTCATATTCGTATGAGTTCAGCAGTTCAATCACAGGATTGTATCTGTTACGGCTTGCAATTATATCAAGGTATGCGGATATGATTTGTATATTGCACCGCTTGAAATTGCCCTGTAATTCACTATACAGAATGGCTGATATATTGGAGTGCAAACGCTCTTGACTTTCGCCTTGCATACCCTCAATATCAATGCTCTGTGTAACATCGTTCAGCCTTACTGTAACGCCGTTTTCGGTCAGGTAGTCGGATAATACTTCGGGTGTAAATAAATCGTCTGTATCGTCTTTTTGAGGCTCTTTGCGTGGTCTGCCTCTGCCTTTGTAATACTCGCCCCCACACAGAGCAATAGCGTTTGAAATTGTGGCTTCTCGGTAGTCTGTCCGTTCCCATTTCTGACGGTATAAAGCACTACCCCGAAAAGCTGTGTCAATGGCGTTTATATCGCCCTGCAAATAAAATGCAAGCATATTACAAAGGGCTATATCTGCGGAGCTTTCATCGTTGTTATACGCCGATATATCGCCCCTGTCATAAAGAGCAATAAACTTTGTGCCGTTCTTTGCTTTTCGTGCTATGTCAATGATATTTTCGCTCAATCGTTTACCGCCTTTATACATATATTTTTCAAGGAAATATAAAACTTCCTCTGTCTTGTCCGTTATATTCTCGGTGTCAGATACTCGATCACCTGTATATGTGAAGTATCTATTTGTCAATCCGCTGAAATAACATTCAAGCTCATTACTTTTATTTTTTTGATAATACCGTGTGTCAAGTTTGGTTTTGCCGTCCTTGTCTGTGGTCTTTGGTATTCTTGACATATCACACCTGAACAGGATATGAAAACCGCTTCCGCTCGGAGATCGTTCGATATATGTCCCCTCAAAGAGTTGCAGTATCTCATTTTGGAGAGGGTTTGACTTTGTGTGTCCGTCCGCTCCGTCAATGTCAATTCCACAGATACCGTCTGCAAACATAAAGCCCATACCGTCATACTTTTTACAGGCTGAAAATGCCGTCTGATAATCGCTCCAACTCTGCCGATTATTGCTCATAGCCTTACCGCCTGTTTTGGCATTGTATGGTATCTTTGTCGGTCTGCCGTCTTTGTCGGTTTCATATTGCCAACATATCCACACACTTTGAGATTTCAAGTCAGTCAAACATTTCTCACCGCCTTTTTGCTTTCCTCTGTGAGTTGTTCAACCAAAAGGGGATAGTTAATCAAGCATTTGTTTCCGCACATTATATGAGGGATTTTCCCTTGCTTTTGGAGCAACCTCAAAGCGTGCTCGGAGAGTATTCCTGTTTTCGCCGTTTCTCTTATAGTCAAAAAATGAGGGGTAGTATCAAGCATTAGCCTCACCTCGCACAATTCGATCAATAGCGGAGAAAACAAGTTTTTTCTTGTCCTCGGACAGTTCCTCTCTCAACCACTTACAAAAGGTAAATTCAGATATTCCGATTTCTTTTGCAACCTCATAATGACAGAGGCGGTTTTTCTTAATCAACATTCTTACATCTAAATTGTACATATTTTTAATTCCTTTCATAAAATCAAAGGCTGTGCACTTCCTTTTGTAACTTAATTATAAACTAAAACAATTACTATTGACATTGTAAAAATGTTGTGTTATAATATATGATGAAAGGAAACATTTTGAGGTGATAATATATGCTACACAGATTTCGTGCACATTATTCAAAGCAAAAAACAGAATTTCATATCATTTTAGATATTAAATATGAGTTATACGAAGAAATGAGCGATAGTACAAGAACATTCTACGGGTATAACGAAAAAACAGGAAGAATTATTCCTGATGATTGGGATGTTGAAAAAGGGCACATTCGCCCCGATTTTCGTTTCTTCTTTGGGGATTTTCTCACATACACAGATAAATCCTTTACGGATACAGACAAAATATTTGAATTGATTTCAGATCTGTTTCACGGTCTAACCGAAAGTGGAATAAATCAACTCAAAACCGCACAACTGCATAAAGCAAAATTCGATTATATTGAATATCTTTCGTACAATAATTTCAGCCTTGATTTTTTGGAGCGTTTCGCTAACAGTAAAGGAATACACTTTAACAGAACGCTTACCACCAAAAGCGGACAGCGTTTGAGTGTGGACAGCGATATAACAGATATTTGGTATGTGTATGAAAGTCAATCAATAGAAGATATTATTTTTTCAAGCGTTCATTTTGCGTTAGAAAATGGATATAAATTTGCACAATGTCAGCATTGCGGAAAGTGGTTTTTCAAAAGCAGTAACAGAAAAGACAGCAACACAAAATACTGTAAAAGAAATAGCCCTGTTCCCGATTACTCGCATTTGAGTTGTGAACAGGCAGTACGGAATATAATTCAGCAATGCACAAGAGTTAAAAACCGCATTGAAACCAAAATACAGCTTGCAGAAAAAGGCACATACTCATATTTCATTATTGATTTTCAAAATCAATGTGAAGTGTACAAAGACAAAATCAAAGAGCGTCCCACAGTTGAAAACTTAACTGATTATATGTCCTTTTTGGAAAGAGTTGAAAAAGAGAGGGAGTGGCTGAAAAATGGCAACGATAAATAAACGTGGAAACACATTTCAAATTGTGGTATCGCTCGGACTTGATACGAACGGAAAGAAGATCAGGAAAACCACTACATATAAACCGCCTGAAAACACCACACCGAAAAAGGCTGAAAAGCTCGCACAGGAATTTGCTATTGAGTTTGAGCGTAAATGCAGAGGTTTGTCCTCGTTAAACGAAAATATGCGTTTCTCCGAATTGGCTGAATGGTATATTGAAAATTATGCAAGAAACAAGCTGAAACCGATTACCGCCTACACCTATGAGGGACAAATAAGAAACCATTTACTACCTGAATTGGGGAATATGAAACTAAAAGATTTTACCCCTGCAAAGATTACGGCGTTTTTCAAAACTCGCACTTATCAGCCTGCAACCTGTCGGAAAGTTTATGTAATTCTTCAAAGTGTGTTTGCTCGTGCTGTGGAGCAAGGTTTTATAAAAGAAACGCCCTGCACAAAAGCGGTTATACTTCCAAAAGCACAAACGCCGAAAGAAAAAAAGCCTTTCCTTGACGAAAATCAAGCAAAAGCCTTGTTAAAAATGGTAGAGGATAACACACAGTTCAACCGTATCATAAAGGTACTGCTATATACAGGTATGCGATCGGGTGAGTGTTTGGCTCTCCGTTGGCAAGATATAGACTTTGAGAACAGGACAATTCACATTGAAAACACCCTGACAGATGTCGGCGGTAAACATTGGCTTCAACCGCCGAAAACTGCGACAAGTAACCGTTATATTGCTTTATCGGATATATTGGCTGAAATATTCATCGAGCAAAAGAAATATAATGATGAAAAATTGAGCAGGCTCGGAAGTCTGTATCAATATCCTGAAATGGTATTCACAACAGACAGCGGAAATTATGTTGACAGGTCAGGGCTTAACACACAGTTCAGGCGTTTTGTAAAGGGAACGGACTTTGACTTTATTTCTCTGCATAGTTTACGCCATTGTAACGCAACGCTTTTGATAAACAGCGGTATTGATCTCAAGATCGTGAGTGAGTTGCTCGGTCATTCTGATGTGTCCACAACTGCGAATGTTTATGCTGATGTCCTGAAAAGCTCAAAGGCAAAAGTAGCAGACTTGATTTCCCTGAAATTGCAGAACGATTGATGTCCGTTGATGTCCTTTTGATGTCCAAAATTACAAAAAGGTATTGCAATTTACACCAAGATATGATACAATAATGCGTGTAAAGCCTTATATTACAGGACTTTTTCAAACGATACAAAACGGCACAAAACATCTACATTATAACAGCAAGAGATAAGTTCTTATTTCTGCGAACTATATACAAAAAGCTCTGCTACGGCAGGGCTTTTTGCTTTGCGGGAGGGGAGACCCCTCCCCTACGGAATAGCGCGCGATTTCATTGTAGGGGAGGCGTTATGCCTCCCGTTTTCAAAGGGCGGTTCAATTTGTAAAGAATTGAGCCGTCCTATTTACTTTTGGCAGAATTTATGGTATAATAAACTGATGGATAAACTTGAATTTGACGGAGGCTATCCAATGAAAAAAGTATTCTTGTGTGTGCTTATTTTTTCGCTTATTTTCCTAATGGTTGGGTGTGGTTCATCTGCTAATACAAATGGTGTTCCAGACCCAGACAAAATTGTGCCTAAGCGGGAGGTTCTTATTAGAAATCTGGAAAACAGTGGGTATACCATTACAACACTTACCACCATTGATGGTTCCGATTTAACCATTGACCGTGTTATGGCTCAAAAGGGAAACGAGTTCATTGACATAGTGTATGGATTATCCGCCGAAGATGCTTCAAAGATTTTTGAGGTGTATTGCAGTCTATATTCCGATGATTACTACATTCTTGCTCGAAATGGAAACTATGTTTATTGTGTCAACGATAAAATGACTTTCTCAAAGGCGGGCTTTACATCAACAGCTAATGTCGGCGTGCAGTATATTCATAACTAAATTTCAAATTTTCGAGCAGAACAGACTTTCGGTGTTGGTGTTAGTTTGGCGCAATTTTTCGGGAGGGGCGCCCCCTCCCCTACGGGGTAGCGTGCGGTTTCGTTGTAGGGGAGGCGTTATGCCTCTCGTTTTCAAAGGGCGGTTCAATTTGTAAAGAATTGAGCCGTCCTATTTACTTTTGGTAAAATTTATAGTATAATAAAACTGACGGATAAACTTGAATTTGGCAGTATGTAAAGACTTGTTGCGGATTTGTAAAGTTAATGTGGTGGTGTTTGGAAGGGATTATTGTTATAATAAAGACATTATAGCAAAAGGAGAATTTTACCATGAACATAGCAGAAAAAATAATCATACTTAGAAAAGCAAAGGGCTGGTCGCAAGAAGATTTAGCTGAAAATTTGTATGTATCAAGGCAAGCAATTAGCCGTTGGGAAAACGGAACAGCACTTCCCGATGCACAAAATGTATTGCAGATTAGTAAACTGTTCCGTGTCACGACAGATTATCTGCTAAATGATGATTATGAGAGTGACAGTGATATTCCTGCCATTCAGACTGCAACAAAAGAAACTGCGGATTCGTTTTCAAAAAAGAAACAACATCATTTGATCGCTGCGATTTGTTTTACAATAGCCTCGTTTTGTTGGCTTATGAGTGTATTGCTTTGTGTTGATGATACTCAACTGGGTTTCTCTTGTTTCTCGCTGGCTTTTTGTGCAGGAAATGCGGTTGCTCAATTTATTTGGTTTTTCAAAAGAAGATAAACCGTTTGAAAATTAGATTCACATTTGTCGAGCGGAATAAGTGTTAAGCGTTGGTGTTAGTTTGGCGCAATTTTTCGGGAGGGGCTACCCCTCCCCTACGGGGTGGCGTGTTGTTTCATTGTAGGGGAGGCGTTTCGCCTCCCGTTTTCATGGGCGGTTCAATTTGTAAAGAATTGAGCCGTCCTATTTACTTTTCGCCGCTTTTATGATATAATCTAACTAATTGATAAAGTTGAATTTGGCGAGGTAAACCGATGAAAGATTTTATATTTATTACGGGAGCAAGTGGGATAGGTAAAACTACCTTGAGTAACGGATTGCTGGAGCATTATAAAACAGTATGCATAGAACAGTATATGATACCTGAGTTCATATCAAGAGATGGCACTGAGCCGATGACGGGAGAATTGGAAGAACTCACTTGTTGGGAAAATCAAGTGGCACTGCTCAGGTGTTTTCATAGATTAGGGTATAAGAATATAATTGCATCCGATATTGACGATTTAAGAACGGCAGATATTCCTGTTGTTTTTGAAGGGACTAATTTCATCACAATAAAACTTGTATGCAGCGATTTGCATCAAATTCAGGAACAAATGAAAAATCGACCTAATAACGGACTTATAGATTACGAATTGCAAGAAAAAATGAACGAGAAAAACATTAAGCGAAATCCTCTTATTAACGAAGTGGAAATTGATATTGCAGGTAAATCAATCAAAGAGGTGCTTGAACAAGCCATAAATATTATAGATACTACGCCTTCTCTTATGAGCTATGAATACACAAAACCGCCAAAAGAAATGTTTTATTCATGGGTTTCTTCAAATGGATTAAAATAAAATCCCAATTTACACAAGTGCGTAAACTTTCAGATTGAAGGAGCGACAAATTCCAATTTGTCAAGCGGAACAGACTTTCGGTGTTGGTGTTAGTTTGACGCAATTTTTCGGGAGGGGCTACCCCTCCCCTACGGGGTGGCGTGTTGTTTCATTGTAGGGGAGGCGTTTCGCCTCCCGTTTATTGGGCGGTTCAATTTGTAAAAAACTCTGCCACCCTATTTACTTTAATGGGATTTTATGGTATAATTTGGTTGGGCAATCAACTTGAATGCAATGAGGCGAATGTATGTCCGATTTGATTATAAAAAAACCGGTCTGATTTTGGTGGACCATGAGTTTTTTACTGATCGGGCTTGAATTTGAGGTAGATTTGATGGTAGAGCTATATTTGCCGAAAACGGAAGATTTGTGGTTCAGAGAAAAGCTGCTCGGGGATCTGAGCACCATGTCGTACAACCATGCATGGGGAGGGACGATTCCGTTCCCGAGCGAAAAGTGGGCGGACTGGTACGACAAGTGGCTGCTTAATCATGAAAACAAGCGATTTTACCGATATATCATTAAAAAGGAAACTTTTCTGGGCGAGGTGGCATATCGTTTTGACGAGGAAAGGCAGTGCTATATTGCCGATGTCATTGTTTATGCCCCTTACCGTGGCTGTGGCTACGGTGGGCAAGCGTTGGCACTGCTGTGTCAAGCTGCCAAGGAGAATGGCGTGAGGGAATTATATGACGACATCGCGATTGATAATCCCGCGGTTGCGCTGTTCCTACGGTACGGATTTTCCGAAATACACCGAACAAGCGAATATATTTGGCTGAAAAAAAGGTTATAAAATCAGTTGTCATTTTTTGACGGCGGAATGTAGATGGATATGGACTTAAGAGCAGCGCAAAAAGCGGTATATCAAAACAAGGTAGACAAGGGCTTGAACGTCACTGATGTCAACAAGGAGTTTTGCCTGCTTTACGGTGAGGTTGGCGAGGCGTACGACGCCTGGCGAAAGAAAAAGGACGACTTGGGCGAGGAACTGGCAGACGTTGCGATCTACCTGATGGGATTATCCGAAATTCTGGGGTACGATCTCGCTGCCGAAATTGAAAACAAGATGGGCATCAACCGTGAGCGCGAGTACAAGCGTGTGAGCGGCGAAATGCGGCGGATTTCGGACAGATAACAGGTGATCAGGAGGGGATAGTAATGCCGACATGGAAGGGCTTGGAGTGGACATTTGATACGGTGGCGTCTGCCTACGAAAAAATGCGCCCGGGATATGCTCAGGCGTTGTACCGCGCGATTTTTGACTACATTCCGGTGGGAGAGGGGAGTCGCGTGATCGAGGTCGGGAGCGGCGGCGGACAGGCGACTGCGCCGATGCTCAAAACGGGCTGCCGATTGACCGCGGTGGAATACGGCGAGCAGTTATCCGCGCTGTTGCGGGAAAAGTTTCAGGAATACGAAACGTTTTCGGTCATTACCGGCAATCGATGCGCACGGCGGCAGCTATACGGTGTACGACACCATGGATCTGCAGCTGGCGCGGAAGATATGAGGGCGAACGAGAAAAACAGATAATTGACGGAGGAAACGAATGTGTGTTTCTGGTGGCTGATGCTGGGGACGGATGTGATTGTGCCGGTGGTGATGATCATTGCCGGGCGGATGATGTGGAAACGGTGTCCACGGCAGATCAATTCGCTCTATGGGTACAGAACGGAGCGGTCCATGAAGAATATGGAAACATGGAAATTTGCGCATGAGCATAGCGGGCGTCTTTGGTGGCGTATCGGCTGGGTGATGCTGGTATGCTCTATTGCGTTGCTGCTGCCTTTTGTACGCAGCGGTGAGGTGATCGTGACCATTGTCGGTTTACTCGTCTGCACCGCGCAGGTGATCGGCCTGATCGTTTCTGTTATACCGACGGAGGCGGCGCTGAAAAAGAAGTTCGACGAAGATGGGAATCCGAGAGAATAATCTGGAAGGAACGAAGGTGTTCCGAAATTCGGAGGTACTGATATGAATTACAGAGAGGATCGATACGGCAACCGACTCTCCATTTTGGGGTTTGGCTGTATGCGCTTTCCGCAGAAATTGGGTAGGATCGACATGGAGGAAACGGAACGAGAGATCATGACCGCCTATTTGGGCGGCGTGAATTACTACGACACGGCGTATCTGTACCCGGGCAGTGAGGCGGCGCTTGGCGAAATTCTGGAAAAGAACGGGATTCGGGAGCAGGTATACATTGCGACCAAGCTGCCGCATTCGCTGATCAAGAGTGCCGATGCGCTGGATAAACTGTTTGCGGAGGAGAAAAAACGTCTGCGCACCGAGTATGTGGACTACTATCTGATGCATATGCTGACCGACATTGACACCTGGAATCGTCTGAAGGGCATGGGAATTGAGGAATGGATCGCGCAGAAAAAGGCGAGTGGAGAGATTCGACAGATTGGGTTTTCATATCACGGCAATTCGGATATGTTCTGTACCTTGGTGGATGCGTACGACTGGGATTTCTGTCAGATCCAGTATAATTACATGGATGAGCACTCTCAAGCAGGGCGCAGAGGCTTGCACTACGCGCACGACAAGGGGCTCCCTGTCGTGATTATGGAACCGCTGCGCGGAGGCAAGCTGGTCAACCGACTACCCGCAGAGGCGACGGCGATCTTTGAGAAATACCCCATTCCGCACACCCCCGCGCAGTGGGCGTTCCGCTGGCTCTGGAGCCAGCCGGAGGTGACGGTGGTGCTGTCGGGCATGAACACCGATGCGATGGTCAAGGACAATATCGAAACGGCATCCTCGGTGAAGGTGGGCGAGCTGGGCGAGGCAGAGGAGGCCATGCTGCAGGACGTCGTCAAAGCCATCAACGCCAAGATGAAGGTGGGCTGCACCGGCTGCGGCTATTGTATGCCTTGCCCCCGCGGTGTAGATATCCCCGGCACGTTTGCGGCGTACAATCGGCGGTATTCGGAGGGGAGATTTGCCGCGTTGTTTGATTATGTGATGTGTACCGCGCTGCGCAAAAATTCCACGGCGGCCTCCAACTGCGTGGCATGCGGGAAGTGCGAGTCACATTGCCCGCAGGCGATCGAGATCCGCAAGCAGCTCAAGGATGCCCGGCGGGTATTGGAAACGCCCGCGTATCGCGTGGCAAGAACGGTCACGAGCTGGTTTATGCATTTTTGAAAATAGGTGTATCATCGGAGAAACTTATGAAAAGAGATTTGGGAATTGCACGGTGCTCCGATCATAGTGCGACCATGAATACGGGAAAGGGGCTGCATCCGGTGGCGCAGCCCCTGAGCAAAAGAGCCGAAGGCAGGCTTTTTGCCGCGCGGATTTGGTGTTTTTACCTGCAAAGCAGGCAAAAACTGCGGTGCTCAGTGACAAAGCAAAAACGACGGGGGAGTTTTAATGCATTTTGCATTTGATTCACCCCCTTTTGTATACCGGCGGATGTAGTGACGATTGAATAAATAAAGCGCAGCTGTGATATAAAGTCGTCATCTGCTTGGTGTACTTTACGGTGCTCATGCGGTATAATAAAGGCACAAAAGCGCTTTTGAATTTTCAAATTGCAAAAAGGAGACAAATGATGTCCATTGGTTCTACCATCAAACGGCTGCGCCACGAGCGCGGCATGACGCAGGAGGTGCTCTCCGAATATCTGGGCGTATCTACCAACGCGGTTTCACAGTGGGAGTGCGATAAGACCGCGCCCGACATTTCGCATATTCCGATGCTGGCGCGCATTTTTGAGGTCAGCGCGGACGTGCTTTTGGAAATCGATCATTCGCGGAGCAAAAAGCAGGCGGAGATCGCGGCCTTTGTCGCAGATTATGAGCATTTGCATGCCAAGGGAAAAACGGAGGAGCGGCTGATGCTGTGCCGTGAGATGCATAAAAAATATCCCAATGACGAGACGGTTGCCTATTATCTGATGGGTGTGCTGCAGCAGGGATATGCAAAGGAATCCTTTGAGGAAATCACTGCGCTGGGGGAGCGGCTGCTGTCGGCGCAAGCGGAAGAACACCGATACGGTGCCATCAAGGGGCTGTGCTACACCTATCTTGCCATAGGGCAGCGGGAGCGAGCGCTGGAATATGCGAAGATGATGCCCGTTTGCGATGATCTGCTGCTGCACACGCTGCAGGGCGAGGCGTTGGTGACGCATTGCCAAGCTTATTTCTTTCAGCTGTGCGATAAGATGTATCTGTACATGAATTATCTCTTGGGCGAGAGCGCGGGGAACTATACCCCCAAGGAGCGCCACGCCATGCGCCAAACGCTTTGCGAGGTGTATTCGCTGATCTTTCCCGACGGTGACTATGGCGTGCGTGAGGATAAGTTGGGGCGCACTTGTTTTTTCATGGCACTGGACAGTGCTCGTGAAGAGAACTTTCCTCGGGCGTTGGACGAGCTGGAGGAAATGGTGTGCCATTTTGAGAAGGCGAGCGGTCGAGCACCCCTTCGACACACCTCGCCGCTGGTCAATCGCATGACGTCGGATTGGGCAACGCTACCCCGCCACAGTGAGGAAAGCCTGGGCACGACGTATTTGCGGTATCTTTCAAACAACGCTGCACTATTTGCGCCTCTTGAGACCGACGCGCGCATGATCGCGATCAAGCAAAAGCTTGCGGCGATGTAAGACAAAAAGGGGCTGTCTGGCATCAGTGAGACAGCCCCCTTGGGGATGATCGATTATGAGGTGACCACGCAGAACGCGGGCTTTTGGTCATTGCTGACGGCTGTCAGCCAATTCATATCGTACAGAGCGTTGGCCAGAAGCTCAGCCGCGCGGAATTGATAGACCAGCGCACCGACGTATGCAGCACTTTTGCGAATGTGTGTGGGCGCGAGGTCGGCGGTGACGGTAGCGGCAATTTCAGCAGTTCTTCGGTGGAGCGCGGCAACAATGTCGATCGGCGCGCGGAGAACGGTGGAAAGCGCACGGTATTCCTCCTGCGTCCACACGGGAAAGTTGGGCTTGCCGGCGCGAGTGTAGCCGAGGGTGTCGAGCCGATCTTGCCACTCCTTGGAGAGATGGGCGTATTCACCGCACGCGGCGCTGACCACGGGAGCAGTCATGCGGTCTTCGAAGTGCTGGGCGTTGAGTGTTTGTCTGAAATTCATGGCGATGATGCTGCCCTTGCCGTCGGCGGCGGGGGTGCCGTTATAGATTCCCTGAATGCCCTGGGGCGGAGCGTCATCTGTCGGTATGGATTGGCATCTGCCCCAGATGACACCGCTGCCGCCGCCTCCGTTGATCAGCGAATAGGGACCGTCAGACGGCAGCTCGCCGAAATTCTTTTCCAAATCGTGCGCGGTATCGATCAGCGAGAAATGCAGACAAAGCAGCAACTTTTGCCAACGCATGAGGTTTTCATTGGCAAAGCGTCTGCCAAAGCGACTGCTGTACTCGTCGGCGGTGGCGATCAGGTCTTGCGCGGTCTTGCCTGTGAGCTCTCTGAGCTTTTCGTCGATGGTTTTCGTGCAATCCTCGGTGAAGATGGGAATGTTGGTCAGATACTTGTCGCCCTTGCAGACAAGATACTGCCGATCCAGCAGCAATCTGACCTCGTCCTCAAGATAGGGGAGTGACACGCCAAGCTCGACGCTGATCTCCTGCAGCGTTACGGGTGTATAATAGGCGGCAAGAAGAATATTGCCTTTGATCTTTCGCTGCTGAAAGTCGCGGTATTCGTAGTCATCTCCTGCACGGGTACCCCAAAAATCAATTTCAAAGCCACAGGGGCGGTAGCTTTTTTCTCCGAATAAGCGTTCCATATTCATACCCTCTCTGATTATTTTTCTCGCACGGAATAAATAATATTTGACCATTTCCGTGCTGATGGCAAGGCGTTTGGATATTTCGGAGCAGGAGAGTTTTTCGATGTAATATAAAACCGTAGTATCGCGGTATTGACGCGAGAGCAAGGACAACTCACGACGGAGCAGGCAGAGCTCTTCTTTTTTTATGATTTCTTCCAGCGCGGTATCCGATTCATCGGCAATGCTTTCATTCAGCTCGGCAAATCTTTTTTGATTTCTTGCTTTTTTGCGCAGATATTCCGCATAGGTGTTCTCCGCGATCTTCCACATAAAACCGTAAAAGCGGGTCTCATCCCTCAAATTTTGCGCAGAACGCAGCAGCGCGTAGAGAATGTCGCTGGTAAGATATTCGGCCTCGTGGACATCGGATAGCCTTGTCAGCGCAAAGCCGAATATGCTTTTCATGTTTTCTTCAATCAGCTGTTCCAGTTTTATATCATCCATATTTTTCTCCGTTTCCGTTTTCAGGCGCCTTCGTATATATAGTCGTTGGTACGCGCAGACGGTTAAGAGGGTTTTTGAAATTTTTTGGCGATGTATGAACATTGCCACAGAGTGTTCATACAATTTTGTGTGTCATGCATTGACAAGCTATTCGCATTTCGGATATCTCAGATAATAGTAATCGTTTCCTTCCATGACCTCTGTTTTTTTGAACCCATGGTTAAGATAAAATCGTGCCGCATTCCCGTTGTCCTTGTGAACGCCGAGGGCAATCGGACGCACGCCGAAATCATCATATACCATCTCGATCACTTTTTCTAAGGCATAACTTCCTATGCCGCGGTTCCTGTAACGCCGGTCGATTACAAAGCCCATAAGACGGTAGAAAGGAACGCCGCGCATTTCTTCGGGATCGGTATCCCATTCGAAGGCTTCACCGAGTAAAATTAAGCCGATGTATTCATCCTCCCACTTGATTGCATAGGTATGCCCCTTGCAATGATGTTCAAGTCCGTATTGTGTAAGTTCCATAATGGTGTCGGCGGTATCTACAAAGGCTTCGCTGATGTCTTCTCTTTGGATTGCACGGACGCGATCAATATTGGAATCGTTTAATAATTCAAAAGTGATCGGGATTTTTTGAGGGGTATTCATGACAATACCTCATTTCAGCGTGATCCAAAAGCGTTTCAGATCGATATTACTGTCGGGCTCATGCACGGTGGATTCGTAAACGCCGCCGTTTGCGAGGATGGTCTTTTCACTGCCGATGTTGCCGTCGATGCAGGAGATCAGCACCCGATCAAGTCCGATCTCGCGGCAGAAGGGAAGGGCCGCCTGCAGCATTTGCTTGGCGTAGCCGCGCCGCCGTTCGCTCGGACGGACGGAATAGCCGATATGTCCTGCATATTTTTCAAGATATTCGTTGAAACGATGTCGCACCTGCAACATACCCACGAGCCTGTTATCGCTCTTGCGTACAAAAATGAATTGTGTTGCGGGAACCAAGTGGGCAGGAACGGTTGCCGGATCCTCGTAGTCGCAGCACAACTGTATGTATTCCGCGGGGTTCTCAAATCTGCGCAATGGTCCGCAGCCATCCATGGAGTCGCCTGCGTCTAAAAATTCTTGTCTGTATTCCATGAGCTGTGTGGCGTATTCACTTGTGGGGCGGGTTAAAATAAATTCTTCCATAAATATTCTCCTTAACAGTAAATGGTTTTGAAATCTTCATCGGTTCTCTGATAATAGATTTCGGTGATGCTTGCGTCCATAAACACGGGGAGCATTTCGGCAAAGCCGCCGATCAACTGATCGGATGCCGCGAGATCAGCAAGCGGATACCAAAAGATCTCACCCTCGCCGGAGGGCTTTAACTCACCGCTGAATTTGTCCGCGATGTAGAGAAAGACAATGTATCGCTTTCCGTCCTTGGCTTTGTGAAATTCCTTAATGCCGCAAAGCTTGGGACTTTGGATGATCAGCCCCGTTTCCTCGCGTATCTCGCGGATGACGGAGGGGGTGACGTACTCGCCCGCCTCAACGTGGCCGCCCGGGAAATTCCAACCGTGCCAGGTGGGGTGATTGATCTTGTTCTGCACAAGCACATTTCCTTTGCCGTCGCAGACCATGCACATATTGGTGAGCTCCACTTCTTCCGTTCTTGACATATTGCTTTTCTCTCCTTTATAAATCAATTGCCGCATCAAGACACAGCTGCAGCGCACATTCGTCTGCGTTGCCACCCCAACTGCGCTCGTCGTAATGCTCGGCATCGGCAAGTGTGTCGGCAGTGTAGAGCAGCATTCCCCACGTCACGTCGCGCAGCTGTGCACAGGCGGCAAGCGCGGCACACTCCATTTCGACTACCGAGCAGCCCTCGCTGCGGCGACGTGCCACCTTGGCGGGGGTCTCGCGGTAAAAGCCGTCAGTCGTCCAGGTGGTCACGGTGCGGGTCTTCAGTCCATGCTTTGTCAGGATTTGCAGCAAAATGTCCGTTGCTGCGGGATTCAGGTCGATGAAACGATCAGGTGGCGCATAGTGGTAGGAGGTTCCCTCATCACGCAGAGCGCGGGTTGGGATCAAAAACGTACCCTCGGCAATTTCCTCCAGTGTACCACAGCTGCCGGCGGAGATGATTTTTTTGACGCCGTAGCCGATCAGCCAATCCATCAGCTGCGCCGCGGGCGCAGCACCCACGGGAGCGCGGCAAAGACATAACGACTGTCCGTTATGCTCGACGACGTAGATCGGATAATCTCGCGTCATGCTGGTAAACGTGCCAACCCGGCGCGCACCGTGGCTTTGGGCGTAGTTGTCGATGACGTCGCCAAGGAAGGCGAAAACACATTTTTCAGGAAGGTGAAGGTCCAATTTTTCGTGATCGGGGTTGAGAACGGCGGTCGTGCACGGATCAAACTCTAATAGTGGAATATCGTGCTGAGGGAGAGGCGCGTGATCCTCGTGCAAGAAATCCATAACGGAGGGGAGGCGCTGCCCGTTGAGCACTGCCTCGGTCAGTCGGTCGTGAACGTAGAGCAATTTGAGCGAGAAAAAGGGGATGTCGCGACGCAACAGCTCGAGGAAAACATAGTCGCCCTCCCACATTGGTAGGGTTGGTAGTATTTCTTTGGGCTGCCATGCCATGATACCTTCGTTGCAATCGTCGGCAAGCTCACCCTCGTAGGCGTCGGCGGTGAACAGATGCATCAGCTCGGTCTCGGCGTTGTCCGCGCAGAAGGTCACGATGCCGCGGTAGCGATAGGATGTCAGCGTCAGCCCCGTCTCCTCGCGCACCTCGCGTACGACACATTCGTCAGGACTTTCCCCCTCCTCAAAATGCCCGCCAAAGCCGATCCATTTCCCTTTGTTGACGTCTACCTTCTTTTTGACGCGGTGCAGCATCAGATAGCAGCCGTCTTTCTCTATATAACATAATGTAGTGTTTTTCATTGTCACCCTCCCGGATTTTATGCTACCATTTTATCATATACACCGCCGTTTGTCAAGTCAATCCAACGCATCAAGTTTCAACCAAGAAAGCCGTGTAACAAATCCTTACCCAAGCCAAGGAAGTCAGGCGGCGCGGAGAACGGAGAACTTTGGCTAAGCCAAGGAAGGTGGGAGGAGTGGAGGGCGGAAAACTTCGGCGTTTGAGATGGTTTCCGCCCTCCACATATGCACAGGAAATGAGAAATATTCACACGAAAAAAGTTTTTTGAAAAAAATCGTAAATTCTCAAAGTAAGTTCCACAGTAGGAAAGGAGTGGAAGTAAGCATGAGAAATAAGGAAAAAAAGGAACGATCCAACATTCAAAAGATGAAAAAAGAAGGAAAAAGCAGGCAA
>JAFTJZ010000057.1 GCA_017456145.1 Clostridia bacterium
ACAAGTCCGACAGCAACGCGACCTGCACGGCTGACGGTACCAAGACCGCCAAGTGCGACCGTTGCGATGTGACCGACACCAAGCCCGACACGGGCAGTGCCAAGGGTCACAGCTTTACCGACTACGCGTCCGACGGCAACGCGACCTGCACCGCCGACGGCACCAAGACGGCGAAGTGCGATCACTGTGACGAGACCGACACGCTGACCGACGAGGGCAGTGCAACGGGTCACAGCTTCACTTCCTACAAGACCGACAGTAACGCGACCTGCACGGCAGACGGCACCAAGACCGCCAAGTGCGACCGTTGCGACGCGACCGACACGGTCAGCGACGCGGCAAGCATGCTGCCTCACACCTTCGAGAAGGGCGAGTGCACCGTATGCGGCGCAGAGGATCCCGACTATGTCAACCTGACCTGGATCTGGATCGTTGTAGCAGTCGTCGTCCTCGGCGGCGGTGGCTTCGGCGTATACTGGTACGTCAAGAAGAAGAAAGAAAAGCAACAAGCGGCTCTGTAATGCACCCAATGCATACAGAATCCCACAAACCTCAAAAAACGGCAGAGAGCGAGGGCTCTCTGCCGGATGATGAAACCAAGGACCGGGCTCGACTTTGAGCTCGGTCCTTTGCGTTATGTGATGTATTGTCTTTTTGGGGAAACGCTCGCCGGGTTGGCGTTTTCCCGGCTATATCTTTTTACAGATGCCTTTTTTGGTGTAGCGGTAATAGACCACCGCAAAAAAGACGATGTAAAACAGCATGTTCAAGACATAAGACATGGTGAAGCAGAGCATGATCGTATCAAAGGACTTGTGCAATGGGTAGATGAACTGCATCCAAACGATACGGAAGCCCAACGTGAACGCCACATTGGAAATGCTGCGGAGCGCCGCGTAGCCAAAGGCTTGCAGGGCACCGCCGATGGAGGAGTTGATCGCTTGAATAAATATGAACAGCGAGATGTGTGCCAAACGGATCATACCGTAGTCGATGGTTTCCAGCTCGTCGTGACCGATGATCATTCCGATCAAAAATCTGCCGCACAAAAACAGCATCAAGCCCACCGATCCGCCGATCAGCACGTTCAAGCCCATGCTGTACCAAAAGGACTTTTTGACACGGTCCACCTTGCGCGCGCCGATATTCTGACCCACAAAGGTGGAGGTGGCGGTACCAAAGCCGGAGGTAAATGCCATGGCGATCGAGTCGATGGAGGACGCCGCGCTGTTTCCCGCAATGGCGGCAACGCCATAGGAATTGATCGCCGGGACGATCTGCAACCCTGCCAGGGGAAACATCAAGCCGGAAATGGACGTGGGGATACCAAATCGGAAAATGCGCAAAAAGGAGGATGGGTCAAAGCGCAGCTTGCGGAAGCTCACCCGGATGTAATCCTCCTCCAGACGGCTCAGTCTTCTTGCAACCAGCACGCTGCTGACCAGCTTGGATGCTACGGTAGCAATGGCGACCGCCGCCACCTTTTGGGGAAGGACCAGACAAAGGATGACGTTGAGCACGACATTGACCACGCCGCTTGTCAGAATGTAGATCAGCGGTCGTTGGGTATCTCCGATGGTGCGGAGAATGGCGGAGCCGTAATTGTAAAACAGGGTAATGGGCGCGGCGGAAATGTAAATGCGCATATAAAGCATCGCACCGTCGTAGCATTCGGCGGGGCAATCGGTAGCGGTCAAAAAGATGGGTGTCAAGAAAAATCCCGCGATCGCGACAATGACACCCAGACCGACGGCGGTCAGAAGGGCAGTGTCAACGGTGGAACGGATCTTTTCCTCGTTCCGCTGTCCCCAATATCGGGCAAGAATAATGGTGGTGCCGCTGGAAAGCCCCACCGCGCCGTTGATGATCAGCGACGTGATGGATCCCGTTGCTCCAATGGCGGCAACATCCACATTTCCTGCCATGTTGCCGAGCACCGCCTTGTCCGCAATGGCGAACAGGTTTTGCGCGATGGTGGCGAGGATCAGGGGAATAGAAAAAGTGATAATAGCTTTGATGATAGGACCCTGCGTGGCATCTGTCTTTTTCAGCATATTGCCTTCCTCCCGGTCTTTTTTTAAAATTATAGCACAATCTGTTGACAAAAACCATATGATTCGGCATATTTGTGCGGAAAATTTTTTCTCGAAAAAAGGGGTGCGGTGCTTGAAAGCGGTGCTCTCCTCCGATCATCCATGCTTGCTGTTTTGATCATAAGGATCACTTCCGACAAATTGGAATTTATCTGTGAATGTACATTCTTGTCATATCGGACTCGCCATCACCTTGAACCATACAGAAGAACTCCCATCCATATTTTTCGTAAAATCCAATGTGATCAGTAACAAGATAAATAGGAGAAACACCTTTTGATTTCATGTCATCCACAACCATATTTAACAGATTTCCCGCAATTCCCTGACACCGATATTTTTCATCTGTATAAACAGCGCATACATTAGGTGTCAGATCTTTTCTGTCATGAAAATCATTTTCAATTACACCCATTCCACCTATTATTTGATTTCCATCTAAACAAAGATACCATCCATATTCCGTTTCATTCCGCAAATATGCATACATACATTCCAGATAAGCTTCTGTAGGAACTTTCCACTTGCTGTGAAACCATTCTGCTGCAGAAATCTTCAAGTCGGATTTTTCTCTCAATGTAATATACTGATACTTTGCCATACTTGTCCTTCCGTTGTTCTTTTCGGACTGTTCGTCAAATTCAAGTTTGTCTAAATATCTAAATACCATATAAGTTGAATTTCGTTTTTTATTTCGGGCTCTGAATAATAAGCATACATATCTATTTTGGATAGTACTCTTTTGACACGATATTCTGAATGTACGTCTACATTCATCGCAACTTTGTCATATGATTCAAAGAAGGATTTATCCACTTCTTTCACAGTTATCATTTCGTTTGTCTCCGCAGCTAATTACTTTCACACTTCTTTGTCAAATTGGACTTTCATGTTATAAATCAATGCTGATTTCGTACTTATCTTCAATGAGTATATAGTTCACATCATGCTTTTGTGCAAGGGCTAACATTTCTGCATTGTCTGCCAGTACGCTCTCGATCGTACACCATTCATCATCCAAACGATCTTCAATGGTGCTTGCATATCCTTTTATGTCATCAAAATGGCTTTTAATATATCCTTCGCTCATGACAAGACAATAATATCTGATGCTTTCAAGATACTCGGAGTCAAATTCCTTTTGCCAATCGAACGG
>JAFTJZ010000022.1 GCA_017456145.1 Clostridia bacterium
ATGTTCACACTTTGTTCATTGACAAATTTTTCATTATCTGTTATACTGTAAATGCATAAGTGTGCATCTCACACGACATGTCAAGGCAGAACGACCGGTGCATTGGGTTCCGGCGATGTGGGTATGTGGTGTCCAGATTGCCGAACCGCTATCATGGCGCAGAGAGGAGGATAAGAAACATGAGAAAAATAAATGCAATTCTTGTTTTGGCAAGCTGCTTACTGCTGTCTTTCGGTTTGTTTGCTTGTGCAAGCGAAAATGATCAAAGTATATCGGACGAAATACAGCCTGCAGATGTTCAGCAGACAGATACTCTGCCCGACGAATCTTATGGAGACGAGGAGCATTCTCAAAAAAGCGGCACGACCGAACCGATCATTTTGGATAACGAAACATTCATGGAAATGTGCATTTCACCCGACAAGTTCCACACAATAGACGCACTTCATCACGTCCTTTCCGGTAAGGGGGGCGAAATGTCACAATATCAAGTCATGCAAACACAACCGGTTACTTACTATTACGTTCCGGATTTTGCATATGAGGGATATACTTTGCATCACACACTGCTGACTACCGACGGGATACAGTATTATTATGTGCGCGAAAATCAGATTGACCTCGATATCTACCAGTTGGATGGCCACGATATGATCATTATGAGCGTGACCCTTCATCCTATTTCAAGTGACGGCCCCAACACTCCGGAGAGGCTGCTCGCAAACACGGGCAACTACGTGCAAAAGTCCGCAGATCTATACTATTCTTCAAAATACAGAAAGGTAGTATCTTATGAGACCGGACATTATGTCGGCCTCCGTGTTCCAGAGTATATGAACGATTACGATACCATCCTTTCTCTTTGTAAGGTTCGAAAAGTCACGATCAACCCCGACGCCGTTACCGAATAACCTCTCGCCCCCGCAGGCTCAGGCCTGCGGGGGCAATGTATATTTTGGCGAGTGGAAAAAGCTTATGATGGGAGCGGCATTTGAAAGGGGCTGCGTCATTGGCGCAGTCTCTTTCTCATCACCGCGCGCCTTGCTCTTTTCGCTTTCATTTGCGATCAAATTTATGTTGACAAACCCGTATTTCCATGTTATACTTATTATGGAATATGATACACATTTCAAGAAAGGAACCCGACGAATGAGAAAAGACGAATATACCCCCGAACAGATGAAGATCTACACACTGCTCTCACATGAATATCCCACCGTCTCCGCCGTCAGCGCCGCCATCACCACGCTGAATGCCACCATCAACCTCCCCAAGGGCACCGAGCACTTCCTCAGCGACATTCACGGCGAGGCAGACGCGTTTTCTCATATCATCAATAATTGCTCGGGCGTCATCCGCGAGAAGGTGGACAGCATCTTCTTCACCACCGTCGCCGAGTCTGAGCGCCGTAACCTCTGTACACTGATCTATTACCCTGTCGAGAAGATCGAGGAAATGCACTCCCGCGGCGAGGACACCGAGGAATGGTACAGCTTTACCCTCTACCGCTTGGTCGATCTTGCCCGCTCGGTCGCCTCCAAATATACACGTGCCAAGGTGCGCGAGGCGCTGCCCGCCGATTTTTGCGACATCATCGACGAGCTGCTCCACACCAGCGGCGAGGAACACAACAAGCAGGAATATTATCGTCACATCATCTCCACCGTCATCGAGGTCGGTCAGGGCGCAGCGTTTATTGAGGCGCTTTGCAGCCTGATCAAGCGCATGGCGGTCGATTGCCTGCACGTCGTGGGCGATATTTATGACCGTGGCCCACACGCCGACAAGGTCATGAATATGCTGATGCAGCATTACCACGTCGATATTCAGTGGGGGAACCACGATATCGTCTGGATGGGTGCCGCCGCGGGCTCTCACGCTTGTATCGCCAGCGTCCTCAATACCGCGCTGCAATACAATACCCTCTCGCTGATTGAAAACACCTACGGCATCAGCTTGCGCGATCTGATCGGCTACGCGCAGGAAACCTACGCCGGCTGCACGTGGTTCATGCCGCGGAATCCCGAGGATAAATACTACATAAAAAATAATATGGAAACCCTCTCCCGTGCGCACAAGGCAATTGCCATCATTATGTTCAAGCTGGAGGGGCAGCTCATCCGCCGCCACCCCGAGCTTGATATGGAGGACAGGCTGCTGCTCCATCGCATTGACCACGAGAAGCACACCGTTACCATTGACGGCGTTTCCTACCCGCTCAACGACGATCACTTCCCCACCATCGATCCCGTCGACCCATATGCCCTCTCTCCTGCCGAGCAAAGCCTGATGGAGTCGCTTGCCCGCGCCTTCCGTCACAGCACGCTGCTCCAAAAGCACATCCGCTTTTTCTACAGCAAGGGCAGTCTGTATAAGGTATATAACGGCAACCTGCTCTTTCACGGCTGCATCCCCATGAACGCGGACGGCAGTTTTGAGGAGGTGCTCTGCATGGACGGCAACCACCGCTCCGGCCGCCGCTACATGGACTATTGCGACCGTATGGCACGCGCCGCCTACCATACAGCCGATCCCGATGCACTGGATTTTATGTATTATCTTTGGTGCGGCAAGCACTCCCCGTTGTTCGGGCGGAGTAAAATGACGACCTTCGAGCGTTATTTCGTCGCCGACCAGAA
This sequence comes from Clostridia bacterium, assembly GCA_017456145.1. Taxonomy (GTDB): domain Bacteria; phylum Bacillota; class Clostridia; order Oscillospirales; family CAG-272; genus SIG644. Next base: position 2,640 of record JAFTJZ010000022.1, read on the forward strand.
CACGTGGAAGGAGCATAAAAACGCATATTACGAGTTGATCGAAAGCTATGATTCCGCTTGCCGCGTGCTGAGAGAGTTTGATCTGGATGAGAGGGAATCCCACATCATCAACGGGCACGTCCCCGTGCGCGCCTCGGCGGGCGAGAGTCCCATCCGCGCTGCTGGCCGCTACATCCGCATCGACGGCGGATTCTGCCGCGCTTATCATACCACCACGGGAATCGCCGGGTATACCTTAATCTATTCCTCACGCGGGCTGCGTCTGGTCTCTCATAGCGCGTTTGAGGGAAAAACGGCCGCCATCAAGGAAAACAAGGATATCCTCGCCACGACCGATGTTGTCTTTGAAATGATGACTCGCCGTCATCTCGTTGCCGATACCGACGCAGGAAAAGAAATGCTCGCCCGTATGGAGGATCTGCGCGGACTCCTCGCCGTCTACCGTGACGGCATCCTGCAAACGGGCAACGGACGATGAACGGAAGAGATACGGGGGCACTTTATTCCGCGCCTCTCGCTCCGCGGACTTAAGAACCCTTTTTGAAGATTCTTAAAATCTCCCCAAAATCCTTTATCCATTTTTCGATTCAATTTTTGCGATTTTGTTCCGAACAAACGGGCAGCATCCTTTATTTGGGCCCCTGCCCCAAAGGATAAGCCCGCAATAGTAACGGTCAGAACCACTCGCACAAATAAAATCACCCCCAACGAAAGGAGGCCTTATGCGTAACGAAAAAAAGATCGTACTCGCCTACGAGCAGTACCTCGTTCTCTCTGCTCGAATGCGCGCCATGCTCTCCCCCGACCCGCATTGTACCGATCCGCAGGGCTATTTCATCTCCAGCCTCTACTTCGACGATATGCACGAAACCGCCTACCAAGAAAAGCAGTCCGGTACACCTGCACGAAAAAAATACCGCATCCGCATCTATAACGGCGATCTCTCCCGCATTACTCTGGAGTGTAAGGAGAAAAAGCTCGACCGAATCGAGAAGGTGGGCGAGCGATTGAGCCTTGATACCTACCAAGCACTTTTGCACGGGAACCCCGCCCCACTTGCAGATATGAATACTCCGCTGGCCCGCGAGGTTTATGCCTTGTGTAAAACCAAACACCTTACCCCTCGTGTCGCCGTCACCTATCGCCGCGAGGCATATCTCCACCCCCTCTCCAACACCCGTATCACCTTCGACAAGGAGCTGCGCGCCGGATATACCGCAGCATCTATGCTGACGCAAGGGGTCAACGACCTCCCCGTCTTTCCGACCGCAGAATATCCCTACCCCGGCGCCGTTATCCTTGAGATCAAATATGACGAGATGATCGCCTCTCATATCGCTCAAGCGCTGCGCACGGGCGGTATCGTGCAGGCAGCCTCCAAATATTGTCTTTGCCGCGATATGCTCCATATGGCGGGAAAGCAATGGCAGTGATGCCGCCCAAGCACCCAAAAAAGCAACGAAAAACAAAGGAGATTCCAACATGACTCTTACTGACCTGATCCAAACCTTCAAAGACAGTGTGGCGCAAGCCAACCTCCAAATGGAGCTGACCGCAGAATATTGTGTCGTTTGCCTGAGCCTTGCGCTCGCCTGCGCCCTGATCATCATGCTGACCTACCGCCTCTTCTACCGCGGCGCCTGCTACAGCGCCAACTTCAACATCCTGCTTGCCATGACCGCGCTGGTCACCACCACCATTATCATGACCATCTCCGCAAACATCGTGCTCTCGCTGGGCATGGTCGGTGCGCTGTCCATCGTCCGTTTCCGTGCTGCCGTCAAGGATCCGCTCGACGTCGGATTTTTGTTCTGGAGTGTCGCTGTCGGCATCACCTGCGGCGCGGGTCTGTATCTGTTTGCTCTGATGGGCACACTGTTCCTTGCGTTGGTCTACATTGTTCTGCAGCTGCTCCGCGGTCGCGCGCGCACCCATCTGATCATCACCCGCTACAGAGAAAAGGCTGCCGAGCAGGTTGAATCCGTGCTGCATACCGCTCATGCCCGCATCCGCTCCAGAACCGTCTCCGGCGAAACCACCGAGGTCACCGCTGCCGTCTTTTTCCTGTTCCGTCAGCGCGATCTGGACAAGACGATCGGCGCGATTGAAGGCGTTGAGCACGTGATGATGGTCGAATACACGGGCGATATCTGATTCTCCCAAATACCTCCCACCCTTTTTTGAAAGGATGACGATTTATGAACACAACACCCAAATCACCACGCACTACCTTTGGCGTCAGGGAATTGTGCTGCACATTGGTATTCCTGTTGCTGTTTGTGCTGATATTTTTCTGGTTCTCCGCATGGGATCGCGTTCTGCCTGAGGGAAGTGACCCCGAGCGGGAGAGCCCGATCAGCGTGGATGCGTTCCTTGGCGGCTATGAGGATGTTCTCGCAGAGCTCAACGGCACCGCAGTCGTTCCCGAGCCGACCGTGCTGCCCGATCCCGACCCCATCACCTTTTCTCTTGACAGTGAGCCCTCTGCCTTTTTCTCCGATGACGTCACGCTGACACTCAAGGAAACCAACGGCAGACGTGACTGTGATATCTACTTCACCACCGACGGCTCTTATCCCACACCCGATAACGGCACATGGTATCTTCGCCCCATCGAGCTGCCCGCAACGGGAGAATATCCCACCGCGTATCACTTTGCCGCCGCCGCATATTATGACGACGGCACGGTGTCCGAGCTGTGCTGCCGCACCTACTTTGTCGGGGAAAATGTCGACCACTATCTGAATATGCTGGTCTTCTCGATCAACGTACCCGAAGAGGATCTATGGTCCTTGGAGCGAGGGATCTTCCACCAAAATAATCTGTGGGGACGCGGCATCGAATGGGAGCGCAAAATGACGCTGCAAATGTTTGAAAGCGACGGCTCCCGCATCTTTACCATGCCTGCAGGAATGCGCCTTTACGGCAACTACTCCCGCACCATGGTACAAAAGCCCATGCGTTTTCGCGCTCGTCCGATCTACAGCGAAATTCTGGACGATTTCAACACGTTGACCATGTTCGGCGCCATGTATGATTCCGAAGGCGTACGCATCGACCGATTTGAGGACTTGGTCCTGCGCAACGCGGGCAACGACTTCGGCACGGCATTCATGCGAGACGAGCTGGTGCAAACGCTGATGACACAGCAAGGATTTCCCTTCACCCAGCCCGTTCGCCCCTGCGTGGTCTATGTCAACGGTGTCATGTACGGACTGTACTGGGTACATGAAATGTTTCAGGAAAACTATTTTGAGAACCGATACGGAATGTACGATTACCGAGGTGAGTTTGTTGTGCTCGACGGCCCCGAACGAAACAAGGTTGCCGACGGCAACGAGCACGATGGCTTTGACCCCTTGGCAGATTACCGGCAAATGATCCAATGGGGCGAAACGCTCGATCTGACCGACGACAACGATTATGCACTGCTGTGCCGCGTTTTGGATGTCGATTCCTATCTGCGCCTCAACGCGACCATGGCCTACGTTGACAACGGCGATTGGCCGCAGAACAACAATCGTGTTTTCAAATACTTTGCTGCCCCGGGCGAGGATTTCTCCGACGTTTACGGCATGGACGGCAAGTGGTACTTTGTCCCACACGATACCGACTGGGCATTTTCCAACGATGTCAACACCAATACGCTGACCCGCTATTACGATCCAACGCCAAGAGATCACAATACCTACAGCCCATTGTTCGTCAATCTGATGCAACGCGAGGATTGCCAAGAGACGTATATCACCTATCTGTTGGACATGATGAACGGTGCCTTCCACCCCGATCGCATGGCAAAGACCGTCCAAGACATTGCCGACACCCTGTACCCCGTGCTGGAAATGTATCTGGAATGCAGCCCCTACGTCGCAGCCAACTTTGACATGGCAGCCTTTGAGCGTCGTTACGGGCGTATCATCACCTACGCTCAAAACCGTGCGGAGGTCATGTACCGACATATCGACAGCGTATATATGCTCGGCACCCTGTATACCCTGCAGGTCGACGTTCCCGACGGCGCCGGCGTGCAGGTCAATACGCTGAAAAACAGCGGTGACTTCAGCGGCATCTATTCCAGCCATTTTGCAACTACACTGACTCCCATCTGCCCCGTGGGCTACGAATTTGACCACTGGGAGATGAAGGGAGAAAAATATTACGACGAGGTATTTTACGCCCGCTACGCTTACAATATAGATGGCGTGACCGACGTCAAGCTGGTGCTGCGTGAGGATGGCAAGCTGCGCATTAAGGAGGTCAACTACGCCGAGGGCGCAGATGTCATCACACTCTACAACCCCAATTCATATGCTGTCAGCACACTGGGCTATTCACTGACCGACACCGATGGAGCGCCCCGTCGTTTTTCCATGCCCGTGATCACGCTGGAGCCGGGTCAGGAGCTGATCGTCTACTGCCAGAACTGCGATCCGAGCGTTGTCCTGCACCATATGCAAGCCCCCTTTAACCTCTCCAAATATGAGACCCTGTATCTCTATCACACCGATTCCGATACCAAGCGCTCCACCGCAGTCGACACCGTCTATCTTCCCAATCTCCATCCGGGTTCTCTTTTCGTGCGGAATCCTTCCGATGATAAATTTTATGAGATTCTGTATGAGGAGCGAGAGGATAAATAATGCTCCACCGATATTATATAACTTGGAGGTCTTCATGAACGCTTACCATACGCCCCGCCTTTTATGCCTTTTGCTCATCCTTGCCGTGTTTTTAGGCAATCTTGCCGCCTGCACGCCGAGCAATGACGGCATTCCCGATCCCATCGGTCCCGACAGCAGCGGGACAGACGACCCAAACACCAACCAACAGGAGGATCCTTATATGAACGTCCCCAATATCGATCTGGAAAGTCTGCGGCAGACCGGGGTCGACAGCCAGCGCTGGCTCAGCATCCCCGAATCTCGTCTGGTCATCAACCCCTATCAATTCAACAGTGCCGAGACCGTGACTCACAGTGACTATTCCGACCGTCCTTCCCTTCCGCTCAACATCGGTTATCTTGACCCATACGCCACCGGCGGCACGGGAGTCTGGCTGGAAAACCTGATCACCCTGTATGAGCAGGGGGATGGCGAGGGCGACGCTGCAATGCAATATGAGGCAGAGCTCTGGGACAGCGCAGCGTGGACCAAGAGCGGCGGCAGCAACACCGAGCTTTACGCCGACGACGGCTATCTTTCCCTGACCGTTCTCGCGGGAGCCGCCGAGCCGTGGCAGTACGCGGCACAGCGCATTGAGCTGGATCTTGATCAAAATCCCGTGCTGACCATCACGGTGGACAGCTGCGAGGGACAATGGGCACTCAAGCTCTGCGAGGACGGCAAGGTCGATGAAAGTATTGTCGCCGACACAAGCAAGACGGGCACCTACACCTACAATCTCGCCGCGGCTCTGGGGCGCGGCGGAACGTTCAAGGGTGTGATTAAAATCTTCTCGATCGGCTACGACAAGGAGCTGGTGATCAGCCGCATGGACATTCGTACCGTCACTGCCATCCGCGCAGAGGCAACCGAATATACCACGGCCTGGCTCCCCTCCGCGCTGGAATTTACCGCAACGTACGACGACGGGCTTGCCCTTTCGGGCTTTGACACCTTTTATGATGCCGACACCGTACTGCGCCGCATAGAGATCCAAAAGGACGGCGATCTGACCGTCGCGGTGGATCTGGGCGCGTCGAAGAGCATCAGCACCACCCAAAGTGCAATCACCGCCGACTGCGGCGGGTACAGCTATGCCGTCGCTGCCGACCGCGACATAAAGGTCTCCTATTATGAGGTCGCGACCGATATGCTGGCGGATGTGGGTGCTCTGAAGAGTGCCCGTGGCGCAGCATACGCGACCGTTACCTTCTCCGAGCTGAAGGCGGGGGACGTCATCACCCTTGCACTGACGCTCCGCTCCGATGCAACGTCGCCCGCCGACGTCACGTCACACGCAGTCTCTGCGCTGGTCATTGATGAAGGACACGATGCTGCAAGCGATGCCCGAGCTGCACGCGACGAGTACTGGCAGAGCTACCTGCGCCGTGTTCCCCGCCCCGAGACCTTTGAGCTGTCTGTGATCGACACCAAGGGAGTAGGTCCCATGCTGGTGGAGCAGATGTACTACATCGCATGGATCTTCCTCGGGCAGAACACACTCCCCGCCGCCCCCGAGATCGACTTCCCCTACCCGCAGGTCTGCTGCGGCAAGCCGTCGATGTGGGCATACGGCGAGGAAAAATCCCCCTACAGCGCCTCATGGGAGAGCTTTTTCGGGATCCAGCTGCTGGGCTACGTCATGCCTGACTTTGCTTGGAGCGCTTATGAGGGCATCATGAGTGCTGTCGGGGAGGACGGTATGCTGGGCGGCGAGAGCCTGCCCTCCGAGAAGGCGCACACCGCATGGCTGCTATATACGCTGACGGGTGACACCGCGCGCCTTGAAGGGGTTTACGATGCGATCGGTCGCTATCTGGATTGGCGCATTGAAAATCCCCGTTGGATCTATCTGGAGCACAACGACGTTAACTCCGCCGACGCGGATTTTGTGACCTCGGCGCTGATCGATATCGAATATATGCAGAAGATCGCCGAAATTCTGGGCAAGGATGCCGACAAAGCGGCATGGGAAAACAAGCATGCGGATCTTATGCAGATGTATTATCGCTGGAATTTTGACGAGCAAGGTAACGTCTATCAATATTGCAACAAGATCAACCTCACCCGCAGTGCGGGCTGCGCGCTTTGGTGCACCAAGGGTCTCTTGGTCGAGGGTCTGGACGAGGAGCACAAAGATAATCTGCTCGCCCGCATGCGCACCGAATACAGCCAGACCGGGGTCTTTGCCAACATGACCGGCGTCAAGTACCCGCCCTATTCGCACACCGTGCTGGGGCTGTTCAAGGTGGGAGAGATCTCCACCGCCCGCATTATGACGGAAATCGCCGCACGCGATATTGTCCGCGTCGGTATGCTCTCCGAGAACTACACACGCTACACCGACCCCACCCCGACGGGCGTCCGCCCTGCCATGTTCGGCTGCGCGATGATGATCGAAAGCGTCCTTTTGATGAACGGCTTTAATTATCAGGGTGCGGCAGCACTGAACATCAACGGCATCCGCGGCAGCGTGTCCAACATCACCGTCCGCGGCGAAATTCTGACGACGGAGGATTTGAAATGATGCCTTCGGCGACCAAGAACCTTTCTTGAAAGAAAGGTTCTTGGAACTCCAAAGAACTTGATCAAATGATGGCAAAAACGCTTATCCGTACACAGATTAAAGTTTTTGGAGGTGTCGGAACCTTTTTTCAAAAAGGTTCTGACCCCGCGGAGCGCGGGCTTGGGGCAGCGCCCCAACTTCCCGATATTACAAAAAGGCACAGCCCGCGGCTGTGCCTTTTGTGGTTATGACCAATAATGTTGATTATATCTTAATTCCTGAATAAGATCAGCGCTGTTCTTTTGCGACGAATCTATAACTGCTTGTCTCAGTTCTTCTGCACTCATCGCTATCACTTCTTTAGTATCATTCATTGAATCCACGAATGCAGCTGATGCCGCCATAAGTTCGACATGGTTTTGATTGATTTGGTTGCTCAAATCCAAACAGCATTTGTCGATTACGCGTTCTAAACGATCAAATGAAGATCGAAACTGATTTGATATTTGTTCCGATGCATAACGTATAGCGTTTGTGATTTGTTCCGTTTGACGCTGACGATCTGCAAGTATCAATGCTTCTTTCAAGGAATCCGCGCGGCCCGTTTGCAAGTAAAAAATCAAAAGATCCGCATTCTCCCAGTCATCTTCACTTAAAATATTTTGCAATTGTGTATCAAGTGCCTCCTTTATGCTTTTTACAAGTCGTGTGGATTTGGGGAGAATTTCATTGTTCAACTCTTGTGTCAATCTTTCTTTTTCACGCCTATGCTCGGAAAGTTCCGTTTGAAATTTATTTATGTCTCTTTCTTGTTCCTGAATCATGTCCTCCACTCCCGCTAAATATGATAACCTACCTTTTATAAAATCATCAAATTCGGAGTAACGTCGCACAATGTAGTTATTCCATTCATCCTCTTTTGCCTTTTTGAACACCTTCCAAATTCCAGAAAGCTCTTTTCCAACGATTTTTTGATATTCCTCCGGATGTGCTGCTCGCGCTACTTCTGGCAAATAGCTGTCTCTTTTCTTCTTAGCCTCTTCCATCTCTTCCTCAAATGGTTTTTTGTTGTTATCAATCAAAAATTCCAAGTCATCGTTCGAGACTAATATGCGCTCTTCCCTCTCGCGAATCTCCACATTCTCCCTTTCTATAAGTGTAGTATTGTCTCGTATTTTTTTGGTTTCTCCTCCAATCAGAACCAATCCCGCTTTCAGCACGTACAGATTGGCGATCAATTCATCTTTTTGCGTGAAATCTTTTGTTGCAATTGTCATAATTGTGCATATTGCTCCTTCCAAAATAAAAAGTGCGCAGCCGAAGCCACGCACCGAAAAACGCAGCTCCAATTGCTACCACACAAATTGAATCCGCAGGTCTTGCACGAAATGAGGCAAAGCATACGAAGACGGAGCATACATTTTTACCATAAGGAAAAAAGGTACACTTCGCCCATACCCGTACAAGACTATTATTCAATTTGTGTGGTGCTTTCATTATAGCACAACTTTGGCTATTTGTAAAGCATTTCTATCAAATATTTCAAAAAAATCGGCACAGCCGTTCTCGCGGCTGTGCCTTTTCTCATGTATTCACTTCATTCCCCAACCTGCTGCATCAAAAACGATTGAATCGCATTGGTAATTGCCGCGTTTGTCGTGGTGGAGTGGTCAACGTTTTTTTGCGCGATCAGCCGACATTGCGTGGCCCCCGCGGCATCACACTTTGCGCCAAAGGCCTCCCACTGGCTGCTCGGCGTGAAAATCTGATCGTTCTCGCCGTAGCCGATCAAAACCGGACACATATCCGCCGAAACGTAGCTGATCGGGCTGCATTTAGTAAGATCGTCCGCCGTAAAGCCGCTCGGAAAGATCAGCGGAACGTAGCTTTTCCGCATTGCATCCGCATTGCAATCGGTGGGGCCGGATTTCGCCGTCGCGGCAGCAATGGTAAAGGTGAAGTCGGTCAAATTGGAGTGTTGTGTAAAATCGTTAGGGTCGCCCAGTGCTGTCATCAGCGCCAGCAGCCCGCCCGCCGAGTGTCCGCCGGTGCAAATGGCATCCGTATCTACGCCAAGAACGTCCGCATACTTCACCAAATACCGCACGGCATCCATGCAATCGGAAATCATGCCCGCAAGGCTGCAGTCTGACGCCAGTTCAGGGTAGTCGGTATTCCCACTATCCGAACGCAGCCGATATTCCGCCACAGCGATCGTCCAACCGCGCTCCTTCAGATAGGCTGCCTCGGCGTTATAGCCGGCAAAAGAGGAAATGTCCGCCGCACGCCAGCCACCCCCCGGAAATACAATCAGAAGTGGCGTTTTCTCGTCCTCGCCGACTGCATTCGGGCGATAGATCATCATGGAAAGCTCCACTTGTCCCACGATTTTATATATCACACGCTGGGTTTTGTTGGTCGCATTTGGGATGGTCGTACCGTCGCTGTTTTTGGTAGGGTCAGTCCACACACCACGGTATTCCAGTTTCGCATCAATGTCCGTGTGCCCATTCACGTAGGTCGTGATGAAATATTCCACCGCCGCCTTGCGAGCATCATCACTTTTGCCGGCGATAACAATTTTTCGCCCGCTGACACGGATGATATAGGCGCCGTCCTCGCGCAGTTCCCCCATTGCCGCCTCGGCTTCAGGGCGATCCACACTGCCGATCAGAATCTCGTAGGCTGCGGCGGCTGCCTCGCTGTATGCCCCCGCCGCTTTCTGCACAAACGTAATCCCCGTCGCTTGGCTCAACGCATTGGCCACGCGCTGAGCAAGATTTTTATCGGAAATGCTGGCGGTCTTATCGTATACAACCTGAAATTTCGCCTCGCCATTTTCGGCAAAGAGCAAGCGCTGCGGCATCTGCTCGCCGGGCTGCTCGGGTACATCGGGCACTGCGTCTGCCTTGCCGCAGGCAAACATACTCGCAAGGCAGATCATCAATCCCACCGCTACCAGCAAGATTCTTTTCATTTCACTCTCTATGTAATTACTTCGTTCTCTCATCGATGAACTTCTGAACCTCGGCCATGGTGGGAATGGCTGTGGAGGCACCGATCGCCTGGATGCAGTGTGCTCCGACAGCGTTACCGAACTGGGCGGACTTGACCATATCCCAGCCGTTTGCCAGACCCGTCAGGAATCCGGAGCAGAAGGAGTCACCCGCACCCGTGGTATCAACAGGCTTTTCTACAAGGAAAGAGGGAACCAACGTCATCTCCTCACCCTCGGGGGAGACCAGCGCGCCCTGCTTACCGACCTTGACCACAATGTTCTTCGGACCCATGGTGTGCAGCTTTTCGGCAATCTTGACGGGATCCTCTTCGCCGGTCAGCTTGGCAGCCTCCTCAACGCTGGGGATGAAGTAATCCAGCTCGGGCAGGCACGCCTCGATCTTGGGCAGCCAGATATCGTCAAAGTCCCAAGCGGTATCCAGAACGGTGATCTTACCCATCTCGCGTGCTCGTTTCATCAGCTTGCGGGTCGGCTCGCCGTCGAAACTGGTCAGTAGCATCGCACCGCCGACAAAGACGATGTCACAGTCCGCCAGAACCTCGTCGGAGATATCGTCAATGGTGAACGCTGCACTGGATGCGGGATTGTAAAGGAAGCTGCGCTCGCCCGACTCGTGAATGCAAACAACAGAAACCGTCGTGCCCACGGTGTCGGAGAAAACGATGCCCTTGCAGTCAACGCCGTAGGAGGACATTTCCTTGAGAATAAAATCACCCATCATATCCTTACCGACAAGGCAGGAGATCGAGACGGGAACACCCAGCTTTGCCAGGTCGTTGGCACAGTTGGTGGCACAGCCGCCGACGTGGGTGGAAACCGACTCGACCGCACGAAGCGTGCCGGGGGTGGGGACGGTAGAAGCGGGCATGACCATAATATCCACGGTCACGCTGCCGATGCAAAGAATCTTTTTCATGTTTTCAAAACTCCTTTGAAGATGGTTTTCATCATAACTGCATATATTATATAACAATTACGCCGTGAAGTCAAGAAGTTTTCTGATCCTTGCGCAAATTTTTCTTATTTTTTTTTCAATTTCCCCCTTGACAAAGCCTCCTGTTCGTGTTATAATACAAACACTTGAACAATCTTTCAATTGAAAGGAGATTCCCATGGAGCAGCACGACAGCATCCACACCTGCCCCTGCGCGCACAATCCCGAAACCATCGAGCGCGAGCTGGAAGAAGTTGCCGCATTGTATCGCGTCTTCGGTGACAAGACCCGCGTCTCTCTTCTGCACGCCCTTCTGGAACGGGAAAAATGCGTCAACGAGCTGGCAAGCGAGCTTTCCATGACGCTCTCTGCCGTCTCTCACCAGCTGCGCATCCTGCGACAGGCACATCTTGTCCGCACACGCCGTGACGGAAAGACCATCTATTATTCCCCCGACGATGACCACGTCCGTACCATCCTCATGCAAGGGCTGGATCACGTACGGGAGTAAATAAAGATATACCCGCACAGCTTAAATTCAGTTCGGATTTCCGCAACCTGCGGACGGTTGAGACACACGTCCCTACAGGATTGAGAAAGATTTGAACGGAGAGAAGGATATAAGCAAACAGGAATGTTGTTAGAACGATATGTTCGCACAAATAAAATCACCACCAACGAAAGGAACCACCACCATGAAAAAAACATTCCAAATGGAAAATCTCGACTGCGCTAACTGCGCTGCAAAGATGGAAACCGCCATCCAAAAGATCGACGGCGTGACCGCCTGTTCTGTCAACTTCTTCGCCCAGAAGATAATGATTGAGGCCGATGATGCCGTTTTCGATGCCGTCCTGAAAAAAGCAATCAAGGCCGTCCACAAGGTCGACAGCGACTGCGATATCTTGGTATAAAGATATGACACGAAAACAAAAAAAAGTCCTTATCCGCATCATCATAGCCACACTTTTGCTCATTGCTGTGGCTGCCATTTGTACTCTGCCTGTGATCCAAGGATTGACGGGCATCGCCGCATATCTGCCGCTCGTCCTTTATCTCATTCCATACCTTACCATTGGCTATGATATTTTGTACGCGGCCGTGCGCGGCGTTGCCAAGGGGCAAATGCTGGACGAAAACTTCCTCATGGCGCTGGCAACCATCGGCGCCTTGTTGATTGGGGAATATGCCGAGGCGACGTTTGTCATGCTGTTTTATCAGGTCGGCGAGCTGTTCCAATCCATCGCCGTCGGACGCAGCCGCCGTTCCATCGCCACGTTGATGGATATCCGCCCCGAAATCGCACACGTCCTGCGAGATGGCGTGGTCGTCGATATCGACCCCGCCGCGGTTGCCGTGGGCGAGCTGCTGGTCATTCACCCCGGAGAGCGCATCCCGCTGGATGGTACCGTCACCTCAGGCTCCTCCTCACTGGATACCGCCGCACTGACGGGCGAATCCGTTCCCCGCCACGTAGGGGTCGGCGATCACATCATCAGCGGCTGCATCAACGAGAGCGGCATGCTGCAAATGCGCGCCGAATGCTCGTTTGAAAATTCCACCGTCGCCCGCGTTCTGGAGCTGGTGGAAAACACCGCCGCCCGCAAGTCACGCAGCGAGGCATTCATCACTCGTTTCGCGCGGATCTATACCCCCGCAGTCGTCATCGCCGCGCTGCTGCTCGCCATTGTCCCGCCTCTCTTTGACGGGCAGTGGATCGCCTGGATCGAGCAGGCACTCTCCTTTCTCGTAGTCTCCTGCCCCTGCGCCTTGGTCATCTCAGTCCCGCTCTCCTTTTTCGGCGGCATCGGCGGTGCGGCGCGCCACGGAGTTCTGTTCAAGGGCTCGGGGTATCTGGAGGCACTGGCGCAATGTGACACCATCGTCTTTGACAAGACCGGCACACTGACCCGCGGCACCTTCGCCGTCAGCGCCCTGCTCCCCGCAGACGGCGTGACGGAAGAGCAATTGTCGGAGCTGTGCGCCCATGCGGAGCAATTTTCCGACCACCCCATCGCCCGCTCGGTGCTGGCACATTATGCCCAAGCACCCGACCCCGCCCGTGTGACGGATGTTCGGGAAATTTCAGGCGAAGGAATCCTTACCAACATTGACGGCGCCGCGGTTGCCGTCGGAAACACACGGCTGATGGCGCGCATCGGCGTTACTCTGCCTTTGCCGGACGAAAGCGCGATCCCGCCCGGCGCAACGGTCATCTACGCGGCAAGGGAGGGATGCTATCTGGGTGCACTCGCCATCTCCGACGAGATCAAGCCCGAAGCATCCGATGCCATCACCGCCCTCAAGCGTTGCGGCGTGCGTCGTCTGGTCATGCTGACGGGTGACCGAAAGCAGGCAGCCGAGGCGGTCGGCGCGTCGCTGGGACTTGACGAGGTTATCTCCGATTGCCTCCCCGCCGACAAGGTTGACCATCTGGAGGCGGTCATCGAGCAAGTACACGCCCGCGACGGACGCGCCAAGGTCGCCTTTGTGGGCGACGGCATCAACGACGCCCCTGTCCTGTCTCGTGCCGATATCGGCATTGCCATGGGCGCGATGGGCTCGGATGCCGCCATTGAGGCTGCGGACATGGTACTGATGGACGATGCTCTGCAAAAGATCCCCGTCGCCATGAGCATTTGCCGCCGTACCCGCCGCATTGTCCTGCAGAATATCGTCTTTGCCCTTGCCGTCAAGGCATTGGTGTTGATTTTAAGCCTGCTCCATATCTCCAACCTCTGGCTCGCTGTCTTCGCCGACGTCGGCGTAGCGGTCATCGCCATCTGCAACGCCATGCGCACGTTACGCGGATAAGCGAGTGTCGCTATCCAAGGACATCTCATCCTTCTTTCCGCCCGTCTTTTGCCCTGCCGAACCATTTGTTCACGCGGGCCCACCCCTGCGATTTTGCCCTCTCGCGCCTCCGATTTGCAAGTTTCAAAAAAAATCTTGCAAAAACGCAAAAAATTCTTGACAAATACCACGCGCTGGTATATAATAGTAAGGTAAAGTGCTCCACGCACGTAACACACCGAAAAAATGCCGCATGAATACGGCAAGGAGGCAAATTTATGAAAAACGAATATCTTTTGGGTGTATTGGAAACCGTTAAAAAGCGCAACCCCGGCGAGCCTGAGTTCATTCAGACCGTCACCGAGGTCTTCGAGTCCATCGAACCTGTCATCGATCGCCGTCCCGACCTGGTCGCAGCCGGCGTGGTTGATCGCATGGTCGAGCCCGAACGCCAGATCACCTTCCGCGTTCCGTGGGTTGATGACCAGGGCAAGGTGCAGGTCAACCGCGGTTTCCGCGTTCAGTTCAACAGCGCAATCGGTCCTTACAAGGGCGGTCTGCGTTTCCACCCCTCTGTCAATGCATCCATTATGAAGTTCCTCGGCTTTGAGCAGACCTTCAAGAACTCCCTGACCTCCCTCCCCATGGGCGGCGGCAAGGGCGGCTCCGACTTCGACCCTCAGGGCAAGTCCGACGCAGAGGTCATGCGTTTCTGCCAGAGCTTTATGACCGAGCTGTTCCGTCATATCGGCGCGGATACCGACGTTCCCGCAGGTGACATCGGTGTAGGTGCGCGTGAGATCGGTTATCTCTTTGGTCAGTACAAGAGACTTGCCAACGAGTTCACCGGCGTCCTGACCGGTAAGGGCATCCCCTACGGCGGCTCCTTGATCCGTCCCGAGGCTACCGGCTACGGCGCTGTTTACTACACCGTCGAAATGCTCAAGCACTTCAAGGACGATATCAAGGGCAAGACCTTTGCCATCTCCGGTTTCGGTAACGTGGCATGGGGCGCCGTTCAGAAGATCAATGAGCTGGGCGGCAAGGTCGTGACCATCTCCGGTCCCGACGGTTACATCTATGACGAAAACGGTGTTGCTACCGAGGAAAAGATCAACTTCATGCTGGAAATGCGCGCATCCTGCCGCAACCGCGTTGAGGATTACGCAGACAAGTTCGGCGTTCCCTTCTTCAAGGGTGAAAAGCCTTGGGGTCAGAAGGTCGACGTTGTCATGCCCTGCGCGACCCAGAACGAGGTCGGTATGGCTGAGGCGGAGAAGATCGTCGCCAACGGCGTCAAGTATTACGTTGAGGTCTCCAATATGCCTACCACCAATGAGGCGGTTGCATACCTCAAGGCAAACGGCGTGGTCGTTGCTCCCTCCAAGGCAGTCAACGCGGGCGGCGTGTCCGTATCCGGTCTGGAAATGAGCCAGAACTCCATGCGCTACAGCTGGTCCGCCGATGAGGTCGACGCTAAGCTGAAGGACATCATGAAGAATATCTTCGATAACTCCGTCAAGGCCGCCGCTGAGTACGGCATGGCCGACGACCTGGTCGCAGGCGCAAATATCGCCGGCTTTATCAAGGTCGCCGAGGCTATGAAGGCTCAGGGCTGCTGCTGATTGGAAGGGATATATGTATGCGGGGGAAACCTTTTGTGAACAAAAGGTTTCCCCCGCGCCCCTTTCCAAAAAACTCAGAAAAAAGGGTAGGCTGTTTTCGTAACGATGCACGCCTATCCTTTTGATTAAAAGTTTTTGAAGAGGGGGTGCGGGGGAGAAACGATGTTTGCTGTTCGCGCTTGCGCGATGAGGGCGTTCAGCCGTCAAAGCAAACTCGAAGGTCGCTTGCGACCATCTTTTTGGCAAAAAGTTTCTCCCCCGCCTTCTATTCATTTACTCCTTCTCCACGTACCCCGGCAGTTCACCGTCCAGCGAGCGTCTCCATGGGCGGAGCTTACCGGCCTCCATTTTATAGACGCGGTCGGCTTTTGCGGCGAAGGTCAGGTCATGCGTGACCATGACCAGCGACTGACCGAGCAGCGCCTTGGTCTCCAGCAGCAGCTGCAGCACGTCATCTGCGTTTTCACGGTCGAGATTGCCCGTCGGCTCATCGGCAAATACCAGCTGCGGCATATTGATCAGCGCGCGCGCGATCGCCACTCTTTGCTGCTGACCGCCCGACAGCTCGCTGGGCAGGTGGTGCAGGCGGTCGCCGATGTCCAGCGTCGCCACCAGCTTTTTAAGCGTTTCGTTATAGGATTGCTCCTCCTTCTGGCACATCATGGTCGGCACCAGAATGTTCTCCAGCGCCGTAAAGTGCGGAATGAGGTGGTGGCTCTGGAACACCATACCGATGTATGTCCCGCGGAAACGTCCCAGCTGATCGGGCGACATTGCCCCCAGCTTATTGCCGCGCACATAGATCTCTCCCGCATTGGGGCGATCCAAGCCCGCGCAAAGATGCAAAAGCGTGCTCTTTCCCGAGCCGGAGGTGCCGACGATGGCAACAAATTCATTTTCAAACACGCGGAAGGAGGCACGATTGACAGCCGTCACCACCTGATCGTATTGACGGTATTGCTTGATCACGTCCACCGTCTCCAGAAGAACCCGTCGCCCATCGATTTCATAGGAAAGATCGGCGTCGTGATTGATGCGCTGCAGTTTCTCTACACGTGCAGCATCCTTCTCTTGTTTAGTTTTTCTCGGATACATCAGCATTGTCCTCCTTATGGTTGGCAGCATACTCGGCGCGCTCTGCGGCAAGTATACCTTCGATTTCATCTTCCTTTTTCATGGCGCGTCTGACGTGTACGTACTCGATCAGACACGGTGCAAAGCCGCATAGCAGTGCAAAGAACAGCAGCACAGGGATCACGATCGCCGACAGCTCGTAATGCATCAGAGCTGAGGCTAAAAATCCACCCGCAGGCAGCCATTCATTACACAGCTTAAAGGCAAGATAATCGGCAAGCAGCCCCAACGGCAGCATGGCAACAAAGTTCGCCACCGTCAGGATCAATCCCGATACCAACAGCAGTAGCCCGCGCTCGCGCCGCTGTCCGCCCAGCGTCTTGAGGATGAACCATTCCCGCTCTCTCTTCTCATAAAACACCCGCTGGGAGAAAAAGCTGAACAGAGGCATCATGGCAAGCAGGAAATACGCCGCCGTGATGATCCGCGCGGACAGATTGCGGAACGAATCCAGATAACGGGAGAACATATCGTTGTGCGAGAGCACCGCCGTGGAATAATAGTTTGCCGCAGCACTCTGCACCCCTTCATCGATCACACGTATTGCCTCAAAGTCCGTGCCATCCTCCAGATAGACCTGCAGTGAGGTGGTATACGCCGGAAGCTCCGTCAGCGCCGTGTAGGTCGCATGGTTGACGCCGCAGGTCAAAAGCTCATCCGACCTTTCATCATGAATGACCGCACAAACGGTGTATTCCTCAAGATGAAATTCCTCCTCGGCAAGCATCATGCGCAAAAGATCCAGATTGTTGGCCGTCATGACCTCGGTCATCTGCGTCATCAGGTTGGTCGCCAGCAGGACGGTATCTCCCGGAGCAAAGGAAAATCGTGGGGTGTTGTTGAGCGCGGTGGAGAGTATGACGCTGCGATCGTCCGTCAGCACTTCGTACGGGTTGCCCTCAATGTGCTCCGAGCGCTCGACCAGCCGACGAATGCTGTCCTCGTTGTATGCCACGTACCGTACCGCGGTGGTGGCGTAGGGATGGGCCTTCCCCGTCACGTCGCGGCTGTGGACGGTGTAGCTCCCCGCCCGTCGCGCCGCGTCTGCGCTCACCGCCATAAAGCTGCGGTTGTCAAGAATGTGCCGCTGAATGATGTAGCTGCAGTACGCCACACCGTCCAGCTCTTCAATGGTAGCGGACAGCTCCTCCACGTTGGTGTTGAGGATGTCGGCGTCCGGTACGGAGGGATTGAAGGTTACGGTGTATTCGGGTGCGGGCGTATTTTCCTTTGCCGTGTTAAAATCGGCAATGCGCACAAGCCCCAGCCAAAGAGAAGCGAACAGCATGGTAAAGAGCATCAGCCCCGCCAGATAGCGGCGATATCGCCAGAGCGAAAACAGCTCATACGTAAAGGGGAAGGATCGACCGAAGATGCGCAGCGAACGGCGAGGGGAGGACACCAGATTGCTGTTGTCCTTGGCCGTGAGCAGCTCGGTCGGTGTTCGCGTCGAGAGATGCTTGACCGGAAAACGCACCGAGATCCAAGTAATCACCCCCGTTAAAACCGGCGCGAGCAGCGTGTAGAACGAAAACGACCAGCCCTTCCCCGTTCCGATGCACAAAAGCGCCGTTGCAAGATTGCCCAGCAGCAGTGACGGAACCGTGGTCAGCAGAATGATAAAAAGCAGCTCGCCCGCAGCCGTGGTAAACAGCTGATGATATCCCGCACCAAAGGCCATGTAGATGCCGTATTGATACTTTTCATGGTTGAGCCGCGTGCGCTGCAGCATGACCAACAGACAGGTCGCAAGAGCAAGCAGCAAAAAGATACTCACCCCCGCCTGCGTATGCAGGCGGCTCAAATAGGCGGGATAATTGTAACGCGGAGAGTAGGTGACCACCAAGGAGCCGTTGACTGCCGCAACGGTGTTGAGAAATGCCTCCTGCAGCTGCGATGCCTCCTGCTCCACGTCCTCGCCGCGCAGGGTAATGTAGACGTTATAACCGCCATTTTCGGTCTTCTCATAACGAAAGGCTGTGTAGGGCACTACCTCCGTACCGATAAATTCATCGGGGATCTCCATCTCCAGATTGTGCAGCGCAGCATATTGCGGCTGTGTCAGCTCGCGCAGTAAAATATCATAATCATAATTGGCATAAATCTCACTCTCGGTGTTTTTGACATCCAGTGCCGCCGCCGACAAGAGAACACACAGCAGCGTCTGGATCAGCAAAAGCGCGAGGATAAAGCTGATATAGGATTTCGGATTTCGCAGAACGCTGTGCCTTGCAGCGCCTAATTGATTTCCCCTGTTTCCTTGCGCCCGCCCGCGATTTTTCGCCAGCTCGTACGCGATATCCACCTGCTCCATCGGGTTCTGTGCGCCTTGCGTGATGTTTTGCCTTTCATTCATATCGGCGTCTCCTTTGCATGATACTCCAAAGACCATAGCCCCGGGCGGTATCGCTTTGCTTGAAAAAATCACTCATGCGGCAGCGTCTCACGCGCCGCCGCTACCTTGTATATAATATTATAGCGCAAACCATCAACAATTGCAAGTGCCCCACCTCATTTTCTCCACCTTGCACAATTCCCGCCCCTGCTTTTTGCGCAAAATGACGGCAAACACCGCTTTTCACTGCCGTTTTTGCAAGATTTGATTGACAAAATGTCAAAAAATGTGAACGAATTGTAACCTTTTTCAAGACCTCTTGCTTTTTTTAATTATTTGTAGTATTATATATGATGGAGAACGATTTGACCTGCCGTCAATCGCCAATATTGTTTCCAATATCAATGAAGATAGAAAAGGAGAAAATTTCATGACCAACAACAAGTACGTGTTAAGCTGGATCGACGAAATGGCTGCCATGACGCAGCCCGATAAGATCGTTTGGATCGACGGCTCCGAGGCACAGGCTGAGGCACTGCGCGAGGAGGCTTGCTCCACCGGTGAGATGATCAAGCTCAACCAGGAAAAGCTGCCCGGCTGCTACCTGCACCGCACCGCCGTCAACGACGTTGCTCGCGTCGAGGGCAGAACCTTCATCTGCACCTCCAAAAAGGAGGATGCCGGTAACATCAACAACTGGATGGATCCCACCGAGTGCAAGGAAAAACTCTCCAAGCTCTACCGCGGCTCCATGAAGGGGCGTACCATGTACGTCATTCCCTACTCCATGTCTGTCGTCGGCTCTCCCTTTGCCAAGTACGGCATCGAGCTGACCGACTCCATCTACGTCGTTCTGAACATGATCATCATGACCCGCGTCGGCACCGACGTGCTTGAGGCACTGGGTGAGAGCGACGACTACATCAAGGGTCTGCACGCTCGCGCTGACATTGATGAGGAGAACCGCTATATCGTTCACTTCCCCGAGGAGAACACCATCTGGTCGGTCAACTCCGGCTACGGCGGAAACGTTCTGCTGGGCAAGAAGTGCTTTGCGCTGCGTATTGCATCCTACCTTGGCCGCAAAGAGGGCTGGATGGCTGAGCATATGCTCATCCTTGGCGTTGAGTACCCCAACGGCGAGACCAAGTACGTCACCGCTGCATTCCCCTCCGCTTGCGGTAAGACCAACCTCGCAATGCTCATTCCTCCCGCGATCTACAAGGAGCAGGGCTACAAGGTTTGGTGCGTCGGTGATGACATTGCTTGGCTGCGCGTCGGTGAGGACGGCAGACTGTGGGCTGTTAACCCCGAGAACGGTTTCTTCGGCGTCGCTCCCGGTACCAACGAGCAGTCCAACCCCAACGCTCTGCACACCTGCATGAAGAACACCATCTTCACCAACGTTGTTCATAACACCGCTGAGAACACCGTTTGGTGGGAAGGTCTGGATAAGAATCCTCCCAAGCCCGGCAACGCGATCGACTGGAAGGGCAATCCTTGGGACTGCACCAAGTACGACAAGAAGGATAAGTCCACCTGCGGTGCACATCCCAACTCTCGTTTCACTGCAATGGCAATCAACTGCCCCTGCATCTCCTCTGAGTTTGCAAATCCCGCCGGCGTTCCCATCTCCGCAATCGTATTCGGCGGCCGCCGCGCCAAGACCGCTCCGCTGGTTTACCAGTCCACCTCTTGGCAGAACGGTGCCTTCGTCGGCTCCATCATGGCCTCCGAGACAACCGCTGCTGCTGCAGGTGCTGTCGGTGTCGTTCGCCGCGATCCTATGGCAATGCGTCCCTTCGTGGGCTACGACATGGGTGACTACTGGGCACACTGGCTGTCCATGGGCAACCGC
>JAFTJZ010000023.1 GCA_017456145.1 Clostridia bacterium
AAACCTCAAAGCTAATTACTTGCTTGCCTCTTCGATAGCAACCGCAACCGCTACTGTCATTCCGACCATAGGGTTGTTACCTGCGCCGATCAGGCCCATCATTTCGACGTGGGCGGGAACGGAGGAGGAGCCTGCGAACTGCGCGTCGGAGTGCATACGACCCATGGTGTCGGTCATACCGTAGCTGGAAGGACCTGCAGCCATGTTATCGGGGTGCAGCGTACGACCCGTACCGCCGCCGGATGCGACGGAGAAGTACTGGCGGCCATTCTCCTGGCACCACTTCTTATAGGTACCTGCAACGGGGTGCTGGAAACGGGTGGGGTTCGTGGAGTTACCGGTGATGGAAACGCCAACGTTCTCCAGTTTCATGATAGCAACCCCCTCGGGGACGTTGTCCGAGCCATAGCACTTGACGTCAGCGCGGGGTCCCTTGGAGTAGGGCTTTTCGCTGATGACCTTAACTTCCTCGGTGTAAGGATCGAACTCGGTCTCAACGTAGGTAAAGCCGTTGATACGGGAAATGATCATAGCAGCGTCCTTGCCCAGACCGTTCAGGATGACACGCAGGGGCTTGACACGAACCTTGTTGGCGTTGAGCGCGATCTTGATCGCACCCTCAGCAGCTGCGAAGGACTCATGACCTGCCAGGAAGCAGAAACACTCAGTCTCCTCGGAGAGCAGCATCTTACCCAGGTTGCCGTGGCCAAGACCGACCTTGCGGTTCTCGGCAACCGAGCCGGGAATGCAGAATGCCTGCAGACCGATACCGATCGCGGCAGCAGCATCGGCAGCCTTGGTGCAGCCCTTCTTGATAGCGATGGCTGCGCCGACGGTGTATGCCCACTTTGCATTCTCAAAGCAAATGGGCTGGGTCTCCTGTACGATGGTGTAGGGATCAATGCCCTTGGCATCGCAGATTTCCTTGCATTCATCAATGGAGGAAATACCATATTCTTTCAATACGTCGAGGATCTTCGCCTCGCGTCTTTCATAACCTTCAAATTTTGCCATTGCGATATACCTCCTTTGATTATTCCTTGCGGGGATCGATGTACTTGACAGCGTCAGCGAATCTGCCGTAAGTACCCTTGGACTTCTCGTACGCCTCGTTCGGCTCCATGCCCTTCTTGATGAAGTCGGTCATCTTGCCAAGAGACACGAACTCATAGCCGATCACCTGATCGTCCTCGTCCAGTGCCATTCTGGTGCAATAGCCTTCGGTCATCTCAAGGTATCTGACGCCCTTGGCGCGCGTGCCGTACATCGTACCAACCATACTTCTTTCACCCTTGCCCAGATCCTCCATACCGGCACCGATGACCAAGCCGCCCTCGGAGAAGGCAGACTGGCTGCGGCCGTATACGATCTGCAGGAACAACTCACGCATGGCGGTGTTGATCGCATCGCAAACAAGGTCAGTGTTCAGTGCCTCCAGCACGGTCTTGCCGGGAAGGATCTCGGCTGCCATGGCTGCGGAGTGCGTCATGCCGGAACATCCGATGGTCTCAACGAGAGCTTCCTCGATGATGCCGTTCTTGACGTTCAGGGACAGCTTGCAGGCACCCTGCTGGGGTGCACACCAGCCCACACCGTGTGTGTAAGCGGAGATGTCGCTGATCTCCTTGGCTTGAACCCATTTTCCCTCCTCGGGAATGGGAGCCGGTCCGTGTTTGGGACCCTTTGCGACGGTACACATGTTCTGCACTTCGGCAGAATAAATGAGTTGATCGTTCATTTGTTTTTATCTCCTTTTTTACAATGATAAACGTGTTTGTAATGTGGATCAGTTTGCCTGTTCCGTGTAGCCATCCTCAACCGAGATGCTTTTCTCCAGCATGGGGATGACGGCAGACATGACGTGCTTGGCGATCAGCCGTGCACCGTCTGCGTTGGGGTGTACGCCGTCGGGCGAATATTTGGTGTAATCCTCGACCACGCAGGCAGAGGCAAACAGACCGTCCAGCGGGATATATGCGTCGGCGAACTCACGCGCCAGCGTACGCTCAATGCGGATCTTGGCGTGCAGCTCGGGGACCATGTGCGCCTTGTCGGCAGCGGGCAACAGATAAGGCTCGATCATGACCAGCTTTGCGCTTGTCTTTGCCTTGATCTCACTGAGAACGTGGCGAAGATTTGCCTCAAAAGCCTCATCGGTGGTCTCGATGTTGTGGCTGTAGTGATGCCAGACATCGTTGACGCCGATCATCATGATGATCAGATCGGGGGCGATATCAATGAAATCCGCCTGCAATCTTTGTACCAAGTGCTCGGTGCGGTTACCGCTGATACCGCGGTTGACAAAGGTAAGGGGAATTTGCGGAAACATTTCCGTCATCAATGCGGCGGCGTAAGCGGGATAACCCGGGCCGAGATCGGCAAGTTTTTCACGGCTGCGACCGGCATCGGTGATGCTGTCTCCTTGGAATAAAACTTTCATGAGAAACTTCCTTTCGGTTGCTTATTCGGAAATAATGTAGACGCCGATGGAAACGCGTCCGTTATCAAGGTTGTGATCGTTGAAACACAGCGCTGTGCTGGTGGTGTTAAAGCAGGGATGCGGGTGACCGGGGTGAGTTTGTCGGTAGGTCTGTGCCTTATAGACCATGATCTCCTCGTCGGTCTCGGTGTCGATCAGGCAGACGCCGCTGTAGGAGCCGCTCTGGGTATCGGAGGTGACGTATCTCCCGTCGGGCGAACAGGATACGTGCCAGTAGGGATACTTGGAATAGAGTACCTCGGGATTCTCGATGTCGTCAAGGCTGACATAGCAAACACCCTTCGGGAAAGAGGGGGAGACGGAATACTTGACAAAATACAGACCCTCGCCATCGGGTGCCCAGTATTCGTGACCGAAACAATCCAAAGGCTTGCCGTTGGCATCGACCGTCTGGTAAGCAATGTTATAAGGCTCCTCGCCGAGCTTGGCGATCCAGAGGCGGTCGGGGATGTCGGTCGTTGTTCCCTCATGGGAGAAGAACATGACGGTGGGATCCGTGGGGCAGATCATGTGGTGGTTGGCAATGGGATATGGCTCCTCAAAGCGAACTGCCATGATGTCGTAGGTCTCACCTGTCTGCGTGTTGATGACGGTGCCCGTGTCCAGTCCGTTCACATGGCGGGAGACGTTGATGTGGCTGCCGTTTGCCGTGATGTGGGGGAAACTCATGCTCGACATGGTGATGACGGTGTGCTCGGTGCCGGTCAAAAGGTTAAAGCAGCGCAGGTCGTTTCCGGTCAGATAGTAGATCAGCTCGCTGTCCACTACGTATTCGGAATATCCCTTGGCAGTGATGGGGAGCAGCCACGCCTCCTCGTTGTAGATGTCCAGCGCAACCAGCTCGGCGGGGCCGAAGTTGACAGCGTCGTCACGTGCCGAGCGGGCAGCGATCAGAATATCACCGTCGACCCAGGAATTGTTGGAATAATAGCCGTAGGTGTAATGATAATTGTCGGAGGTAATGTAAAAGATATCTGCGTTGTTCTCGCCGTTGCGGACCTCAAAGCGAACATCGGTCACCTTTTCGTAGCCCAGATCCTCAAAATCATACGAGCCGTCATACGCGCCGGGGATGTAGGATTTGAGGTAAGCGTAATCCCCGACGATGTTTTGGGGGGCCTGCTTGATCATTCGCTCAAACGCCTTGACGGCAAATGCTGTCAAGGTATCGTTTTTGCCGAGAACGACCAGCTTGTGGCCCTTGACGCAGACGGTGTACTCATTGTCACCAAGCGACGCATATACCTCGTCGGACTCGGGGCGACCCGTTTGTCCCACAAGGATCTCAAAGCGGGCAGCGATCTGCTCGTCGGTCAGCTCCTCGGTGTCGTACTCGGTCTCGGGCTTGGGACTTGCACCGTAAACGTCTTTCAGGGCGTTACGAATGGCGATCAGCGCGTCTCTTTCCGCGGACGAGCTGTCCTCTCGGCGCATGACCGCATAAGAAAACGTACCGTCAACGGGGGCGATCGGGAAAGCGGTTACTTCCTGCATGGTAGATGTATCCTCCTCATTTGGAGTATTGGTGTCGTCTGTTTGGGGTGTGTCATTGGTTCCGCAGGCGCACATCAGCATCAAGACGCTCAGAAACAAAGCACACCATTTGTATGTGCGTCTCATGGCATTAGGCGATGATCTCGCCGTAGACGGTACCCGCAGCGGCCGCCGCGTTGGATTCGTCGGTATCGATATGCATTGCCAGCGCGAACTTGTCGTTGACGCGGCAGACAACATCCTCAAAGATGACGGGGCGGGGGGTATGTACCTTGACGGAGACAATCTGCTTGTCAACAACGCCCAGTGCCTTTGCCTCTTCGGTCTGGAAGTGGATGTGGCGCTTTGCGACCATGACGCCCTCGGCGATTTCGATCTTACCGCAGGGACCCTCCAGCACACAGCCGGGGGTGCCGGCTACGTCACCGCTCTCGCGGATGGGAGGAACGACGCCGATCGTTCTTGCATCGGTAAACGAAAGCTCTACCTGATTTGCGGGGCGGGTGGGACCGAGCACGCTTGCCTTGATAGAGCCCTTGGGGCCGATGACAGTGACCTTTTCCTCACAGGCGAACTGGCCGGGCTGAGAGAGGTCTTTTTTGTTGGTCAGTGTATGTCCTGCGCCGAACAGGATCTCCACTGCCTCTGCGGTCAGATGAACGTGACGGGCGGAGGTTTCTACGAGAATTTTGTTTTCCATGAGTATATTTCCTTTCTTTGGAATGAATAATAGGGTATAGGATTTTGTGGAAAAGCGGTCCCGTACGGTGGATATCGATACCACCCGGGGCGATAATTTCCATACTCGGTTTATTATACCACAAATTTTCGCAAATGTAAAGAACGAAAGCGATTTTTTTCAACATTTCTTTACCAATACGGAAAAAAATAAAGGAGAGCGGCATGGATAAGGAAAAGCAGACCGTCGAATTGACGGGGACGACGCAAAAATGTACGGAGGTGGTCAGCACGGACGGCGCGATCCACGTGCTGCCCATCATTGGGCAGATCGAGGGGCATTATGTGCTGCCGGAAAACCAGAAGGCGACAAAATACGAGCAGATTATTCCGCGTCTGGTCGATCTGGAGCAGGACGAGAGCGTCGGCGGGGTGCTTTTGATTTTGCACACGCTGGGGGGCGATGTGGAGGCAGGACTTGCCATGGCGGAGATGATCGCGTCCATGAAAACGCCGACGGTATCGCTGGTGCTCGGCGGCGGACATTCGATCGGAGTACCGCTGGCGGTGGCGGCGAGAAAATCATTGATCGTTCCCAGCGCAACCATGACCATCCACCCGGTGCGTGTGTCGGGGACGGTGCTGGGTGCACCGCAGACGTATCGATATCTGTCGGAGATGCAGAGTCGCATTGTCGATTTTGTTGTTCGACATTCTCATATGGATGAAAAACGCTTTTTGGAGCTGATGATGTGTCCTGATGAGCTTGCTACCGACGTGGGGAGCGTGGTCGAGGGTGCGGAGGCGGTCCGCGAGGGGCTGATCGACCGCATCGGCGGTCTGTCCGAGGCACTGCAGGAGCTGCGGGGGATGGCGGGGGTGGAAAGATAAAAAATCGGGGCGCTGCCACGCTCCGCGGGGTCAGAACCTTTTGTGAACAAAAGGTTCCGACACCTCCAAAAAACTTGTAAAAAATTTCAAATTAAACCTTAACGGTTCTTTTCTATCTGAGCAGAACGAAATTCTATGTGGGGCCCCTACTACCTTGTTGTTAAATAGAATGAATGTGCGGGCCCTCAAAGAGCATGAAAACCGAAAAACAGGACTTGGAGCATTGCCCCAAGTCCCATTTTTGAGTGGATTATTCGTCGAGCGACGGAGCGGTCTCATCGTCTGCGGACTGCTCGGGCTCGGTGGAATCAACAGCGGGGGCTGCGGTGGCAACCTTGCCGCCGAGGAATCCAGCCAGCAGAGAGGAAAGGTCGATGCCGACGCTCTCCTTGACACCCTGCATGATCTGATCGGTGCTGTTCATGACGTCACGCACAAGCTTGGTGGAGTTGCCCTCGCCGTACATAACGATCTTGTCGGTCTTTGCCAGAGGAGATGCCGCATTTTTGACCACCTCGGGCAGTGCGTTGAGGTACATCTCCAGAACGGAGGCCTCGCCCATCTTCTTTTGGGCCTCTGCCTTTTTCTCGATGGCTTCTGCCTCGGCAACACCAACGGCACGGATACCCTCTGCCTCCTGCTCCATGGCGTAACGCATTGCGTCTGCCTCGGCCTTCTTTGCCTCGGCGGCCTTGAGAGCCTCGTAATGGCGGGCATCGGCCTCTCTTTGTCTCTTGACCAGCTCTGCCTCTGCCTCTTTTTCGGTCTGGTACTTGATCGCATCGGCTTGCTTTTTGATCTGAGCCTCCAGCTCGCGCTCCTTGATGGCGATCTCCTTTTCCTTGAGCTCTGCCTCTTTTTCACGGCGAGCGATGTCGGCATTGGTCTTGGCGATCTCGATGACCTTACGCTGGTTTTCCTCCTGAATGGAGTAGGCGGCATCTGCCTCGGCGCGCTTGGTGTCGGAGCGGACCTTCATGTCGGCCTGCTGGACGGCGAGAGCCGCATCCTGCTCGGCGATCTTCTTCTCCGCCTCGACCTTGACGGCGTTGGCCTCTTGCTGTGCCTGCGAGGTTGCGATGGCGATGTCGCGCTGTGCGTTCGCCTTGGCGATCTGGGCGTTTTTGCGGATCTGCTCGACGTTGTCGATACCCATGTTTTCAATGGTGCCGGCGGCATCCTTGAAGTTCTGGATGTTGAAGTTGACCACCTCGATACCCAACTTTTCCATATCGGGAACGACGTTCTCGGTGATCTTCTTGGCGACGCCCTGACGATCCTGGACCATATCCTTCAGACCGACGGAGCCGACGATCTCGCGCATATTACCCTCCAGCACCTGAGTGACCAGTGTCACCATTTCGGCGCGGGTTTTGCCAAGCAGAGCCTCGGCGGCGCGCTTGAGCAGCTCGGGATCGGACGAGATCTTGACGTTGGCAACGCCGTCAACCGAGACGTTGATAAACTCGTTGGTGGGAACGGCCTCGGTGGTCTTGACGTCCACCTGCATGACGCTCAATGAGAGCTTATCGACGCGCTCGAAGAACGGGATGCGCCAGCCGGCTTTACCGATCAGGATGCGCTTTTTGCCCAGACCTGAAATGATGTAGGCGGTGTCGGGGGGCGCTTTGAGGTAGCCGAAGGCGATGAAGATGACCAGCACAACGGCTGCGGCGATGGCGGCGATGATAGCGGGGTTAGGCATGATGAAATCCTCCTTTATAAAATATTTTGAAACCCCTTGCGGAATGAAAATGTGCTGTACATAACACATCTTCGCATGTTGAAAAACTCACGCGGTAATTACCATTGTTCTTTCAACGATGATATTATACCATCACGAGATTGTTTTGTCAAGTGCTTAGAATGAAGTTTGTATAGGTGCACAAATTCGCAGCTTGAAATTTGTATATAATTACCAAAATCAAGCGCGGATCATGGGCGGGGAGTGGCTCGATATTATTATACTATATTACATCGCATCTGTCAATAAGAAAATGCATGAATGGAGGGATCATTCATGTAAGGATAACATTTTTATTCTCATCTGTCGTGGGACAAAGAAGTGAACGATAATGAATGCGCGATAGGAAAATATGTTCGCGCAATATAAAAATCCCCACCCGCGAAAACGTTGTGCCTTGCGGGTGGGGAAGTATCTGTTGCGTTTCGGTCGTCAAGCATCAATCAAATCGGTCTTTTCTGATCTCCTGACGGCGTTTGGTCAGCGCCATGATCAAGCCGACCGTGTTGTCGGAGATCTCGGGATTCTTGGCATACCGTGCTTGATCGTAAGTGGAGAAGATGACCTTCTCCTCCTCCTCCAGCACCAGATCCTCGGCAATTTCGTCCGGCGTCATCTGACGGTTGAGCTTGTAGCCGCTGCGGATACGCTTGATCATGTACTCGATGTAAAGGAAACGAACGCGCTGGCGGTTGTCCAGCTGCTCTGTCCATTTCTGATCGTTTTTGAGACGCTTTTTGCGATGTGCGTTTTTCTCGCGATCCTTCCATAAGAAGGTCCGCTCATCCTCGCCCCAGCCGGCCCATCTGCCAATGCCAAGGAACTTGGCGATCTTGCGGATGCACCAAGCCGCAGGGAAGAAAATGATCGCACCGACGCGCTCAGAGATCTCGTCCAGCAGATCCTGGATCTCCTCGCTCAACAGTTTCTTAAAGGAGCTGACGAACAGAATGATGAAGACGATCATCGCCACAAAGCCGATGCCGCGCTGAGCACGCCCTGTGTGCGTTTGTGTGTACCAGACCGAGATCAACGCGCATACCAGATAGATCGCGGTGATGATCAGCCGCTTGGTGCTCAGCTCTCCCCACATACGGCGAAGAGCGTTCAAAAGATTCTTGATCATACCGCGTCACCTCCCTCATACAGATCCTCGGCGGTCAGAAGAACCACCTTGACCGAGTTGCCCATCTGTTCCAGCGCAGCCACGCGGGTCAGCGTGTCCTCGCTCATGACGTAGCAGAAGATGACGATCTCGGTATCGGACATACCCTCGGTGATGTCGTACTCCAGAAGAGAGTTGAACGATGCACCGTCCTGCGGGAGCAGCGCTGCCATGGCGCGCATGATCTCCATCATGTGTGCCTCGCTGCTGTCTTTGGGGAAACGCAGCGAAAGCGAGCCGTCCAGCAGCTTGCAGTTGGCGGCAAAGCCGACGGCATATCCCGCGTATACCGCATCTCGGATCAGAGCGGAGGAGTAGGAGAGTCCCCGCTCGGCGCGCGCGGTGTATTCCTCATGATTCATGACCGTGCCGATGGGGAGATGGAAATCCATATAGACCATCAGACGGCGGGAGGCACAGAAATCGCGGTTGTTGACCTTCAGCGGCGAGGCGCTGCTGCCCGAGATCGGCACGCGGGCGCTTGCCTTGAAGTTGATCTGGGAGACCGTGTCGCCAAAGCGGTAGTCACGGATGCCGGAAAGAGAGAAAGGATCGGAATACAGGGGGCGCATACTGGTGTATTCACCCTGCAAGCGTCCCACGGCAAGGCGGGACAGACTCATGGGGATGACCTTGGGATAAACGTATAGCTCGGCGGGAGATTGCAGCGGCACCGCGCCGCCGCGGTCGTAGATCGATGCGGTCTGCAGCTGGTAATATCCTCTTGCCGTGCAGCGAAGACGGTGACGGCGGCGGATCTGTACGTAGGGCAGCAGCTGGAACCGGCTGATCAGCACGGGCATGGTCGTGGTCTTTCCCGTGCCGTACTCTTCGATCTCAAAGCAGGGATAGAGATATGACTCCACATCCACAAACAGCAGCGGAAAGAATCCGCGGTTGCGGATGGTCTCGATCATCTCGACCGTTTCCCCCTCATAGATGCCGTCGCGGGAGAAGGTGCGCTCGTATTCAATGTTTCCAAGGTGCGAGGTGCGCAGACGCATATAGATTCGCACCAGAATAAACAGAAACAGCGCAACGCCCAAAAAGATCAGGATCCCACGGAAGACGTCCGAGGCGATGAAGTCGAAGATCTTCTCCATCACAGCAGCCATTTGATCCGAAAAACTCTCCTCCGCCTCCAATGTGCGAATTTGAAAATTTTTCATCAGTCTCTTGCCTCAAATACCGCCTCGGTGGGAACGGTCACGCCGGAGAGAATGTCGTCGATGATCTCCGCGGCAGCGTTCTTGCGGATGCGCAGTGCGTTCTCCAGTACCATGCGGTGCTCCAGTACGGGGTGAGCTGCACGCTTGATGTCGTCGGGCAAAACGAAGTCACGGCCTGCAATGGCGGCATAGCCCTTGGCGGCCTTCATCAGCGACAGTGCGCCACGGGGGCTGACGCCCAATAC
Source organism: Clostridia bacterium (assembly GCA_017456145.1). Classification (GTDB taxonomy): domain Bacteria; phylum Bacillota; class Clostridia; order Oscillospirales; family CAG-272; genus SIG644. The sequence continues at coordinate 9,887 of JAFTJZ010000023.1, forward strand.
CACGCGAGGATAATCGCGGGTCTTTTCCACGATGGCGGATATGTAGCCCATCAGCTCGCGGCAGATGTAGATGTTCGGCAGCTCGGCGATGGCCTCCTTCATCTCCTCGGCGGTGACGACGCTCTCCAGCGTGGTCAGGGGGCTGGTCTTGTCAAAGCGAGCGAGAATGTCGACACTCTCCTCATGGGTGGGATACTGCATCGAGCCCTTCATCAAAAAGCGGTCCAGCTGTGCCTCGGGCAGCGGGAAGGTACCCATGCTCTCAACGGGGTTCTGGGTCGCGATGACCATAAAGGGCGAGGCAAGGGGATAGGTCTTGCCGTCGATGGTGGCTTGAGCCTCCTCCATGCACTCGAGCAGACCGGACTGGGTCTTGGGCGTTGCACGGTTGATCTCGTCGGCAAGGACGATGTTGGCGAAGATGGGACCGGGGATAAACTCAAATTCGGATTTTTTCATATTGAAGAAATTGACGCCCGTAATGTCGGAGGGGAGCAGGTCGGGCGTAAACTGAATACGCTTGAAGTCGCAGCCGACCGAGGCGGCGAGCGATTTAATCAGCATGGTCTTACCCGTGCCGGGAACGTCCTCCAGCAGAATGTGACCGCCACAGAGCATACTGACCAGCAGCATATCCACGGTATCGTCCTTACCGACGATGACGCGGGCGATGTTTTCTTTGATTTTCTTGTAAACGGATGAGATATGGTTGGGCATGAGATGAGATCCTTTCCTGTTTTTTGACGCACGAATGGATGCGATGCGTCCATATTACCTTTATTATACAATAAAACTGAAAAAATTACAAGGGCTTTTGTACGTTTTTCGAGGCATCATACAAGTTTTTTTTGCAAAAAATTCCGAAAAGCAGGGCGTTGTGCGTTATTTTTAAGCGAGGGGACTCATATACTGGGATGAAAAACGGCTCCCGATGAGGAGTGTCGGAAGGTTAAGATAAAAAGGAGTGAAAATATGCTGACGATCAGGGAACGCCCCGCGGTGCACGGACTATGCGAGAGGACCGCAGGGCAAGGGGAAACATCGCAAGCCCGGACGGTGCGCGCCGTTGTCGGCCTTGATGAGGCGCAGATACAGCGCTCGCGACTTGCACACGGAGATAATCGTCTGACACGGCAGCGTCAACGCAGCTTTCTTTCTTATTTTTTGGGAAATCTGAAGGATCCCGTCATCCGTATTCTGCTGATGGCACTGGCACTCAACCTGCTGTTGACCATCCGCGGGAGCGACTGGGTGGAAACGGTGGGCATCGCGGTCTCGGTGCTGCTGGCAACACTGATCTCGACGCTCTCGGAGTGTGGCTCCGAGCGGGCTTTTACTCGCCTGCAGGAGCGGGAGTCGGGGCGGGTCTGTCGGGTGCTGCGCAGAGAAGGCATCCGTGAGATCCCGTGGGACGAGGTGGTCGTCGGGGACATCGTCAGCCTTGGCGCGGGTGAAAGCGTTCCCGCTGACGGTGTCATGGTGCGCGGAGAGCTACGCATCGACCAATCTGCCATGACGGGGGAGAGCCGAGAGGTGCGTAAGCGAGTGGGTGAGGACGGTGCAAAGGCACCCATGAGCGTGGAGCGGGAGGATTGCATCTTCCGCGGCAGCTCCGTTTTGCGAGGCGAGGGCTTGTTTCGAGTCGAGACGGTGGGAGACGCCACGCTGCTTGGCGGTATCTCCCGCGAGGTGCAAAGCGAGGTGCGGGAAAGTCCGCTGCGGCTGCGATTGTCCAAGCTGGCAGGACAGATCAGCGTGGTGGGATATATCGCTGCGGTGCTGGTGGCGGCGGCGTATCTGTTTCATACCTTTTTTGCGGACAGCGGTTTCTCAAGGGAGATCATGATGATGAAACTGACCGATCTGCCGTATTTGCTCTCGGCGCTGCTCCATGCACTGACGCTGGGGCTGACGGTCATTGTCGTCGCCGTTCCCGAAGGACTGCCTATGATGATCGCGGTGGTGCTCAGTGCCAATACGCGACGAATGGTACGAGATCAGGTGCTGGTGCGAAAGCCTGCGGGTATTGAGGCGGCGGGGAGCATGAATTTGCTGTTCACCGATAAAACAGGGACATTGACCGAGGGCAAGCTTGGCGTGGGAGAGCTACTGACCTGCGAGCGGAGCTATCCCGATGCATCTGCCCTTTTGCGAGAGGGGAACGGCAGAGCAGAGCTGCTTGCTCTGTCTTTCGGCGAAAATAATGCTGCGTTGATGGGAGATGCCGATGTGCCGATCGGCGGAAACGCCACCGACCGCGCACTGCTTGCCGCCCTGCGGGCCGGACCCTCGGTTCCCTTGCCGCCCATCGCGCAGATCATGCATAGTTGTCCCTTTGACAGTGCCAAAAAATTCTCGGCTTGCACGATGCGGCTGCGGGACGGCCGGGTGCTGACACTGATCAAGGGAGCACCCGAGCGGCTGCTCCCCTATTGCAAGCAAGCTTATGACGCAGACGGCAGAGCCGGGACGTTTGATCGTGCTGCGATGCAGAGACAGATCGGACTGAGAACGCAAAGAGGAGAGCGGATGCTGTCCATGGCGGTCATTCCCGGTGCCGTTTCTCTTGCGGCTATGGAGAAGGGGGCGTTTGACGGCGCGATCTTTTTGTGTGCGATACAGATGTGTGATCGCCTTCGCCCCGAGGCACCGAAGGCGGTTCAAACCTTGCGGCGGGCGGGAGTGCAGGTGGTCATGATTACGGGAGATGCCCCCGAGACGGCGGCAAGCATTGCAAAAGCGTGCGGGATCCTTGGCGGTGAATGTGATCGGGTACTGACGGGGGAGGCACTGTCAAGGCTTTCCGATTTTGAGGTGCGGGAGCTCTTGCCCCATCTGGCGGTGGTGGCCAGAGCGCAGCCGAGCGATAAGAGCCGTCTGGTTCGGGTGGCGCAGGAGGAAAATCGCGTGGTTGGTATGACGGGTGACGGTGTCAATGATGCGCCCGCATTGCGACGGGCGGATATCGGCTTTGCCATGGGCGGCGGCTCGGATGTGGCAAAGGACGCGGGCGACATCATCATTCTGGACAACAATTTGGCCTCCATTGTCAATGCGGTGCTATATGGGCGCAACATTTTCAAGAGCATCCGAAAATTCATCACGCTGCAGCTGACCATGAATTTTTGTGCGGTCGGCGTCTCGATGATCGGTCCGTTTATCGGGGTGGATGCCCCTGTGACGGTGGTGCAGATGCTTTGGATCAATCTGATCATGGATACGCTGGGTGGGCTGGCCTTTGCGGGCGAGGCGGCGCTGCCATCCTGCCTTGAGGAGCCGCCCAAACGGCGGGATACCCCTATTTTGTGTCGCTATATGGTCGATCAGATCGCGCTGCTCGGGTCATATACCGTGGCACTGTGCATCTTTTTTCTCAAAAGTCCTTGGGTGCGGGCACAATTCCGCGGCGGGGAGGGTGAGCTGTGTCATCTGACGGCGTTCTTTGCTTTGTTTATTTTTGCATCGGTATTCAATTGCTTTAACACCCGCTCCGACCGCCGGAATCCTCTCTCGGGGCTGCGAAAAAACCGCGCCTTTATGGGCATTATGCTGCTGATCCTCGGGGTGCAGATCGCCTTTGTCTACCTTGGCGGCAGCGTGCTGCGAACCGTACCGCTGACGGTGCGGGAGCTGGGGTTGACCGCGCTGATGGCGCTCACCGTTCTTCCCGCCGACCAGCTGCGCAAGCAGCTCTGGAAATGGAGAGGGCACACGGATCGCTTTTGAAGGAGAAGAGCACGGTGAAATCCTCTTGCATACCGCATTCTCCACCGACGCCGCAAAAGGAGCGCTGTGGGCCCTTTTGTCCTCCACTGAGACCAAAAGGGAAAAAATACCTGTGTACAGATTGTAAACAATCATTAAAAATCTCTTAAATTCTATTGCTTTTTTGAAGGGGATGTGGTATAATGTGTATATCTATGACTATGCCGACACAACGGCTTGTGATTGACTGCATCACAGTGTGCGTCGGAGAATATCAAGGAGGTCTAACGAAATATGAAAAAATTCCAAAAAGTGCTCTCGATCGTGCTGACCGCGGCGATGCTGCTCGGCCTGCTCTCGGGCATGACGACCGCATTCGCGGAAGAAAGTACGACGCCGTTTTATGACAGTGGATATTGTGGTACGAATGTTACATATATGTACAACGGTTCCACAAAGACGTTGACGATCAACGGTATGTACAGCAGTTCCACGATGACCGATTTTGCCAGAGGTGAGGCGCCTTGGTATGAATACAGCGGAGAGATTTCCACGGTGAATGTTACGAATGTTCGACACATTGGTAACTATGCCTTCAACAATCTCGTTGCATGCACTGCATATTCACTTCCCAGCACGCTGACCACGATCGGTGCATATGCATTTTCGAGTAACAATGCGTTATCGACCATCACGGTGCCTCCATCGGTGACCAAGATCGGAGAATTCGCATTTTTTAACACGGGTCTGACATATTCTTCTTTCCCGCTTACGGCAGATATTTCCTATGGCAATGAGGATTTGACCGATTCCAATCCCTTGTATGCTGCTGCCAACGTCACGGAGTTGTATTCCGGAATCAGCGGTAGCTTGAAATGGGTGATCTACAGAGATGGTACGCTCTCCATTGCTCCGCAGGTTTCCGGTGCTATGTCCACCATGACCAATTATACACAAGGAAATGCTCCGTGGAGCTCCTATAGCTCCTCCATCAAGACGGTTAAGGTGGAGGCGGGTGTGCTGAACATCGGCACGTATGCTTTTTATGGCCTTACCAACCTGACTTCGGTCACGATTGGTGAAAATGTATCGCGGATCGGAGCTTATGCGTTTTATAACTGCTCCAAGCTGCCGAGTGTAGTTTTGCCTGCCTCGGTCGTCATAATTGAAGACTATGCTTTTTATGGTTGTGTGGCCCTGACGGCTGCATCCTCTCCCTTGGCGTACGGTGAGATCACGATCTCGACAGTAGGTGGCGGTAATGCATCGCTGATGGGAGTGCTTGCCTATGCCAGCAGCGGTACGACAGATAGCGGCAGTTGCGGCGTTGGCGTGACATATGCCTACAACACCAATACAAAGACATTGGAAATTTCCGGTTCGGGTATGATGACCGACTATGTGTCCTCTACGACGACTCCATGGCAGGCTTATCGCCAGGATGTAAAATATATCCTTGTCGGAGATGGTGTTCGCTCGATTGGCAATTATGCCTTTGCCGATATGATGAACGTGCAAGCTGTTTCTATCGGTAATGCGGTCAACACCATTGGCGCTTCGGCTTTGAAGAATTGCGCGAAACTGACTTATATCACTTTGCCTGAAAATGTGTTCTATGTTTATAGTGGTGCATTCAGTGGTTGCTCCAGTCTTGCGATAGCGACTTATGCGGGCGATAGATCGGCACTGACCATTATGGACGGCAACTATGAATTATCTAATGCCTTGAATTATGGTAACAGCACGGGTGGTAGTACGAGTACTCCGACCGTTCCGGATTACGGTACGGTTCCCGGTACCGAGATCTTCTGGCAGTTTTCTGCGGGTGCTTTGATTTTATATTCCACCGTGAGCAGCGGTGAGGCACTTCCTTCTTTTGCCAGTGCTTCTTCGGCTCCCTGGGCACACCGTGCATCTCAAATCACTTCGATTACCATGCATGGCATTACCTCGATCGGTTCTTATGCTTTTGCGGGGATGACGCAGCTCAGCTCGGTTACTTTTGCATCCAACACGACGCAAATCGGGTCTTATGCTTTTATGGGGGCGTCTTCCTTGAGGTCGCTTTCCCTGCCTTCTTCGCTGACGACGATTATGGCTTATGCGTTCTACAGCTGTACCGGCGTGGTTGCAACGACGCCGAATACGTTGGCGCAAATGACGTTGTATACATTTGGTAACGAAGGACTGGTTCTGAATTACAATGGTGGCAGTACAACCGGTGGTAATACCGGAAGTGGTGGCACTACCACTCCGGATACGAACACGGGATCTTGTGGTGTCAATCTGATCTACACCTTCGATGAGACTACAGGGACGTTGAACATTTCCGGTACGGGTGCCATGGAGACCTTTGCGAATGCAGCATATGCACCATGGTATGAGCATATTTACGACATCAAACACATTGTGATCTCGGATGGTGTCACCAACATCAGTGCATATGCGTTCTACCACGCGTATAATCTGGAAACGTTGCGCATGGGCAATACGCTGACCCGCATTGGCAGTTATGCATTCAATTTGTGCAGAAACCTGACCTCCGCATACGTGGATGTTGCCTCCAGTGCGATTACCATTGAAACGGGTAACGTCTATTTGCAGAATGTCCTGACATACGGTACCGGAAACGGCTCCAGCTCCAACCCGGGTACAACGACTCCCAGTATTTCCAACACCATTACCGGCACCAACGTGACCTGGTCCTTTGATGCATTATCGGGCGCGCTGATTATCGCAGGTACGGGCGCGATCCCGGATTATAGCGCATCCAGCGGAACTCCTTGGTATGCGTACAACTCTTATATCAAGCGCATTTCCGTCTATTCCGGTGTCACAAGCATCGGTGACAATGCATTTGCCGGCATGACCGGCGTGGTGGATGTGTTTGTTGCGGGCACGGTAACCTCTATTGGTGAGGGCGCGTTCCGTGGCTGTTCCTCCATTGAGACCATGCAGCTGTCCTCCGGTCTTGAGACCATCGAAAGTGCTGCTTTCCGCGGCTGTGCCGCTCTGAAGACACTCGCGCTGCCCACTACGCTCAAATCGCTGGGAAGTGATGCGTTCCGTGAGTGCGTCTCGCTTGAGAGTGTCAGTATCCCCGCAAGTGTGACCACACTGGCAAACGATGTATTCAACAACTGTATTGCTCTTGAGGACGTAACCTTTGCAGAAGGGCTGACCTCCATTGGCGATCGTGCCTTCCTTGGCTGCGTCTCTCTCAAAGCTCTTGATTTCCCCGCAACGCTGACCGTCATCGGTACCGAGGCATTCTTCTCGGCTGAAAAGCTGACTTCCGTCAATATTCACTCGACCGGGGTGTTTACGGTCAAGGCATCTGCCTTCGCCAGCTGCATTGCGCTGAGCAAGGCTGTATATGAAAACGCAAGACCCACCGTTGAGACCGGCAATGCTTATCTGACACAGGTACTGGTCGGTCGCTACGACAGCGGTTCCTCTGAGACCGAGGATATCTCGTGGAGCATCGACCGCACCAAGGGAATTTTGACCCTGAGCGGCAGCGGCATCGTGAACGATGCAAGCACATGGAAGTCGCAGCTGATCTATGCAGATACCATCATATTCGGTGAGGGCATCACGGGGATCGGCGTTCGACTCCTGAGCAATAATACCAATGTCAAGCAAGTGGAAATGGCAGACACCGTGGTCTCCGTTGGTGAGGGCGCGTTTGCCAACTGCACCTCTCTTGAGAGCGTTAAGCTGTCGAGCGGACTTCGCACCATCGGTGAGAGTGCCTTCTCCGGCTGCTCTGCTCTGACCTCTGCAGCGATTCCCGCCGGCGTGACCGAGCTGCCCGACAGAGTGTTTGCCGATTGTACCTCGCTGGAGTCTGCATCTGTTGGCAACAATCTGGTCAAGATCGGACAGAGCGCGTTCGAAAACTGCAATTCCTTGAGAAGTTTCAGTATTCCTGCCTCGCTGACCACCATCGGCAACAATGCCTTTAAGAATTGCTCGTTGCTCTCGCGTCTGAACGTTACCAAGGGTGGTATAACGAAATTCAAGAGTGGTATTTTCGGTGGCTGTGCGGCGCTGACGACCGTTTACTTCAATGGTACGCAGACCGAGTGGAGCTCCATGACCGCAGGTGCGGACACGGAGCTGCGTGCAGCGATCCTCAAGACGGGCGTTAATCTGACCATCAGCTACTTGTTCTCCGGCACTGCTGCAACCGCTGCACCCAGTGTGACGGTGACAGGTGAGGCGGGCGAGACCATCAAGGTCGAGTCCCCGTCGATCTCGCACTACACACCGGACAAGGCTGTGGTTGAGCTGACACTTTCCAACGAAAACCGTATTGTTTACGTTCAGTATATGCCTAACGTCTATGAGCTGACCATTCAGTATTGCGATGACGAGGGCAACCTTCTGGAAACGGTGACCAAGCCGGTCATGTACGGTCAGGCGGTCAACGAGCCCACGCCCACAAGAGAAGGCTACACGCCCGATCAGGAGGTCGTCAAGATCTCTAAAATGGAGGGCGACACTACCGTTACCGTGACCTACCGTCCCCGCCAGTGCGTCGTGACCATCATTCCCGTGGATACGGATGGCAACCCCATCGGGGAGGAGACCTATGCATACGGCATCTATCACGGCAGCGTGACGGCAGAGGCTCCCGAGATCCCGCACTATACGCCCAAGGAGACCGAGCGCGAGATCGAGGACATCACCTCCGATATGACCATCGAGATCGAATATGAGAAAGTCGTCTACGAGCTTGAGATTGAGTGCAAGGACGAGGACGGCTACCGCGTAGGTCCCGATATCACTGTGGAGATCTGCTACGGCGATCCCTTGAATTACGAGCTCCCTGAGCTTGAGGGTGGCTGGATTCCCGTTGAGCCCATGGCTACGCTGGCGGCTTACAACGGTGAGGAATCCATCAGCGTAACCTATCGTCTGAAAACCTTCACGGTGCAGCTGCACTTTGTTGAGGTGGATTCCGACGGCCATAAGATGCTCCGCGACGATACCGTCACGGTCACCTACGGCAATGCGCTGAATTATCCTGTTCCCACGATCGAGGGCTATACCACCGAGCAGACCGAGATCCGTTTGGACGCTGTGACCGAAGAGGTTGCCGAGCCCATCGTGGTCGAGTATACGCGCGCCTTCTACAAGCTGACCATTGAGCTGGTCGATATGAACGGAGCAGCTCTTGGTACGCAGGTCGAGGAGATCCAAGCAGGCTCGCCCTATGAGATCTCGCTCAATCCCATTGAAGGCTACGTAACGACGGGCCATGTGCTCAAGGGTACCATGGGTAAGGCGGATGTGACCATGCAGGTCACGCTCACCGCCGTGCCGCCCGAGAACCAGGGGGGAAATGACGAGAAGGTGGATGACGAGAAGACACCCGGCGATGAGAATCCTCCCGAGGAGGACAATGACGTGATGATGATCGTGATCGTCGTCGCACTTGTAGTGGTCGTTCTTGCGGGCGCCGCCATGACCTTCTATATCGTCTATCTCAAAAAGAAAGTATAATTAACGCATTATAAATATAATAATGTAGAATTTTCCCCGCAGCGGTGTGTCGGACGCATCGCTGCGGGGCTTTTTTAGGTGCTGATGAGAATGCCTGTTTTTGGCATTATGCACAAAAAAGGGCACCCCGATTTGTTGCTTGGTTACAAAATGTGTCTTTTTTGTAAATAATGCGCGGAGCGTATGCGCAGAGCACGGTTTTGTGATATAATATAGATAAATATGCGAAAAGCATGGCGCCGCGTGACGCTTTTGGCGTCGGGCGAGTGCGAAATGAAATTTTTATATCTGATATGCGCGTGTCAACGCAGCAGGGAGGTTATTGCAATGGATGAAACAAAAGCTATGTCCCCGGAGTTGCAGAAGATCCTCGGAGCGATCGAGGAAATGGAAACGGTCATTGTCGGTAAGCACCGTGAGATGATTCTTTTGATGACGGCGATGCTGTCGGGCGCACACGTTCTGATCGAGGACGTGCCCGGTACGGGTAAAACCTCGCTGGCGGCGACCATGTCCCGCGTGATGGGCATGGCATTCAACCGCGCCCAGTTCACCCCCGATATTATGGCCTCCGACATTACGGGCTTTAATATCTACAACCGCCAGAAGGAAACTTTTGAGTTCCGTTCGGGTCTTGTGATGTGTAACCTTCTTTTGGCGGATGAGATCAACCGCGCCTCGCCGAAGACGCAGTCGGCGCTCCTTGAGGCAATGGAGGAGGGGCGTGTCACCGTCGATGGTGAGACCTACCCGATGCCCGAGCCGTTTATGGTCATCGCCACCCAGAACCCGACGGGATATGTCGGCACCTATCCGCTGCCCGAGGCACAGCTTGACCGCTTTGCTTTTAAGCTGAATATGGGATATCCCTCCAATCAGGAGGAAATTGAGATTCTCCGCGCTCGCCGCGGTCAAAACCCGATGGAAAATGTTCGACAGGTGCTCTCTGCCGAGGATATCGTTTCGGCAAAGGCGCAGGTCGCGCAGGTCAAGCTGGAGGATTCTCTGTACACCTATATCGTTGCACTGATCTCGGCAACGCGGCATCATAAGTCCTTCTCGCTCGGTGCCAGCCCCCGTGCCTCGGTCGCTCTGATGCGTCTGGCACAGGCATATGCGTTCCTTCGCGGCCGCGATTATGTCCTTCCTGACGATATTGCTGCTCTTTACCGCATAGCCGTTGCCCATCGTGTCATTCTGACGCAGGAGGCAAAGCTGAACCATGTCACGGTAAGCGCAGTTCTGGATGAGATCTTCCGCTCGGTAGAGGTTCCGTATCTCGGCAAAAAATGATCCGCTTGGCTCCTTTTTATTGATAATTCAGTTTGAATATATACCAAGGAATACATATTTATGAAAAATCCATTTGCTCAAGCTGCTCGCACTCTCCGCCCCCTGTGGCAGCGTGTTGCCGCCACGGTGAGTCGAATCCCGCCCTTGCGTTATCTGGCTATAAGGCGCTCGGATGCGCAGGAGACCGAGGATATCCGCTGGCATCCCGCAGGGGAGACCGCTGCAGAGCAATACGCCAAAAGTAATCGCCGCTTTGCCCTGACACGCGGAGCCCTTTGGTATGCTGTACTGCTGGTCGTCTCACTGCTCTTTACTCAGATCTTGCGCTCGCGTGCGTCAAGTATCTTTTTCTGGTTTGTCTTGCTTATGCTGCCTGCACTGCTGATCTATACCTTGATTGCGCGTCATGCCCTGCAGGCATCCATGAATACCGATTCCAAGGAGATCGAAAAGCTGCGTCCGTGTGAGTATGAGTTCCATATGACCAACTCCTCCCCACTGGCGTTTCCGTTTGTCGATGCCATTCTCTCGCTCCCGCGTGAGGATGCGGTGCGTACCGAGGAAAAGGTCGTTCGCCTTTCCATGGCACCTATGTCCACCTATCGTGTGAATAATACCGTGAAATTCCGTTTTCGCGGTACTTATCGTGTCGGTGTCAGCTGCTTTTACGTTTATGACTTCTTCCGCTTGTTCCGCATTCGCGTCGATGTCGACTGCTATGAGGATATTTATGTCATGCCCCGTAAACGGGATGGGCAGGGAAGTGAGGCGGTGGCGATCGCGGATATAACCACACAGACCACCAAATCGCCCTATACCTATGAGCGGCTGGAGATCTCCGACATCCGAGATTATCGTCTGGGAGACTCGCTCAAAAGCGTCCACTGGAAACTGTCCTCTAAATCCGAGGAGCTGATCGTTCGCGATTATTCCAGCGGTGTTTCCAACCGCGCTGTCATTTTTTGCGATATGGCAGCGCATTTTCCCACCAAGCCGCCCGTCTCTTCGGAGAAGGCTGAGGAGCAAGCCCCCGTTCTGATGGCATCCGACGAGGAGCGCCGCCGTTCCCGCAGAAGAAAAAATGCTGCTGCACCGACCGAGAATCGGGTTGGTGATGCCGACATGAAGACCGTCGAGACCGATGACCCCACCGTACGCGCCATTGCCGATGAGGAGATCATGAAAAAATCCAACCGCAGATTGCGCGTCGCGGCATCGGGCAAAAAGAAGAAAAAGGATGCGCTTGATCTTGGTGAGGATCGAAACGACGCAGATGTCCCCGCATCATCTTCCCAAGGGAGGGGCTGTGATCTTCTGGCAGAGGATCGTTTTTACGAGGACATGAACGAATATTGTGCCGACGGTGTTATCGAGCTGACCGTTTCTTCGGTGCTGCGTGAGCTGCGAAACGGAAATCGCTGTTACCTTGTTTGGTTTGACAGCCGCGTGGAGGGCGGCGTGTTGGCGTTCGATCTCTCGACGGAAAACGATTTTGACAGTATTTTTCATCTGTTTGCCACCGCACCGCTGTGTCGTCCCGAGCAGAAGGTCGACCGATTGCGCACGATGCTGGCCGATACCCAGAGCATTAAACAGATTTTTGTCATCCCCGCCCCCGATGAGGCGACGGTGACTGAATTTTCCGATATGGGAGACCTGACCGACGGCAGCTCGCAGGGCGCGGTTGAGCTTTTGTGCTACGAGCCGGAGGAGCGCTTTGCCGACGTGGGAGAACGGCGGCGGTTTATGGAAAATTGCCGCGCCTTGCTGGGTGCGAACGGTATTCGCTTGAGTGTGTCGCGCGGTCTTGATCACGCGGCGGATGATGCGACGAACGATTTTCAACAATCCACACAAAAGGAGGCGAGCGTATGACGGCTGAAAAACAGATACAAAACCAAGCTGCGATGCGCGCCGCCAAAAAGCAAAAGGCAAAGGCTGCCAAGATAGAGAAAAAAGCGAAAAAGCTCGACCGCACACTGGTCTGCCCCCCCGATGCGGCGGGACGATCGTTCAAAATGCGGTTGCTCGGATACCTTTGCCGCGTTCCTGTGATGTTCTGCGCGGTTGCAGGGCTGGGAACGCTGCTCAACTCTGCATTTCGTCTGGGTGAGGATGGCGCGGTGGTGTTACCTGCCGCCCTGGCGGTCGCGCTGCTGTCCCTGATCTGCTACGGACGCTGGTACACGGCGCTCGGCGGCGTCGCGCTCGGTGGCGGCATGCTTGCCTGGTACCTGTCGCAGCAGAGCAACGTCGCCGTGTTCCTCCAAGGTGTGGTGGACGTGGGACTCAACGGGATTTTCCAGCGTCTGTACGATGCGGGCTATTACAGCTATGCACAGTATCAGACAACGCTGACAGTCATGGAGGAGGCGCATGAGGCGATGCTGATGCAGAGCTTTGTGGCGCTTTTGACGTGGATCATTGCGCTGCTCTTCGTGCCGTTTTTGGCGCGACGCATCCGCATCGTTGTGCCGCTGATCGTCTCGGTCGGTGTGATGGTGCCGATCTTCACCTATAACCTGCCCGTGTCCAACTGGGCGGTGACGGGAATCATTGCGGGCTGCTGTGCGCTGCTGATTATGTGGGGCTACCAACGCCGTTATGATCGGGACAACCGCGAGGGAGCGCCGAGCGAGCTGTTTTCGGATATGCAGCGCCCCGCGCTGCCCGAGCGAATGCGCAACCGTGTAGCTTATAAGAAGGAAGAAAAGGAGCGCCGTGACGCACATCGCGAGCGGGTTCGCCAGCGTCAGGCCACAGGGCTTGTGACGGTGGAGGATGAGATCAATGAGTATCTGGATGCCCCGGTGCGCAAAAAGAGACCGAAGGCGCACACCGCTGTGACGGGAGAGGACGCTGCCGAGCAGGCGCGACGCAAGCAGGAACGGGCGCAGATTCGCGCTGTGCGCAACTACGACCGCATCACGCGGGAGACGCGCTGTGCCATGGGCGGTGTTGCCGGATTTTGCATTATGCTGCTGGTGTTGGCGGTGCTGCTGCTGCCGACCATGGCGGTTGACGGGCCCTTTGACACCATTGATGCCATTGAGCATCGGGTGCAATATTATCGTGATTACGTGACTGCAACACTGCGCGGAAATGACCCTGTACTTGAGATGTACGCTTATGGCGAGAGCATCCGCAACGAGGAACCGCACACTACGACCGCCGAAACTCAAATTTTTGACAACATTGCCTTGATGCGCGTATATGCTCAGTTCAACAGCCCCATCTATTTACAGGGCTGGGTGGGTGTCGATTATACCGACGGTGCCTGGGCGACGGCGAATGACGACCAGATCTATCAATGGCGCGAGCTTTACGACGCCACCGATCTGCCTGCAGAGGCGATGTTTGAGGGCTTTTTCCAGATGATGCTGCCCGAGGAGGATACCGACATCACGGTTGACGAGCTGTATCAAAAGTATTTCGGCTACGAGAAATACGGCTTTGTCGCCTATATGGTCAACATTCAACGGTTGCGTGCTCTGGGCTCGGAGCTGTATCTGCCCCGCGTTACCAGCGATACGCTGCGTATTTTGGATTATCGGACGACGACGCCGGTGTTGCAGCCCTGGGCGGTCTATTTTGACGGCGTTGCCGTCAGCTCGGTGATTGATGAAGCGCGCGCCGATTATTCCGTCGAAGCATACGTGCCGCTGCAGATCAATCCCGATTGGTCAACCAACACCGCTAAGCTGATCTCCGCCTATAATGCCTCGGTGTCCGAGATCCTCCGTTATGAGGACACCCGTAACAAGTCGGGATTCCGCGCCGACTATATGAATACCTACGTGGATATTTCCAAGAATCTTCGCTACAGCCTGGCGCAAAGCTATATTGAGCAGATGAGTGCTGCCAAACGTGCCGTGGTACTCTCCGATATTACCGACGCGCAAGCTTACACGAATTATGTTTACGATACGTATCTTGATACGGCGGACAGCGAGATCGTCTCCGCATTGGCAGAGCGCTTGTACAGCGAGACCTATGCGGATGAGGATTATCTCACCGAGGTGGATGAGGAAACGGGACTTTTGCGCCGAGTCGGTATTGTCGACGGCGCGGAGCCGCTCAGTTTCTCTTTGGCATCCCGCCGCGCCAGCACGTATGCGGACACGTATATCCAGCGTCACGAGCTGACCATGGCGGTCATCAATTATTTGGTGGAAAATCACGAATACTCCTTGGAGATCACGACCGAGGGGGATCCGATGCTTGACGGTGTGGAAAACTTTTTGAGCGTGACCAAGCAGGGCTACTGCGTACAGTTTGCCTCAGCGGCGGCACTGCTGCTGCGTGAGTGCGGCATTCCTGTACGCTACATGGAGGGCTATGTGAGTGCAGACTACACCCGCCGTGTCAACGCGGGAGAGAACACCTCTCGCTTTGTTGCCGAGATTATGGACAGCGACAAGCACGCTTGGATCGAGGTCTGGTTTGACGGCATCGGTTGGGTGATCTACGAGACCACGCCGCCCTTCTACATCGATCTGTACGGCGAGGAGTCGACTACGGCGAGCACGATCGCTCCCGTTATTGACGACACGCCGGTCATCGATCCTCCCAAAAACGAGGATGAGGAGCTGCCTGTGACGCCCATCGTTCCCGGAGATGAGGTCGTTCCCGGCGGTATCGACGTAGAGCTGCTGATCAAGTCGATCATTCTGACCGTTGTCATTGTCGGTGCGGTCAGTGCAATTGTGATCTTTATCATTGTGTTTATTCGCCGCGCCAAGCGGGCGCAGCAAAAACGCGCCCATCTTGCCGAGAAGATCATCGCGTATGATCGGAGTATTTTTGATACGGAGGAGCATCGTGCCGAGGCGGCAAAGACATTGATCAGAAACACCCTCACACTGCTCGCGATGTATGGCAGTGCGCCGCGACGTGGTGAGCTGCGCGATGAATATGCCAAGAGGCTTTCCTTCGCGTATGAAGATGTCTTCGGTTATCCGTCGGAATACGATGACGGCTCGCTCGGACAGCGAGAGATGGTCAGCACCTTCTGCATCGGAAGGCTGCTGGATGCCGTGGCTGCCGAGGAATTTGGCTACGGTATGCATAAGGCTGATATGAAAGTGCTGGCAGAATTTTATCTGCAGCTCCACCGCCACCGTGCATCTCGTATCTCCGCACCCAGACGCTGGGCGCTGCGATATGTGAAACGGATGATATGACGGAGGATTCGGCGGGGTGAGTCAAATGCAAAATGCATTTGAAACTCACCCCGCCGTTTTATTTCTCCTCGCTGCGGCTTTGTACTCGCTTGCGAAACGCGGAGGGGGAGAGGTGGCAGATCTCCTTGAAATGGCGGCTGAGATGGAACTCGTCGTAAAAGCCAAGCGAGGAGGCCACCTCGGAAAGTTTCATGTCGGGGTGGTTGATCAGATAGAATTTTGCCTGCTCGACTCGCGTTTCCAGAAGACAGCGGTGAATGGTGGTACCGTAGGTGTTTTTGAAGGCGATCTCGCAGGTCTTGACACCGATGTTCAACGCGCGAGCGACATCGGTGTTTTTTAGCATACGGTCAGATAACGTGATCATCTCGCGGATGCGCTGCGCCAGCAGCTTTTTGTCGCTTTGATACAGACAGCTCTTCAGCTCAAGCAGCAACACATCAAAATACGCAGACGCCAGCGTGTGGTTGCCGCATGTGTGCGCGTAGATGATCCGTTCAAAGCAGTTGCGCACGTTCGGGTTTCCGTAGGTGCGAATGTGAGTGCAAAGAGAAATCCCGTCGGGACTCTCGGAAAACGGGCGGGAGGAGCAGGCATCGCACTCCGTCGGAAATGCGTGAATGTACATGGTTTTGGTACCTGCGGCGCAGGGGGAGATGCCGTAGTGAGACAGCCCCGCACTGAGGATGAGAACATCGCCCTGCCGCGCAAGAAAGGTCTCCTCCGCTTGCCCGATCTTCCAATCTCCCTCGCTCATATAGATAAAGTCATGCTCCGCCATGACGCGGTTGGGGTGCTGATGCGGCGTGGCATAACTGGGCGCATTTGCATCGCTGATGATGTGCGGCGCTCTCGTGTCAAAAAACAGATCCATTGACAACCTCCCGTTGTATTGGTATCACAACCATTATACACAGACACGGTGCGAATGTCAAGAGCGGACGGTACATAAATTACCTTTTGTACATGAAATTTTCCCTTTTGTCAATTCCACATTTGCCTTGGTTGTGATATGATATAAAAAAGACGGAAAGGATGGTGACACACCATGAAAAAGATCAACGTAGCTTTGGTAGGTATGGGCTTTGGCGGCGCGTTCGTGGGCATTTATAAGGAGCATCCGAACGTTGGCACAATGGGGCTGTACGATACCAACCCCGATACGCTGCGCGGCGCGGCGAATTATCACGGCATCGATAAGGTGTACGGCAGCTTTGAGGAGATCCTCGCGGACGAAAGCGTGGATGCTGTGCATCTGATTACCCCCATTCCTCTGCACGCCGAGCAGACGGTGCAAGTGTTGAATGCGGGGAAACACTGTGCATGTACCGTTCCTATGGCAACCACACTGGAGGATTTGCAGCGCATCACCGATGCTGTCCGCACGTCGGGCAAGAATTATATGATGATGGAAACCACATTGTACACCTACCAGTATTTCTACGTCAAGCAGATGATCGAGAGTGGCGAGTTGGGACGCATCCAGTTTATGCGCGGCTCCCACTATCAGGACATGGCGTACTGGCCCGACTACTGGATGGGCTTGCCACCCATGCACTACGGCACCCACGCCATCGGCCCGATGGTCGGGCTGTCCGGCTCCCGCATCAGCCGCGTGCATTGCTTCGGCTCGGGCAGCATGGAGGGCTGGCTCGGTGAGCAATATGGCAACCCGTTCCCTGTTGAGTGTGCGATTTTCGATTTTGAAAACGGCATGAAGGGTGAGGCGACCCGTTCGCTGTTTGAAACGGCGCGGATGTATCAGGAGGGGCTCTCGGTGTACGGCTCTAAAAAATCGTTTGAATGGGGCTTTTGTGACCATGATGATCCCATCATCACGACGCTGCAGGGCAGTAGCGGCGGGCGCGGCAACATCACGACCTGCGAGGTCAAGCAGATGCCCAACTTCTATCAAAGTCTGCCCGAGGAAATTCAACATTTCACAGTCGGCGGCAATTACGATCCGCTCAATCCGCAGGAGTCACTCTCCAAGGGCGCTGGCGGCGGTCACCACGGTTCGCATCCCCATCTGGTGCATGAGTTTGTCATGAGCATTATCGAGGAACGTAAGCCTTGGATCGACGAGGTGCTGGGCGCGAATATCACCGCCGCAGGCATCTGCGCACATATCTCTGCCATGAACGACGGAAAAGAGGTCATCGTTCCGACATTCTGATCTCCATCAATAAACAGCCTCCGTAAACAAGAGGCATACATTGGATCAAGTTTTTTGAGGGAGGGCGGGGCTGCGTCATTCGCGCAGCCCCGGCGCAAAAAAGCCGACAGTTGGCTTTTTTGCCGCGCGGAATTTGTATTTTAGCCTGCACAGTAGAAAAAATTGCAGTGTTTAGCCGTAAAGCGAAAACGACGGGGTGCGTCAAATGCATTTTATGCATTGGCTCACCCCGCGTCTTATTCTTCTTCAATGTCCATATTTTCCCATCGCACGCACAGCAATGCGACACTGACATAAATCAAAAATGCGACCGTGGCGCAGGCGTGATAAAGCGCGAGGTGCACCACGTCGGTCTGAGTCGAGAGGAAAATCCCCACGCCCCAGAGAGCTGCGAGCACGGGAATCGCGACGACGTGCCCCCGTTTGATTCGCCCTGCCTTGATCCATATGATCAGAATCAACGCAAATCCGATGCTGTAGACTGCGTTCTCTGCCGAGTCCAGCGTGACGCTGATGCCCGAGAGCAGTTGGCTGATGAAATAAGATCCCTTTTGCGTCAACGCATTCCACAGAATGCCGATGATCGAAGAATACATCAGATCGCAAAAGACGCGCACTGCCGATATGGTTACCATGACCCGACAGATCGGCAAGATGCGACGATCCTCGTCCAGCTTGCTGTATTCATAAGCGAAATACGTCAAAAACAGCAGCAGCATCAGCCGTACGGGCTCGTGCAGCTCGGCGGCGTAATTGACCATTGTTATCGCGATGGATTGTGTGACCGCCACATGATCAGCCAAGGCGACAATGACGGTGTAGGCGGCGTAAAGGGCGACGGCAAGGAGCAGGGAGAGCACGGTCGCAGGGGAGACGACCTTCTTTCGCGTAAAGCTCGCCCATTCCAGATAAGAGAGCAGTATATAAAGTAATCCGAAGGTCAGAAATACCCCAAGATAGAGAAACAGCAATTGGAGCAGCGTGCGCAGGACGGTGGTGTGGGGCAGCGAGGTGAGCAGTGCCCTTGCGATAAGCTCCAGTACAGAGAGCAGCATGCAAGCGAGCGTCAGGAGCGCCCCTTTACCGCAGTTGCGTCCCACAGCACCCGCGTAGTGCTCTCCCTCCAGAATGGAATAGTTGAAATAAATATCCTGCTGACGGAAGGCGGTGATGACGTAGGTGCCGATGATGAACAGATATGCGGGCAGCAGCGCATCAAACGGGATTGTGTAAAAATCGGGGGTGCCGATGATCAGGACTCTGGGTAAAAACAACGCCCAGATGCCGAGTACACCGCAGATCAGATAGATCGATGCGGTACTGTAAAAGCTGCCCTGCTGTGCTTGCCACATCTCATCCTTGATTCTCCCCGTGCCGCGCATCGCACCGCACAAAAGGATGAGCGCCGTGCCAAGCAGAACGACAATGTCCACCGTGGCAAGATACCAGTGGGTCTTCAGCGCTCCGTTGGTGAGCAGCGTGACGATGCGGATAAGCAAGCTCAGCGCAGCGATCGGCAGCGCCAGCGCGATGGCGTTGCGGCACACCCTCCCGCGCACTGCCTCAATTCGTTCGTCATAAAACATGTTCATACCTCCTTATCGGACGGTGCGCCGTCCTCCCAAAACAGATCGTTGAGCGTCAGTCCCAGCACGCGGCAGATGCGGATACAAAGCTCCAGCGTGGGATTGTAGCTGCCGGATTCAATCATGTTGACCGTCTGGCGGGAAACACCCACCTCGCGCGCCAGCTCAGCCTGTGACAGCGCTTTGGCAAGCCGCGCACCTTTCATTCGTTCGTTCATAAAAATCTCCTTGCCGATGTCAAATATATGCGACATAAGTATTATAGCATACTCTGCACACAATGTCAAGTATATTTGACAAAAAAGAAGAATATTACAGGACAAAACAATTTTCTTGACAACGGCAGAATAATCTGTTATAATGTAATCAATACATACGAACTTTACCAAGGAGAATCCGACCATGACAGAACGATACGGTTATTACGCAGAAAGGGCCAATAAAACGCCGCTGGATCGGGGTGTTATTACCCAAATGCTGAAAAAGCAGCAGCGCTTGTCTATTGTGGCTGCGGTGATTGTCGCGCCGATGCTGGTAGGCATTGGTTTGCTTGGCCTTCAGATCCATCACCTGTTATTTGATGTGCTTGCTTGGCTTTTCTTTGGAGCGACAGCGGTGCTGCTTGTGGAGACTGTCATTCCTTTGATCCTTTTGCCGCTGGGCAAATTCACGGTCAGTCTTGACGCTATGTGCCGCAAGGAGATCGTATATCGCGGCAGCGGTGATCATAAGTCTTGTGATGAGGTGTTTTATTTCTCGCACCATGGCTCTTTTATCACGGGCGGTACGCTGTACAATTATACAGAGCCGGGGCATATGTTCTACGTGGTCAGCTATTACGGACATCGGGGCTCGCCTGCCATGATCTTCCATACCCATATGTATGAGTGGGTTGGCGCACCGGAGGAGCTGGGCGGTGTGCAGCCGACGGCGGAACTCAGTAACGGTACGCACATGGGAGACACCATTCTTGCCCGCCGTCCGCTGACTAAGGGAAGAAAGACCAGGCTGACCGATGAGGAGATCGTCCGTGATCTGATGGAAAATCGCCGTGTCCCCGACGATCTGTTTGCCAAGCTGTCTGCAGGGCTGTTCGTGATCTGTGGCGTGCTGTTCTTTGTCAATGTGGAGCTGGCGAGCGTGGTTTTGGCACTTGCAGGTACGGTGTATGCTGCGCTGCTTACACAGCGGTTGATTTGGAACAGACAGGTGCGAAAGCACCGATTCATCATCACCAAGGATACGCTGATGGACAAGGATCCCATCACGCGGGGGATATGGCGGTGGAAGAAAATGCGCTTTACGCTGGCGTTTCGCAACAGCGGCACGTATCGTCTGCCGCGCGCCGATACGAGTGTTTTTTACGACGCGGAGCTGGGCGACTCCTTCCTTGTTGTACGTCTGGAGGGAAAAAACAGAGCCATCCGCGCGGTGTATAATGCGCTGGACTATGATTGGGACTAAAATGGAGGATCGAGATGGATGAGCAATTGAATGAAAAAATCGAGCAGGAAATCCAAGAGAAAAAGCCGTTGGATCGAAGGACCTGCGTGCGTGATCTCCGTAAGGCTTATAAAAACGAGTGGCCCGGTGTTTGGGTGATGTATGCGTTTGGTGTTCTCGTGACTGTGGGCGTAGCGGTGCTTTTGTTTTGGTGGCCCTATTGGTTCTTGCACTTGTTGGGTGTGCTTTGGATCGCAATGAACTGGTATTTGGGTATGGGGGAGGGGTTTCGCCACCTTCTGACACTGTGCGGTGTGTGCAACGTAGCATTGGATGTCATGTGCGGCTCTGAGGAAAAAGAGGATGAGAACGGACATAAGTATTATTATTTTTACTTTTCTCATCATGATTCGAAATTGGTGACAAAATGGATGTATGAAAATATCCTTCCGGGTGAGATCATGTACGTCACCACGGTGCCGGGCGTTTTGAAAAAGCCGATCGCGATCTACCGCACTCAAGAATATGAATGGGTCGGCAAGCCCGATGAACTCAAAGATTATACCACCCGATACGCTGCGCAGGGGCAAACGGAGGAGCGTGTGGAGAACACCATCCTCGCGCGGCGTCCTCTGACGCGTGGAAGAAAGTGGAAACTGACCGATGAGGCGATTGTTCGCGATCTTTTGGAGAATCGCGTGCTGACGAGCGAACGCTTGGCGGTTTCTGTGGTCGGTATCGTGCTGTTGAGTGGACTGTTCTTTTTGGTGAACGCAACGGTAGCATCGGTAATACTTGCCGTTGGGGGTGCGATTGCCGTTTTGCTGATCGTCCAATATCTTTGGTACGGACGGCAGATCAAGCAGCGCCGTTTTATCATCGCAAAGGACACGCTGATGGATAAAGACCCCGTCAAGCGCGGTATTGGCAAGAACCGAAAAACGCGGTACGTGTTGGGCTTTCGTAAGCATCGTCCGTACATACTGCCTGCGCAGGATGAGAGCATCTACCGCGATGCAGAGCTTGGCGATACCTTTTACGTCGTGCTCTTTGAAGGCAAAACCAAGAGCGTTCGCGCGGTATATAACGCGCTGGACGTGGAGTATAGGGAGTAAAAATATATGCGGGGGGAACTTTTGTGTACAAAAGTTCCCCCCGCACCCCCCTCAAAAAACTTTGAATAAAAGAGATAGGATGTCATCGTAACGAAAGCATCCTATCCTTTTTTATTCAAGTTCTTGAAAGAGGGGGCGCGGGGGAGAAAACTTCTCGAAAGAAGTTTTCTCCCCCGCCATATCATT
>JAFTJZ010000024.1 GCA_017456145.1 Clostridia bacterium
CTGAAACCTTTTTGTGAAAAAGGTTTCAGGACTTCCAAAAACTTTTGGACAACCGATAATACAACGATCCTGCCGAAAAATAATTGAGAGTTTTTGAAGATCCTTAAGAAACTTTTTTCAAAAAGTTTCTTAAGCGGGGCTTGGGGCAGCGCCCCAACATCTTGCCTTCGGCGACCTGAAACCTTTTCGTGAAAAAGGTTTAAGGACATCAAAAAACTTTTGGACAACCGATAATACAACGATCCTGCTGAAAAATAATTGAGAGTTTTTGAAGATCCTTAAGAAACTTTTCTCAAAAAGTTTCTTAAGTGGGGCTTGGGGCAGCGCCCCAACTTTTCCCATTTCCGTTAAGACATGGTTACAGTCACAATAAATCCGGCCTCGTTGTCGCCAGAAACGGTATAAGGATGATCGGAGGGGACGGGCAGGGAGGTATCGCTGCCGTCGATGGCGGCAGGGACGTAATAAATCTCGTGAGAGATGCCGTCGTCGGTGGTTACCGCAAGGGGCGTGCTTTTAGAATACCCCTGAATATACGGAATATACTCCTCCAGACACATATCGTTGATCTTCATGATATAGGCGTGGACGTAGCCGACATAGCGGAAATAGTAGTTGTAATCCGAGACCTGCGTCAGTGCCTCCTTGCCGTCGGGATAGCGCACCGTAAAGCCGTATTTGTAACAATTGTCGAAGATCCAATCATAGATGGGATCGGAGGAAAGCCCTGTTGTCTTACCGTCGTTGGTGATGACGTTGAGCGCAAAGGAGAGTCCCGTGTGGCTGTCACTGTAGCCGGGAGGTACGCTTTTACCTTCCTGTTCGGCGTAGGTGCGGTAGGCGGTGCTGACGATGACGTTCGGAATGGCGGTCTGCGCGTAGAAGGCCTGCATCATCTTGTCCAGCGCGTTGTAGGCGGTTTTGTCCATCAAAAGGGAGGAACTGGGCAACTGAAAATAGTTGCTGAGCGTGCCGCTGAGCGCCTGACTGTCGTAGACGTTGATCAGATTCTGATTGATGGTGGGGAAAATATATTCATGTGTCGTGTTGACCAAAATCAGATTACCGCGACGCACGGCGTCGGGAGCGACAGGTACGTAGGTGGTGTTGGGATCATCTGCAGGGAGCTCATCCTCACCGTTGCTCGGATCTTCCCCCTCGGAGGGCAGGTTCCCTTGTATATCGTTCTGCTCGCCGTCGGGAGAATCGGAGGTATCATCGGCGAACAGAGAGACAATGTTGCCGACGATCAGAATAAAGAACATCAAAAGGATCAGCACAAAGCAGACGGCGATCGCAAGAATGATCTTTCTCTGCTTGGCGGCCCTTGCCGCAAGGCGGCGCTGACGCGCGGTGGTCGGACGGGGCGTGTAGTTGTTGTCCATTGGAATACCTGCCTTTCTTTGGTTTTGCGTGCTTTGCGTTTTTGAAAAAGTAAGAAAGCAAAAGGGAAGATCGTTCTCCGTGTGTGAAAAGGATCTTCCCCGTGCCGTGATTATAAATTATTGAGCGTCTTTGATGGAGAAGTCCATTCTGCCCTTCTTGTCCAGACCCATATACTTGACCTTGACCGCAGAGCCGACGTCGATACCTGCGTCGGTGACCTTGTTGATGCGGCGGTTGGCAATCTTGGAGATGTGGACCATGCCCTCCTTGCCGGGTGCATATTCGACAAAGCAGCCGACATCCTCGTTGGGCTTATCCTTGCTTGCCAGAATCTTGACGACCGTTGCGTTGTAGATCGCGCCGACCTCAGGCTCAAAGACAATGGCGTCGATGGCAGCCTTGGCAGCTACAGCCTGATCACCGTTGACGGCAGCGATGCGGATGGTACCGTCATCTTCAATATCGATCTTGGCACCGGTGTCGGCAACGATCTTCTGAATGACCGCACCGCCTTTACCGATGACCTCGCGGATCTTGTCGGGATTGATGTGCATGGTGGTCATCTTGGGTGCGTAGCGGGAAACCTCGGCTCTGGGCGCGGGAATTGCCTTGAGAATGACCTCGTCGATGATATAATCGCGACCTGCATGGGTCTGCTCCAGCGCCTGCTTGATGATCTCGGGGGTCAGACCGTCGATCTTGAGGTCCATCTGAATGGAGGTGATACCTTTGTGCGTACCGGCAACCTTGAAGTCCATGTCGCCGTAAAAGTCCTCAAGACCCTGAATGTCGATCATGGTGTCCCAGGAGCCATCCTCCGCGGTGATCAGACCGCAGGAAATGCCCGCAACGGGTGCCTTGATCGGAACGCCCGCATCCATCAGTGCCAGCGTGGAGCCGCAGACCGAGCCCTGAGAGGTCGAACCGTTGGAGGAAACGACGTCGGAGACCAGACGGATGGCGTAGGGAAATTCCTCTGTGGAGGGAAGAACGGGAACGAGCGAGCGCTCAGCCAGAGCACCGTGACCGATCTCGCGGCGGCCGGGGGAACGGGTCGCCTTTGCCTCACCGGTGGAGAACCCGGGCATATTGTAGTGGTGCATATATCTCTTTTCGGTCTCGTTGTCGATACCGTCAAGCATCTGTGCCTCGTCCAGCGTACCCAGCGTTGCAACGGTCAGCACCTGCGTCTGTCCGCGAGTGAAAAGACCGGAACCATGGGTTCTGGGCAGCACACCGACCTCGGACGTCAAGGGACGGATCTGGTTCATCGCACGGCCGTCCACACGCTTTTTGTCAACCAGCAGCCAGCGGCGAACGATCTTCTTTTGCAGCTTGTAGATCAGCTCCTCCATGATGTCGCCGATCTCGGGATACTCCTCGGAGAACTTTTCGACGATGGCGTCCATGATCGGAACCATCTTGGCATCGCGCACCGTCTTGTCGTCGGTGTCCAGTGCCTCCATGATGTCCTTCTCGAAGGCATCAAAGACCTTGTCGAACATATCGTGATCCAGATCGCAGGAGGGGTATGCGAATTTCTCCTTGCCCAGCTCGTCAACGATGGCGTTGATGAACTCCAGCACGCCCTGGTTCTCCTTGTGCGCCAGCATGATGGCATCGTACATAACGTCGTCGGGAACCTCGTTAGCACCCGCCTCGATCATGACCACCTTCTTGGTGGAGGAGGCAACAGTCAGCTCCAGATCGGAGACCTTGCGCTGCGCCTCGGTGGGGTTGACGACGGGCTTGCCGTCGACAAGACCAATGTGAACACCGGAGATCGGGCCGTTCCACGGAATATCGGAGACAGCCAGCGCGGTGGATGCGCCGATCATGGCGGCAACCTCGGGCTCGCAGTCGGGATCGACCGACATGACGGTCAGGGTCAGCGCGATGTCGTTGCGCAGATCCTTGGGGAACAGGGGGCGAATGGGGCGGTCGATGACGCGGGAGGTCAGAACGGCCTTCTCAGAGGGCTTACCCTCTCTCTTGAGGTAACCGCCGGGGATCTTGCCCGCAGCGTACATTCTCTCCTCAAAGTCAACCGACAAGGGCAGAAAATCGATGCCGTCGCGGGGCTTTGCGGAAGCGGTGGCACAGCAGAGAACTGCGGTGTCGCCGTAACGAACCAACACGGAGCCATTGGCAAGACCTGCGATCTTACCGAACTCCATGACCAGAGGTCTGCCGGCCAGCGTGTAGTGGAAGACCTTGTGGTTTTTGAATTGCATCTCGGAACTTGTGATGGTAATGGACATTTTGTCATTCCTCCGTTTTTATATTTTATTTGCGGCGGAACCCGTCCCGAGGTTTAACACTTAATCGCACTGCCAAGGGAGCCTTGGCGGCAGGATTAAATGCTAAATCCCTGATGGTTGGGTCACGCGCGAATTTTCACTGTTTTCTTAAAAAGCAGAATACCGGAGCGAAGAACGCAAGTTCTCACAGTGTTCCTCACTCCGGGTGCTATCTGATTACTTTCTCAGGTTGAGCTTTGCGACGATCGCACGGTAACGCTCGATGTCGGTCTTCTGCAGGTAGCCCAGAAGATTTCTTCTGTGGCCGACCATCTTCTGCAGACCTCTGCGGCTGTGGAAATCCTTGGGATTAGCCTTGAGGTGCTCGGTCAGGTTGGCGATTCTGGAAGTCAGGATCGCGATCTGAACCTCGGGAGAACCGGTGTCGCCCTCGTGGACGGCATAGGTCTCGATAATCTTCTGCTTTTCGTCTTTCTGCATGGTCATGGTAGTATTCACCTTTCTGAATGAAATATTTGTCGGCGGGCAACTAAGCGTTCGGCGGGTGAACGTACACGGTATGCATCCGTGCGATATCCGATAGCCGAGTTGACGCCATACGCAATTATTATACCACGCTTTGCTCCGTTTGTAAAGGGGTTTTTCGATTTTTATTTTGACTTTTTTGTGAACATTCCCGTGTTTTCGGACAAGCGACAAAAAAATGCCCCGCGCAGCGTACTTTCGCAGCATAGCGGGGCTGAAATCAATTCAGCGTCAGGGGGATGATGTCCTCATCGGTTATGATACCTCCCGTTAATGGAAGTGAGAAAAAATAACGCTTAGGACTGAGAATTTTGGTTGCAATGAAGGTTTCTTCGTCATAATCCAATAGCCCTCCGCATATTACACCTGTGCCATCGAAATACAGTCCGACAGTCGGCTCAAAGCGATACCGATCCAATGCAAAGGTGACCTCTTCTGTCATAGTTGCAAGGTCGATAATTCCCGCGCTACCGCTGTCCAAAGAAAAAATATATCTGAGATCCCCATCCGTCGGAGCATTCGGATCTGCCCAATGATGTAGCTTTCCTGCCCGATCAACAACATAACTGAATATAGGCTCCATATCGTGTATCACATATAACAGTTTCCCGTTCTGTATCGTTCCCAAACTGGCATTTTCCAAAGGCAGCTCGGGCTCGGCATCGGGGGAATCCAAAGGGATTCGATAAATTTTATCTTGAACTGCCATATAGCGGTCAGGATCAAATGTAGCATGATAACGATCCAGTATTTCCTGCGGCACGGAATAATACAAGCGTTCACGCAGATCGAAATAAAAGTAGTCGCTGTCAATGGCTCGCCCTCTGAAATGTGTTCTGTCCATATTGATCACCTTGACTGCATCGGAAAATTCTTCCGTCAAATTGATTGCATATACACTTGCGATGATGGTATCGGCGTACAAGGTGTCGCCCTCGATATAGGATGCAAACATAAGCTCATCGATGTCGCATAAGATGCGAATCTCTCCGCTTTTGGTGTCGAGAGAGCACATGGACATTCCCGACGGGCTTTCCGAACGATATGCGGTATAATAAATCGTCTGCGTATACGGATCAAAGCGCCATGTGCTCCCTGTTGAGGAAAGATTCACGCCGACAACCGTCGTTGTTTGTGTCGTTTGGTCATATCGGAAAATTGTGTTGCCCATAGAATCGGCATCGAAATAAAGGACCACCCCCGTTTCGCTTTCTAACTGTGATATGATAAAATATTTGCCTCGGCTCATGATATACTGCGGACATTTAGAATCCTTATGTCCCTTGAATAGTGTGGTAAGTAGAGTGATCCATCGTATTTTCATCATATCACCTCGTTTGAAAACATTCATCATTCAAGCTCTGAGTTTCGCAATTATTATTTATCCAAAATCATCAACGTAGGTATCGGTGAGTAGATCGTCAGACAAATATGTACCAACGAATATGAACAACTGGTAATCTTTCCCGTTATTACGATCTCTATCTTCATAACATGAATAAATGCACGACACGGAATCGAGCGATGCATCTCAAGACAGAAAAAAACAGCGCGTACAAGTCCCGACTTTTTTCAGACTTGTACGCGCCGTTCGCTGTATTTCAATTTCCTTTCCAAAGCTCGATGCCAAGGGGCAACACGGCGCAGCACAAGTATGCCTGAAAAACATTTGTTTTGCACATGATGCTCACCCCTTTTCTCTGCTTAGAAAGCGGAACACATACTTCCTTACTTACATTATAGCACAGAAAGAATTAGTTGTCAATATTATATATGCAATTGTTGTCAATTGCTAACGTTCTTTTTGCTCCGTCGAAATGCAAGCAGCCCCGCGCTGACCAGAAACAGCCCGAAAAGACGCGAGACCCATGCCTCGGGCAACCCGATGGCAAGGCGTGTGCCGAGCAGAGAACCGAGAAGTCCTCCGACGGCAAGCGTCATCACGAGCAGCGCGGGCGTGTGCCGTCGCGTCAGGTGAATGCAAAGGGAGGCCGCCGAGGCAAAGATGAAAAAGAGCAGATTGAGTCCCTGCGCTGCGATCTGCGGGGTGTCGCGCACGGCGGTCAGATACAGAACGAGCAAGCCGCCCGAGCCGACCCCCATACCCGAGAGCACCGCAATCAGCAGTGCAGCAAGCATATCAACAACGACCATACGTTGATCTTCCTCTCTCCGTCTTTTTTCATGCAAGCTCCGTAAAGACTCGCACGTCCCGCGGATGCGGCTCTCATTTGCGAGCCGTGCCGTTCTCAGCCGAACAGCATCCGCGCACCGCTGACCAGCAGCAGTATGGCGAACAATCGGCGCAAAAACGGCAATCGCACACGGTCCAGAGCCAAGCCGCCGATCACACCCCCCGCAAGTGCGGGGAGCAGATAGGGGGAAAAAGCAGCATAAGTCAGCTGTCCCTGCGCGGTATATTGCAGTGCAGAGAGCAGCGAGACGGGCAGCATGGCAAGCAGAGACGCTGCATAGACGTCTCTTGCATCTCCCGCCGACGCCGCGTCCGCGGTTGCGGCGTGATGCTTTTGCCAGGCGCCCAGTACCAGCACGGCGATGATCCCACCGCCTGCGCCGAGCAGACCGTTGACCACTCCGGCGCACAACCCCGTCAGTCCTGCGATCGCGACCGCGCGGACGGCTTTATGCGGATGATAAAATCGTGCTTTGTACATGACGTTCTCCGATGCTCTTTTTCGGTGGCTCCACACCCGCCGACCATATGATGGTGCGGGTGCGCCTCCCTTTGCTGACCGTTCGCCGCCGCGGCGGTCGCGTACGATAATTTTAATGAAAAATTAAAATAAATCGCAAGAAAAGACGATTCTGCCACTTGAAAAAATCACAAAAAAATGGTATACTATACATTGGTATCTTGTTTGTACAGATACGTCTGCGCATTTGTGCGGTACAGATACATCTTGATGCGACCTCGCGGCGGCAAATGTTCTTTTTGACGGCGTTGACGACGATCGGTGTACGCATAGTTTGTACCACCGCGGCGACTTCATACGCGCACAACGTAAACTTTGGACGGAAAAATTTGTCCGCTTTGCCGTTGAGCGACGCGAGGACAGGCAATGATACATTGAATGACAGATGACGACTTTTTTGAAATAGAGGGGTGCTTGCAGCCATCGTGACGCGGTGGCTGCGGCAAGAAAGGAGACCGTTTTGGCAACGAGCAACAACAAAAACAATAAAAACGGAAAGCGGGAAAAGGCAGATTGGTTTGAGGCGCTGTGCACCATGGGGGAGAGCAGCGACAAAAGCAAGTCCGCGGGAAAGAATAGCAGTACCACCGCAAAAAATACACGTAAGAGCGGGGCGAGCAATACCGCCTCGCGTACCCGCGTCCAAAATCGCTCGGACGATCCGTTTGAGAACGATCGCCCGCCCTTTGATGATGCCGATATTCCTCCTTTTGACGCAAGCGAGGAGACGGTAGCGGATTCGGTATTCAAGGAGCAGAGCGCAAGCGGTCGCAGCAAGAGTCAGACGCAGCGTAAGAGCCGCAGCACGCAAAGCGGGAAGGG
This sequence comes from Clostridia bacterium, assembly GCA_017456145.1. Lineage (GTDB taxonomy): Bacteria > Bacillota > Clostridia > Oscillospirales > CAG-272 > SIG644. The sequence continues at coordinate 7,709 of JAFTJZ010000024.1, forward strand.
AAAGAGTGCAGGGAAGGGCACTGCCGCATCCACCCGCGCCAAGACGAAGCAGAGCATGGGCGGCGAGCGCCGCGTGGCGGATGTTATCTATTTTCTGCAGCCGTATGCCGTTTTCCTGCTCGGTGCGCTGCTGGCAATTGAGATGCTGTTGTCCTTTTTTATGAGTGGCGGCGAGTATGCTTGGACGCGTGATACCCAGCCCTTCCGCTGGTTTGGCTATTATCTGGAATATCTTCTGTTCGGCCTTTTTGGCTACGGCGCATATCTCGTCCCTGCGATGATGATGTACCTCTCCTTTGATCGGCTGCGCAACGGAAAGCGCCGCACGGGTAAGGGGATCATGGCATCGGGGATAGTGCTTTTACTGCCTGCCGTGATTCACGTTTGTCTGGTGAATGCGGCTGTGGCAGGCGTGCCTGATACGGCGCGGATCGGTGAGCTGTATACCACGGGTGCCGCGCACATGAGTGCGGGGGTCATTCCGGGACTTCTGGCTTATATTTTTAACGTCGGACTGGGCGTGATCGGCACGGTCATCGTGGGTGTCTTTTTATTGCTGCTGCTGGGGGTGCTGCTGGTGGGGCTTACCCCCGCCATGCTCTGGGAGCGTTTGCGCGAGGCGATGCAGGATCGAAAAGAAAAAACGCGTCGTGTCCGTGACCGTGAGATGGAGCTGCGTGAGGAGCGGGGTCTTGCCCCCCGTGATGCGCTGGTACGCAGTGCGCTTGACCCCGAGCAGAAGGCGGCAGCCGATATGGATCGACGGATTCATCGCCGTCTGGATCGGGAGCAGGAGAGGATGGAGCAGGAGGCGCTGCGAGAGGCAGAGCGCTCCGATCGCATGGAGCGCGCCAAAACGGCAAAGCGCCGCGCTGCGCCGCCCACCGTACAGAGTGAGCCGTCGGAGGACGAGTTTGATCCCGTAGGTGCGCTGATCAGCCGCCAGACGCTGAAGGACACGCAACAGAAGGCGGAGAAAAAGCAAGACAAAGACAAGGCACCAAAGAAGAAAAAAGAAGAAGAGAACACTTTGCCCGTAGCCCATATGGAGGCTGCGGACGAGCTGCCCGACATGACGGCGGTGGACGAGTCGGTCAAGGAGGATACGCTCGACGCGATCTTCGGTGAGGTCATCGAGCTGCCCGAGGAGGAGGATCCTGCGTATGCGCGCAAGGAAAAGAGCAAAAAGGGTCGCGCAGTGGAGATTCCCGCCGAGGAGGAAAAGCCCGAGGAGGATGAGCTGAACGTCTATCCCGCGCATGCCGAGATCGAGCTGGATCTGGAGGCTCCCATGCCCGAAGACGATGAGATTGCCGAGCTGTTTACGGGAGGTGCGACGGTCGTCGCTGCGCCCGCGGAGCCGAGTGCTGCGCCCGCAGAGGCCGAGATCATGCCTGCCGATATTGACGAGCTGTATGAGGATATGGACGGCGCCCTGCTCACAGACGAGGAGGAGGGAATGCAGACGCTGCAGGGAGACGGCGGTGTGACCATCAAGGTAGAAACGCTCACCCGAGAGGAGAGAGAGCGTGGTGCGAAGATCGTCACCCCCGCGCAAAAGGAGGAGTTCGCCAAGGTGCGCCCTTACACCTTCCCGAAGATCGATCTGCTGGAGCCCGAGCCCGGGGACGGCGGTGTGACCGAGGTCATGCTGCAGCAAAAGGCGATCCGTCTACGTGACACGCTGACCAGCTTTAACGTGCGGGTGGAGAGCGTAACCTACGTGGGCGGTCCGACCGTCACGCGATATGAGGTCAAGCCCGCACCGGGCGTCAAGGTAGCGTCCATTACCCGTTTGTCGGACGATATTGCTATGGGGCTGGAATCCTCGGGCGCGGTGCGCATTGAGGCTCCGATCCCGGGTAAGAATGCGGTGGGTATCGAGGTACCCAACGACAAGAGAAACACGGTCTATCTGCGCGGGCTGATCGACGCCGAAACCTTCAAGGGGGCAAAGAGCCGCGTGACCTGCTGCCTTGGCAAGGGTGTGGGCGGTATGTCGGTGTATCTTGACATCAACAAGATGCCCCACCTTCTGATCGCCGGTGCAACGGGTACGGGTAAATCGGTTTGCATCAACAGCCTGATTATGAGCCTTCTTTATAAGGCAAAGCCTGATGAGGTCAAGCTTTTGATGATCGACCCCAAGACGGTCGAGTTCAGTGTTTACAAGGATATTCCGCATCTGATGGCGCCCATCATCTGCGATCCCAAGCGGGCGGCGGGTGCACTCAATTTGGCGGTGCAGGAGATGGAGCGCAGGTATGAGCTGATGCGCACGGTCGGTGTCCGCAACATTGCGGGTTACAACACTGCCACCGAGAATGACCGTTACGAGCACCCCTATATTCCGCAGATGGTCATCATCATCGATGAGCTTGCCGACCTGATGATGACGGCAAAAAATGAGGTCGAGGCGTCCATCGTTCGCTTGGCGCAGAAGGCGAGAGCGGCGGGAATCCATCTGATCCTTGGTACGCAGCGCCCCTCGGTCGACGTCATCACGGGTCTGATCAAGGCCAACGTGCCCTCGCGTATTTCGTTTACCGTAACCTCGCAGATCGACTCCCGTACCATTCTGGATAACGCGGGTGCGGAAAAGCTGCTGGGTATGGGTGATATGCTCTACGCGCCCATCGGCTCCTCCAAGCCCCAGCGTGTTCAGGGCTGCTTTGTCAGTGACGATGAGGTTGAGAGGATCGTGGATTATATCCGTCGTAACAACGACGAGGTGAGATACGATCAGAACTTCCTGGATAATTTGGACCGTGAGGCGGAGCTGATCGGCAACAAGCGCGAGGCGCGTGACGAATATGACGACGACGGCGAGATCGGTGATCTTGATCCCAAGTTCTACGAGGCGCTGGGCGTTGCCGTCAAGAATAAGCGCATTTCCACCTCGCTTTTGCAGCGTACCATTATGGTTGGCTACGGCAGAGCCGCCAAGATTCTTGACCAGATGGAGGAAAAGGGCTTTATCGGCCCTGCCAGCGGCAACAAGCCCCGTGAGATTCTCATTTCCGAGGAGGCTTACCGCGAGCTGATGGTGAATCAGGATTGATGGAGGGTCTTCGGCGACCAAGGGGCTGCGTCATTGGCGCAGCCCCTGAATAAAAAAAGCTGACGGCAGGCATTTTTCACGTGGAATTTGCGTTTTTTGCCTGCAAAGCGGTTAAAATGGCGGTGTTTAGTCGCAAATCAAAAGCGACGGGGGTGAGTCAAATGCATTTTAGCATTTGACTTACCCCCGATTATTTGCATTTATTACGCTCTCTCCGTTCCGATAAACCCGACGCGCATAAAGTTCTCCGGTTGGCGGCGGATGATATAATCAATGTAGGATGCCATCATTTTTGCCGTCAACAGGTAGCCTGCCGGATTCATGTGACCACCAAGGAAGAAATTGCGATAAAATTCCGTATCGTACGCGGGCGCGTATTGCCGCAGATCGATGACGTGCGTGCGATCCTCTCCAAAAAATTCCGCCAAGGCGTACATAAGACGTGCGTGCTCATCGGCACGTGCCTCTCGTGCAGGAGTGTTCTGCGGTGTTGATGGAATGGTCACAAGAAAGAAGTGCGCACCCTTTTGCAGCTCGGCATAGCGCTGAATGATCTGCGCGTAGTACCCCGCAAAGGTCGGCTTGTTTTGCTGCCAGTTCTCGCGGCAAATGTCATCGGTCGATCCCATGGGGAAGGTCATGTTGTTGAGCACGTCGTTGACACCCAGCGCAATGATATATGCGTTTGCCGCCGACTCGGCAGACCAATATCCGTTCGCCTCGGCAAAGCGAAGGCAGTATTCGGCAGCCGACATACCGCCGCGCGAGAAATTGTATACCTTGCTGCCGGCCATGCGACCGAGATGCTGTCCCCAGGAATGGTCGAACATATCGTGGTAGGTTTTGACACCGTCTGCATTGACGTCCTCAAATTCGCCGGAGGACAGGCTGTCTCCCACACAGGCAATGGTGCGGAAAATTCCCGTCATGCCGCCGTCGGTGACAAGACGATCAAGCGGGCGCTCGTCAGGCGAGAGATAATAATCGGTGATCTTCATGCGGTGATGACTCCTTTTGTTGTTTTTATTTTAATTTCTGTGTAAAATAAGCCTCGAAAATGGCGTCGGCGCTGGAGGAGAGGGTGGCGTTTTCCTGCATAAGTGCGGGCAGGACGTGTACGGTCTGAATCCCTGCAACGGTGGAATGCGCGCGGATCCGTTGCTCGATTTTCCCAAAGAGCAGCTCCGACTTGTAATTCAATTCTCCGTACAGAACGATTGCCTCGGGGTTGATCAGGTTGACGTAATTCACCAGTGCATGGGAGAGTATTTGTGCGATGTAGTCAAGGATCTCCAGCGCGGCAGCATCCCCCGCCTCGGCACGATCGACCACGGTGTGATAATCGGCAAAGTTGAAATGGTGCTTGAGAGAATCCATCGCAATATACCGTTCCAGACACCCGCGGTTGCCGCAGGCGCAGGGAATCCCCTCCCGCTCAACCGAGGTGTGACCCAGCTCGCCCGCGTAACCGCCGTGTCCGCGGTACAGCCTGCCGTCCGAAAAGAACGCCGATCCGATGCCGTCGGTCACCACGATGAAGATCCAATTTTGCAATGTCCCGCGGCGCAGACTCCGCTCATGCATGGCGAGAAGTGTTGCGTTGTTGTCCAGATAGACGGGCAGATCGCTCATGCGTTCCAGATGCTCTCGCACCGAAAAGCCGTGGAACAGTGACAGTCCCGGCGGGGTGTGGATGATACCCTTCCTGTAATCCAGGGGGCCGGGGGCACTGACGCCGATGCCGATCAGCTTTTCCTTTTCGATCTCGTGCGCGGCACACATCTCGGTTGCGGCGTGGTAAAGAGCATCAAGAGCAGAGGCGGGTGAGGTGAAATCGGCGGTGGAGAAGGTGCGGCTGTCCACAATGCTGTAGGCGAGATTGACCAAACACACCGACAGCCGCCGACGGTGCAGGGCAATTCCCATCGCGTAGCGATAATCGGCGACGATGGCAAGAGAGGTGCGAGGACGTCCTACGCCCGCGCCTTCGGCGATGCCCGTTTCCACAAGCGCACCCTTGGCAATCAGATCTCCGACTATGGAGGTCACGGTTGCCTTGGAAAGTCCCGAGGTCTGGGCAAGCTGGGCGCGGGACAGCGCACCGTTGCGCAGACATTCATACAAAAGGGCGGTGTTGTTGCTTTTGATGCTTTTGGTGTCGGATTTTTTCATACGGTAGTCTCCTTTTTCGGGGGATCGTGGGGGGCGCGGAGCGCTTTCCTTTTCTATTGTACCATTTTTTTTGCAAAATGTCAAATCCTACTTGACAAAATGGGAAAAATATGCTAAAATTTGTTTGTTTGAATGTCGAACTAATGCGGAGGGCGTATGCATCTCAATATTTTCGGAAAAGGGTTCAATTATTCGCAGGACGGACCGGGCAATCGGCTGGTCTATCATCTGTCCGGCTGTCATCTGCGCTGTCCGTGGTGCTCCAACCCCGAGGGATTGTTTGGCAGCGGCAGGGTGGTGGAGGCACAGGAGATTGTCCGCGAGGTCCTCTCGGCACGTCCCATGTTCTTTGACGGGGGTGGCGTGACGTTTACGGGCGGAGAGTGCACACTGCAGGCTGCGGCGCTGCTTTTTGTGATCGGGCAGCTCAAGGCAGCGGGGGTCAATGTCGCTATGGAGTCCAATGCGGCGACGAAGGATTTTCTCTCCCTTGCAAGCGTGTGCGATATCGTGATCGCCGACTACAAGCATCCCGATGCAACGATACTTCGCACAGTGACGGGCGGAGACTTAGCTTTGATCGAGTCAAATCTTTCTTCCCTGATCGGGCAGCGTTTCGTTCACCTTCGCATTCCTCTTGTCCACGCGTTCAACGACGACGATGCAGCCATTGACGGTTTTGTCCGTTTTTTCTCGCAGCTGCCGCGGGAGCGTTATGACGTGGAGATTTTAAGCTATCATGAATACGGGAAAGAAAAGTGGCATACATGCAGCAAGGAATACACGGTCACCGACGGGTATGTCGAGCCGCAACGGATTCAAGCACTGACGGCGACCTTGCGCGAGGCGGGGGTCCGCGTCATCAAAACATAAATTCAATTTCGGAGGAATCATCCATGAAACATATCGGAAACGCACAAAAAATTACCACACTTGCCAAGGAGCTCTTTCGTGAGGAGCGCGCGACCATGCGCCTTGACGGATGGTTCTATATTAAGGAAATACGTCGCGATTCGGATGCGGCACTGTCCCATCTGCCTCCCGTTGAGAAGGCGGGCGAGCAGCTGAAGATCATCGCGGAAAAACTGCCGATCTCGATCAGCCAATACGCCGTGTTTGCGGGAACCCAGCGAGATGCCTTTGCCCGCAGCTATGCATTGATCAATCCCTCTTTCCGCGTGGAGGGCTTTTCCGGCTATTGCGATCCCACCGCGGTTTATGGGGACATTGAGCCGAACGAGGAAATTTCTGCTGAGCGTATTGCCGCCATGCAGGAATACGACAAGCAAACCGATTTTGTCACCTCTCTTGCCGACGTATATAAAAAATATGAAGAATACACCGACGAGGTGGAGTTTTTCGTCGAGCAGGTAACAGGACACGTGATCCCGGATATGCGTCCCGCACTCAAGCACGGCGTGGAGTATCTGATGCAGACACTGCGTGACAAGGCGAACGAGGGCAGTGAGAAACAGCAGTCGCATCGCCGCGGTATGCTGGCGTCTCTGGAGGCGGTGCTCATCCTCGCCCGTCGCTATCGTGCGTTGGCGCGCAAGCTGGCTGCCGATGCGGAACATGAAGAGGACAAGGCGCGTTACGGTCGCATTGCCGATGCGCTGGAGCGTGTTCCCGCCAAGGGCGCGACCAATCTTTTCGAGGCCATTCAGAGCTTTATGCTGCTTTGGCAGACCATGTGCATCGAGCAAGCGCCCAACCCCTTTGCGTTTTCCGTTGGAAACGCCGACCGCATTTTTGAGCCTTACCGTGCCATGGAGGCGCTTGGACGTGACGATACGGCTGCGCTGCTCAAGCATCTCTTGGTGTTTTATAACGTCGGCGACCGCAGCTGGGCGATCTCGCAGAATCTGATCATCGGCGGCCGCGACGTCGACGGAAACGATCTGACCAATCCGACCTCGCTGGCGCTCTTTGATGCATATTTTGATATGAATTTGCCGCAGCCGATTTTGTCGGTCAAGCTGCACAAGAACACGCCCGATGTCATTTACGAGGAGATGGGACGTTTCTTCTTCACCCCCGGCTGCCTGACGCCCTCGCTGTTTAACGATGATGCCATGTTTGAGGTGCTCATCCGCGCAGGCGTGGCGAGGGAGGATCTGCCCGATTATTCCATCGCGGGCTGCCAGGAGCCGCTGATCATGGGGCGGGACAGTGGCAACACCACCAACTCCTGGCTCAATCTGGGCAAGGTGCTGGAGCTGACGCTGACGGGCGGCATCAGTGCCATCAGCGGCAAGGAGATCGGCAAGACCGAGGAAATTCCCGCCAAAGAGCTGCTGCAGACTATTCGGGAGCAGTTTTATGCGCGACTGGAAAAGACGGTCGCGAATATGACCGATGTGGCCAACGGCGCGTCGGTGGCGCTGTCGAATCTGCCTGTGCCCATGCTGTCCACGCTGATGGGCGGCATTGAGAGCGGCTACGATATGCGCGACGCAACCGATTGCGGCACCAAGTATCACGGCTCCGGCTGCCTGATCCACGGCAGCGCGGTCGTCGCGGACAGTTTCATCGCCATCGACCACTATCTGAAGGACCATCCCGACGGCGCACAACGACTGCTCGCGGCACTGAAAAATAATTTTGAGGGGGAGGAGGAGCTGCGTCAGACGCTGCTCTCCTATCCGAAGTTCGGTAACAATGACGACGAGGCCGATACCGAATGTGCCTCTCTCTGCGCCCGTGTTGCGGATATGGTACGCGCCGGAAAGAACTATCTGGGTTATCCCTTCCGCCCCGATTTCAGCACGCCATCCACCCATCTTTTGTATGGCTACTGGGTAGGTGCGCTGCCCGACGGCAGACGTGCACGGGAAATGCTCAACTACGGCATCGACCCGCTGCACGGTGACGCCAATCTGGGGCTGGGATTCCGCACGCTGTCCTCCATGAAGCTGCCTCACGACAAAATGTGCGGGGGCGAGGCTTGCCACCTTGGCATCGATCCCAAATATTTCCGCGGTGAGACGTTTGCCGAGCGGGGAATGGAGTTCAAGAGAAAGGTTATGACACCCCTTTTCTTCAATCCAATGGCAACCGACATCCCTCCCTTCTACGTTTATCTCAATATTACCACGCCCGAAATTCTCCGCAAGGTGCTGGCGAATCCCAAAAAGTACGCGCCCGGCGGCGTGTATATCATGCGCATCCACGGTACCTTCGTCAATTTCCTTGACCTCTCACCTGCAATTCAGCAGGACATCATCACCCGCCTTGATCCCGCATCGACGGCGTGTTGAGGTAAGACGAGGGGTACGAGGGGGGACGAGGGGCTCTGCCCCTGACCCCCGCCAAAGAACCTTTTGAAAAAAGGTTCTTTGGAATCTCCAAAACCATTTGAAAAATGATTGGCTTAATTTTTAACGGTTCTGTTCTGACCAAACGGACAGCATCGCCCATGTGGGGCCCCTTCCCCACAAGATAAGTGAAAAATTAGTTTTTCATTGGTGGGAACCCCGATCTTTATCAAATTCCAAATGACCGTTTCGATCTCAAGATAATATATTCCTTACCCAACTCCACCAAGTTCCAAATGACCACTTCCAACCCATCTCGAGGCGGTGCCGAAGAGATGGAGGAATGATTGAAACCTTCCCCCTCGCGCGCGACTCAGCAACCGCAAGGTTGCGTTAGCGCGCAGCAGCAGGGGGATGTATAAGGGGGCAAGCCCCCTTATACACGCTTTTTTTGGTTCGTTTTTTTGGGGTGTGCCAAAAAAATGAACATAAACTAATTATAGTTAGAAAGCTGTGTTCGCACAAACTTAATTCAATTTGGAATTTCAACAACCCGCGGGAGGGGAACCCCCTCCCCTACAGAGTTTTAGCAAAATCCCATATAACCGTTTCGATCTCAAGATAATATATTCCCTACCCAAATCCTCCCCCAAGAAAGGACATACCCATGTACCTCGGAATCGACATCGGCACCACCTCCATCTGCGCGGTGGTCATCTCAAAGAACGGAACCCTACTTCACTCCGTCACAGAACAAAATACCTTCGGCTATGCGAACGGTGCCACCCGTATGCAAAATGCGGACGGTATTGCAAAAAAATGCCGCGAAATCTGCGACACACTCAACGCCCAATACCCCATCCAAAGCATCGGTGTCAGCGGACAGATGCACGGCATTCTCTACGTCGATGCGGACGGCAACGCCCTATCTCCCCTCTACTCCTGGCAGGACGAGCGCGGAAATCTCCCTGCCGGTGACGGCAGCTATGCCGAGCAGCTCCGCGCACTGACCGGCTACCCGATTTCTACCGGCTACGGCTGCTGCAGTCTGTACTACGATATGAAAAATCGTGCCATTCCCGAAAATACCGCGGCTTTTTGCACCATAGGTGACTACGTTGCCATGCAGTTGTGCGGCCGAAAAACACCGTTGCTCAACGATACCTGCGCTGCATCCCTCGGGTTGTTTGACCTTAAGGCGCGCCGCTGGGACGATGCTGCGATCCGCGCCGCCGCACTTCCTCGCCATCTTTTCCCCGAAACCACGGGGGAGGTCGCCATGCTGGGAAAGACGCCCGTCGGCGCGACCGTCTATACCTGCATCGGCGACAATCAGGCCTCGGTCTATGGCTCGGTGCGCGATGAAAATGCGTTCCTGCTCAATATCGGTACGGGCAGCCAAATCTCTGTGGTCTCACGTCAATACGTCGCTCCCACCGTCGGTGAGGTGCGTCCGTATCTCAACGGCGCGTATCTCATTGCGGGCTGTCCCTTGTGTGGCGGCTATTCTTACCGATTGCTCAAGGACTTTTTTGCCGACGTGAACAGCGAGATCACCTACGACACCATGAACGCATGGGCTCTCCTTGCCCTGGAGGCACAGGAGAAGGGGAACTGCACGGTGCCCGACGTCCGTCCCACCTTCCGCGGAACTCGCGAGGATCCCGCCAGCCGCGCCTCAATTACCGGACTCTCGGAGACGAATCTCCGCGCACCCGCCTTGACGCTTGGCGTACTCAAAGGCATCAGCGGCGAGCTCAAGGAATTTTATACCGCCTTTTGCGCGTTACTTGGCCGACGGACGCAGGCAGTCGGCGCGGGCAATGCCGTGCGCATGAATCCCGCTATGCGCCGCGTTCTGCGGGAGGATTTCGGCTGCGAGGTCTTCATCCCCGCCCATACCGAGGAAGCCTCCTTTGGTGCAGCACGTGCTGCGGCGGAAACCTATACGGGCGAGAATTTCAGCTGCTGGATTCAATATCAAGCATAAAGATATAAAGAAAAGAGGACTTACACATGAATAAGCAAGCATTGGTACAGAAACCGATCTTTTTTGATCGTAACCGCGTTTATCGCGTTTACACGGGGGGGATGCCCTACGTCGCGTTTTTCAATGACCCCGACGGCTATGACGTCGGTTTCGATGGCGGCGCGGACGGTAACTTCCCCGAGGAGTGGGTGGCGTCCGGCGTCAAGGCGCTCAATGAGAAAACGTTTGGCGAGCGCGATGGCGTGTCGGTCGTCAAGGGAACCGGTATTTATTTTGACGATCTGCTGACCGAATATCCCGAGGAAATGCTGGGCGGTGGGCGTTTTGATTGCTTGGTCAAGGTGCTTGACAGCGCTGTTCGTCTGCCCTTTCAGGCGCACCCCACCAAGGAATTTTCTCGCAAGCATTTCGGCAGCAACTACGGTAAAACCGAAGCTTGGCTGGTGCTTAGAACGCGTGAGAATGCCCGTATCTACTTCGGCTTTAAGGAGAAGATGACCAAGGCGGACATTGACCGCCTGGAGGAGGAGAGCGAGACGGACAAGACGGTGTTTGACGATCTGCTCTCTTACGTGGAGCCCAAGATCGGCGATGTGTTTCTGATCCGTGCAGGTATGGTTCATGCGATCGGCGCGGGTTGTACCATCCTGGAGCTGCAGGAGCCGACCGACTTTACCGTGCAGCCCGAGCGTTGGTGCGGAGATCATCATCTGAGCCCTCATGAAGAGTATCTCGGCTTGGATAAGGATATCGCGCTTGACGTGTTCGACTTCTCCCTGTACGGACCTGCCGCAACCGAAAGCGCAAGACTTCTCCCTCGCGTGGTCGAGGCGTGCGACGGCTACCGCAAGGAGGTGCTGATCAGCTACGACGACACACCCTGCTTTGCCCAGAATCGTTACACCCTGACGGGCGGTAGTATGGTGCTGGATGCAGCACCTGCGCTCTATATTTGCGTGGATGGCGAGGGTGAGATTATCGGCGAAGATTACGATATGCCCATCCGCCGCGGCAGCTACTTCTTCCTGCCGTACGCCGCCAAGGGCAAATTCACTGCCAAGGGCAGCTGCACCATCGTCGAATGCTTGCCGAGTAAGCAGGATTGATATGATATATGATTTGTGGGAAACTTCTTGAGAAGAAGGTGATCGCAAGCGATCTTCGAGTTTGTCTTGATGGCGTCAAGTCATCAAGGCAAACATCGGTTCCCCGCGCCCTTTCATGAACTTTGTAAAAGAAAGGGTGTTTTTTTTCGGGATGGCAGAAATCAACCTGAAGTAGAGAGTTGAATTTAAAAATCAAAAAACATACGATTGCAAGTTGAATTTTTCTGTGATATAATATTCACACAAGATAGCTATCTGAAAAATCTTGGAGGATACAAATATGTTAGATCAAAAAATATTCGGCGAAAAGCTTCGCAATCACAGAAAAAAGCTGGGAATGACGCAGGAGGAGGTTGCCGAGGCGGTGGGGGTATCTCCGCAAGCCATCTCCAAATGGGAGGCGGGCGACTGTCTGCCCGACTGTTTCAATCTCAAGACCATCAGCGATGTGTACGGTATTTCGGCGGATGTGCTGCTGGAAACGCAGGAAAGCGATAACATCGGTGCGGTGGCGAGCAAGATCGAGCAGCTTTGCACGGAATTTGTTTGGGCAGCTGCCGGCAATGGGCGTTACTCGGCCAATCTGCGTCGGGAGCTTGGCGAGGATCTGTGGCAGATGTGGAAGGGAATTTATTTTGCCGAGGTTGGCAATCGGGAGCTGCAAAGGCAGAGTAAAGAGCGGGGAAATTTACGCATCATTGGCTCGTTTGGCACCAAGCTGTGGGATGATGATGGCGTGGCGTGTGTCATTCGGTCATCGCTGCTCGACAGGCTTGCCCCCTCTGCTCCCGACACGACGTCCGTCCTGCAGGCACTTTGCAGTGAGGAGGGGCAAAGGCTGATTCTGGCGCTGCGTTGCGATAAGCCGACACCCAAGCAGGAGATCGTCGAGCAGACGGGGATGGAGCTCTCGCATCTCAACGAGCTGTTGCTGCTGTTCACCGAGAACCGCATCATCCACTTTGAGGCAGAAAACCGCGCGGAAGATCGTGGATATATCATCAGCGGGCACTGCGGCGTCGCGGCGCATATGGTGCTCGCGGCGGCGCACGTCCTCCAAAAAATGACATATGAGGTCTCGCAGTTTTTGAACGGGTAAGGGTTGACTTCTTGCGGCAAAACTCAACTCAAAATGGTTTTTTTCTCAATTACCGAGAGGTGGACAGCACGGCAAATATCTGTTATAATATCCACACAGGAACGGTACCGCCTGAAAAAGCAACCGAAAGGAAGAAACAATATGTCATTTGGTCAAGCCATCAAAACCTTACGAAGAAAAGCAGATCTGACACAGGAGCAGCTCGCCGAAATGCTTTCCATCTCTCCGCAGGCGGTCAGCCGTTGGGAAACCGACGCCGCCATGCCCGATATCTCCATGCTCCCCGCCATATGCAATCTGTTCGACGTCTCCTCGGACGAGCTGCTCGGTATCAGCGCCGAGCGCAAAAAGGAGAAGATCGATCAGATCGTGTCGCATTATTTCTCCTTTTCCTCCCGCGGATATTATAAGGAGGCAAGAGAGGTACTGGAGGCGGGGATGAAGGAATATCCCAACTCTTATCGGCTGATGATGAATATGATGCACCTGTCCTACTGGCAGTGGTGTGAGGATGTGGACTGCACCGAACAGGAGAGAACTGCATTCCGCGACCAAGCGGTATCCCTTGGTGAGAGGATTCTGGAATTTTGCACCGAGGACTCTACCCGACAAAACGCGATACAGATTCTTTGCTATGCCTATCCGCGTATGGGCAAGGAGGATAAAGCCGTCGAGCTCGCCAATCAAATGCCGAGCATGTCTATCAGCAAGGAGGTCATGCTGTCCCGCATTTATCAAGGAAATGCGCGGTATCAGGCAACGCAGGAGGAAATGCTGTATGCGCTCTCGCTGCTGGTCAGCGGTATTCAGACCATCAATACCGTCGACAATGCGGGTAAGCGGTTTTATACCGAGGACGAGGATGCTCTGCTGCGGGAAAAGGTGATCGCCATTTTGCACATCGTATTTGAGGATGGCAATTTCGGATTTTATCATTGCGATCTGCAGGACGTGCATCAGTCACTGGCAGCCTATCACGCCAAGAAAACGGATGCGGAAAAGACGCTGCATCACCTGCGCTGCGCCGCCGAGCACGCGATCGGCTTTGTGCAGGCATTTTCGGGCAAAAATCGTGCTTATACCTCGCTGCTGTTCCGCTGGCAGCCGATCGGCTCGTTTTCAACGGGAAATAAAAACAACTGCGCGTTGCAGCAACTGCTCGATATGGACGATGCAAGATATGATTTTATCCGTGAGAGCGAAGGCTTTGCCGAGATCAAGGCGCTGCTGGAGCCATACGCCGCAACTTGGGAAGTCCGCGAATAAAGCCACGAAGATCCCCACAGTGCATATTCAGTCCACCCGCTCTTGACAAATGTCGCATAAAGGGGTATAATATACCGGTATCAACATCACAAGGAGGTGCGGCATGAGCGCACGCAAGCAAAAACGGATTTTTGCCGTCCTTGGTGGTGCGATGGGTTTGGTGGCGCTGGTGCTGTTTTTGTTGCTGCCGCGCATGCTGCCGCCAACGGACACCGCGCAAAGGCAAGCGCGCATCGAGAATGCCGATCTTCAAATTCACGTCATCGACGTGGGGCAGGGAGACGCTATGCTGCTCATGACCGACGGCGGATGTGTATTGATCGACACGGGAACCAATGAGAGCGAGGACGCGCTGCGGGCGTACCTGAACGGCTGCGGTGTGGAGCGGATCGATTATATGTTCCTCAGCCACCCGCATGAGGACCACATGGGCGGCGCGGATATGGTGCTGCGTGAATACGAGGTGGGCACGCTGGTCATGTCCGATCTTGCCCCCGACGCCGACGTGGGAATGCAGTTCACGACGGCGTTGGTGGAGAGTGAGACCGATGTCGTCGTACCCTCCGTCGGGGACGTGTATGTGTCGGACGGCTTGTCTGTTACCGTGCTTGCACCTCCCGACGGCGGGTTTGAGAGTGTCAATGACAACTCGCTTATCCTGCGCGTGGAATACGGTGAATGCTCGGTTATGACTACGGGTGACGCCGAGGCAGAGGTGGAGGCGTGGCTGCTTGCCAATTGTGATCCTGCGCTCCTTGACGTCGATCTGCTCAAGGCGGGACACCATGGCTCGGACACCTCGACGGGGGCGGATTTCCTTGCCGCGCTGTCGCCTGACTATGTTGCGATCTCCTGCGGGAGAGGTAATACCTACAATCATCCCGTTCAAAGTGTCCTTGACGCCATTGTGCGCGCGGGTGCACAGGTTTGCCGTACCGATACCGACGGGACGCTGGTTTTTCTCTCCGACGGTGTGACGCTGTGGAGGGAGAAGTGATCGGGCGGAATGATGTGTTCGCGCATTCTTCATTCTGTTTGGATTTTTTACGACCTGCGGACCGCCCGGAGGTCGGTCCCTACAGGATTGAGAAATTTTGAACAGAGCAAAAAATTTGAGCAGAGCAAAAAACAACAGTTTTCCACAACCCTTGTCTTCCGTGCGAAGCACGGCGGTAGAAAGGCAGAGCGTTAAAAGAACCGAACAAATAAATTTTAGATTTTCTTCCCGTAGAAACTTCTCTGTTTTTCGTCGTGGCTTTCCCACGACGAAAAGCAAGATTTTGGAGCCGTGTCAGCCGCGTGCGATTGAGCCAAACGATGGGAGATCGTTTGGCGGTAGCACGCGAAGAACGGGGTACATAGGGGCAAAGCCCCTATGCGCGTTTTCTTTGGTTCGTTTCTTTGACGCGTGTCAAAGAAATGAACATAAATCAATTAGCGTCAGAAGATTATGTTCGCACAATCTATATCATCCCCCCACGAAAGGAAATACCATGAATCACATCACATACCAAGACTTTTTAAGAAATGATATGACATTGGAGCCTTTCGGCATTCTCCCGGGCGAGAGCCGCAGCACCTACTTTTGTACCCCACGAACCTCCACCATTCTCGGTTGGACCGGCGTGGACGGTATCCATTACGTCCAGATCAAAAAGCTCGGAGAGATGGTGTTCGCCGTCAATCCTTATGCCGACCCGGGGCGACACGCGCATCCCGTGGCACAAAATTTTGAGGATTTTCTTCGCCTGCTTGTTAAATGCGGGCACGAAAGCTATCTGGAGCAAGCGCATGGTTGGACCTGGGAGCAGTATGAGAATTTTTCTCAGGAAAACACCATGACCGCCGAGCAAAACGACGCTGCCGAGCAGATCATGGCGCGCTTTGACCTGACCCCCATCTCCGACGTATATACCTACGTCAAGGAGCTGGATGCCGCATTTGACTATAGCACCATCCCTTATCCCGCCGATTATTGGGAGTACGTTCCCCGTGATGCCGTTCCCGCAGAGCGGGAGTGGAAGGTTTATTTCCGTCGCTCCTTTGGCGAGTCTGCCGGTCGCGGCGAGCGGGCAGGGGAGGAGGTGCCGCTTGATGTGCACTTTTCCTGGGATGGACGGCAGTGGCGTGTTCCCGCAGTCTACCTGTGTGCCAAGGGTCTTGTCGTCGATCTGGTCGCCACCGCGGCGGTAGAGGAGGTGCAAAGCTATCTGCAAAAGTGGAGCGATAAGGGAGCACTTTCCCCCGCCGAAGAATACGCCGCCCGGGCAGAAAGCCCGCTGCGAGACGATTTTGTCCCGACTGCCGTGATCAATGGGCAACCGTCGCGCCTCAAAAGCATGGGTGGTATAACGCTGCTTGCCGACGACAGAGAGCTTTCTCCCACCGAGCGACAGGCGCTCTCTCATTACGGGCTGGACGAGCATACGCCGACGCTGCTCTGCCGTATCGCCTTTCCGTGGGCGACCGCTAAAAAGCCAAAGCTCCGCTCGCTGCAGCTGCAGCTGTCGCGTCGCCCGACAACGCTGACGGGAGAGCCGTTCACGGTATGCGGAGCAGGGGAGCGCGTGACCTTTACACATCCGATTCGCGGTACAGAGCATACGCTGTCTGTCCAAGAACTGCATCGCAGCGAGATGCACCATGGCGCGGCAGCCATGGCGCAGTATCAGCTCCCGTCTCATAGCGTACAGATGCTCTATACTCTCTCGCCCGACCTGCCCGACAGCGAATTGGTCGTACGGGACGTGCGGCACAACGATACGCCGATCCTTGTGCGGCAGGACAAGTCGCGCAAGGATGACTTTGTCTCGGTCACGGCAGTCAGCACGGCGCAATCGATACAGAAGGTGGACAGCGAGTCGGCGGCCATTGCGATCATCGGGGGGGCGGACGGACCGACCACGATGGTGGTAGGGCGTGCGATGGGGCAGCCGATGCAGCACGCGGCACACTCGGCGCTGACCTTCGAGCCGCAGGACGTCGTTACCTGGCATCCAACCTTTCGCGCCAAGCTGTGCGAGGACGTGACGGTGCAGATTGTTTGATGTACAAGGGGCTCTGCCCCTTGGCCCCACGCTCCGCGGGGCCTCCGGCGACCAAGAACCTTTTTGAAAAAAGGTTCTTGGAACTCCAAAACTTTTGGAAAAATTATTTGCAAATTTTTAAGCGGTTCTGGGCGGATGCAGCGTCCATGGATAGATGGGGTGACAAAGAATAGAAAAGGCATAACCAATCGAAAACCTCGGTGGTTATGCCTTGCTTTTTTATGAAATTCTTAGGCGGTTGCAGAGCAGTGCCCTGCGCTCTTTTGGTTATCTGTAAACCAGCACCGTCTTGATCTCGAACGGACGGAACTTAAGCTTGACCGCGCCGTCTGTCATAGGCAGCTCGGCGATCGGCTCCTCCAGCATGTTGGTCTCGACAACACGAGTTGCGCCGTTGAGTGCCAGCGTGCAGGTGGCGGCGTTGCGCTCTGCCTCGTACAGACGCAGAACATACGCGCCGGGGATGTCCTCAGCCACCTTGACCGCCTCGCAGATGACGCCGGGGGCGGAGAGGGAAAACAACGCGGGGGCGTTGATCTTGCCGTCGATCACCACGGGCTTGTAGTTGAAGTCATAAGCGGGACGGATGACCGTTTCGGCATCAAAACCACCCATATGAGGCAGCAGAGCGTAGCTCATGTACTGCACGCCGCAGTCGGTCACGGGATCGGGACGTACACCGCCGGTCTTGAGCGTCAGACGCATATCGCTGCCCTCGCAGGAAAGACCGTATTTGCCGCTGTTGAGAATGGCGGCACCGTAACGGGTCTCGGACAGATCCGACCACTTATGGTTGCAGATCTCGAACTTGGTTGCTTCATGCGGTGTGTTGCGGGTGGTCGGGCGGTCGATGTGACCAAATTGGATCTCACTTTTGACGGTCATCGAACGCAGCGCCAGATCAAAGCCCGCCTTGAGCATATTGTGGCGTTCGTTCCAATCCAGCTTGACGTCGTAATCGATGCGGCGGGTGTTGGCGTAGAAGACCGTATCTACCACAGCCGTCGAGCGACGAGTCAGACGATAGGTTGCGCGGATGCGGTATTCCAGCGCGCCGCAGCTGACGACCTCACAGCTTACGGGAGCGAGCACGGGGCGCATGGTGGCCAGCGCGTCGTCATCGATATCCCAGTTATCCCAGTCGCGGGGCATATCCTCGCCCAGCCACAGCGTGCCAAGCGGCGCACCGCCGTCGCGGCGCAGCTCGCGGTCAGCCTCGGTGTCGTACAGAGATGCAATGTAGCCGTTTTCGTCAAATGTGACCTGATAGTAGGGGGTGGTCAGCGTGTCACCGTCGCGGACGAAGGCGGAAATGGCGGTGTCTGTGGCTCCTGCGGACAGGGTAGCCGCTCCCATGGCGGGCAGATGAACCGCGACGGCAGTCTTAGGTGCACCATCGGCATCGGTATAGCTCTGACACAGTGCGCCGTCAAAGGAGACCTCACCGTCAAAGGTGGCGATGGTATCGCGAGCAAAGGATAGCGTATTGTACAGAGAAACGGTGCTCGCCTTGCTTTCGGTCATTCGGGCGGCATATTCCTGCACCTTGGCGCGGGCGCGGTCGATGACCTCGTGGAACTCGGGCAGCGTGCGCTCGTAGACCTTGGAGATGCAGGTGCCGGGCAGAATGTCGTGGAATTGATTGCGCAGAAGGTGCTTGTAAAGCTCGTCGCGCTCCGAAAGATTGCTGTCACCCGCCAGCACGGAGAACAGCTCCATGTCGTGCAGAGCAATTTCGGACAGACGGTTGCACAGCTTGACCTCGTGCATCTTGGTCAGCGTACCGCGATGCAGCTCCAGATACAGCTCGCCGTCAAAGACGGGCAGCTCATCACGGCGCTCCTCCAGCTTTTGCATGAACTTGGATACCGTGGTATTCTCGACCTCGGGCATACCCTGAAGACCCTGCGAGCGCTTGAGAAATTCCATCATGGCGTGGGTAGGTCCGCCGCCGCCGTCACCAAAGCCGTACGACGCCAGACGCATATCGCAGGAGCGCTTGTCAATAAGATCGCGGGTCATGGAGGACAGAGAGGCAACGTCGGGAATAAAGTGGATGCGGTTGAGGTGGGAGATGACCTCCGAGCCGTCAAGGCCGCGCCATACGAAGGACTGCATGGGGAAACGGGTCAGATCGCCCCAATCGATCTTGGTGGTATAGAAGTATTTGACGCCACAGCCCTGCATGATCTGGGGGATGGTGGCATTATAGCCGAAGGTGTCGGGGAGCCAGAAGGAGTCAGAGCGGTAGTTCAGATATTTCTCGGTGAACCGTTGACCGTACAGGAACTGACGGACCATGGCCTCGCCGCCGGTAATGTTACAGTCGCATTCGACCCACACGCCGCCGTTGGGCTCGTAACGTCCCTCGGCGACCTTTTGCTTGATGCCCTCAAAAATGTCGGGATAATATTCACGCATCCAATCCAGATGCAGGGCGCTGGACTGGACGAAGGTGTACTCGGGGTACATATCCATCAGCGTCAGCACCTGTGCGTAGGTACGGGCGCACTTGCGGATGGTTTCGTCGACTGTCCACAGCCAAGCGGTATCCATATGGGAGTGACCGATGACACCGACGTAGCCGCGAGATGCCTCGCCGCCGTTCTTTTTCAGGACGGGGGCAAAAATCTCGCGCATGGCTGCGGCGCTCTCGCGCAGCTCGTCCTCGGATGCCTGACGGGTATCCTGAATGAGGTAGGGGAAGGCGTTCATCAGCGCCTGATGCGCCTGCATGGCGGCGAAGTTGTCCGCAGGCAGACGAGCCATCTGGAGTACGGTGGCAAGATCGAAGACGAAATCGCGCATATCCTTGTCCATGACGACCAGCTTGATACCGCGGTAGGTATGGACGTAGGAGTCAGGGTTTGCCTCATCGGTATCATAATTTTCAAACGGGGCGCAGCCGGGGCAGTGGTGACCTGCATAGCATTCGAAGTCGAGCGTGACCGTCTCGCCGGCACGGGCGCAGTCAGAGATGAACATGGCGCTGTGCTCACCGCCTAAGAAACGGTTTTTGGAGTTGATGATACCGGCGGGTTTACCATTCTTAAAGCAGAGGATCTCGACGGCCTCGACATCGGGGATGACACAAAGGATCTCACCGTCGGCGGTTTGTGGGACGGTGATGGAAGCATGCAGCCAGATGTTACCCCACTCATGGCCCCACCGCTGACCGGGGGTGATGGGAGACATGGTGGCGGCATCAGGGGGCAGGCGGAGGTGTTCGTCGGTCTGCATGGCAGTGACGTCGGTGATGTCGGCAACGTGGCGGAACATCAGGGGGACGTAGCGGGAAAGGGTACGGTCGAATTTGCCGTAGGTGCGATTGATGTAGGATTCGTTCTTCATGTGAGAGGTCTCCTTTTTTAGTTTGTGTCAGCTTGTGCTAACAAGGTTTGATGCTCTTGTGGGAGCTTATGTTCACTTCTTTGGCGCGCCCCAAAAGAAGTTTAGCGGTAAACTTCTTTTTTACAATCTTGTGGGGCAGGGGTCCCCACATGGCATATAGAGCTGTTCGGAACAACTGTTGCAGTAACAAATCCGGCAAAAAATTCCTAAAGGTTTTTGGGGGTCCAAGGGGGTCAGGGGCAGCGCCCCTGATTCCTCCTGTCGTTCTCTTTCTCAAATCTCCCCCGCGTCACACTTGGCGTTGTAAGCGTCAACGTAATCGCGGACGAGCTTGATGCGCTCAATGTTGCCCGTCGAGGACATTTCGTCGGAGATACCGAGAATCAAGCGGGGGGCGAATTTATCGATCAGCTCCTGCACGGTGTCGAGCAGCTGCTGTTCGGGGTAGATATCGTCAAAGAGAATGGCGGGGATGCCGTCGACAAGGAAGACCTCATCGCCAAGCGCCTCCTTGATCTCGTCGATGGTGACGTCGCCCTGCGGAACAGGAGTCATCGCCTCGATGCCGTCAAGGCCGCACTTGCGTGCGTATTTGAGCAGCGGCTTGCAATCGCCGTCCCAGTGGGCAAAGGTGAATTTACCTGCCTTGTGCAGCTCCTCGTTGCGGCGTATGTAAGCGGGCATGATGTATTTTTCAAATAAGCGCGGGGAGACGACACCGCCGTGGACGTTGTCGCCGTAGTTGATCCACTCCAGAGGACAGTCCTTGATGACCTCGATCATGCGCATGACGCTACCCTCGGCTGCCTCGAAAAATTCCTCCATCGTTTCGGGGAAGTCAGAAAGGCCGTAAACGGTGCCCTCGACGCCCATGATCTCGACGATGGTCTTCTGGATGGTCACGCGGGGGACGAAGATGGAGGGCAGACCCATGTTGCCCCACTCGGCGACCATGTTGTCGTAATGCTGCTGGTTCCAGCGCCAGAGTGTGTTGTTCTCCAGCCAGATCATGACCTTCAGATCTTCCTCGGTCTTGGCGGGGAAGGTCTTGAAGTACCAGCCGCCGTTGGAGTCGTTGCTTGCCCACAGATAGGACACCGTACCGACCGGTGTTTCGATGTGGATCTCTCTTTCCATATCGGAGATGGTTTTGCTCCAGCGCTTGACCGGCTCCTTGTCGTATGCCTGAACGCAGCCGTTGAACTCGTACACGCGGGGAGAGACGTCCAGCGTGCAGTACAGATCGTGACGGGACAGTCCGTCGTAGGGAGGCGGCAGTGTGCCGTCACGGAAAATGCGGTCGTGATACCAGCAATCGATGCGGGGCTGGAAGAGGACCTTTTTACCTGCCTTGCCGCGGATGATATCGCGGTTGAGAGAGAGAAAATCTCGTTTGCATTGCATAGCCATAATGGGGTTCATCCTTTCATCCTGATGCCGTGTCGTTGTGCACGGCTGTATGGGTATATCATATCATAATATGAAGAAAATGTCAACAGGAATTTACACGGAACCGATTAGTTCGGAGCACAAACTAAAAGAATTATATCACATATTTGCGGTGATGTCAAGGGGGAAGAACAATAAATTTCCGCAAGTAAAAGAAAAAGGACAGCCGTGAGTAGGACTGTCCTCATTCTATGGGTGCGCATGGGATGAAAATTACTTGCCCATTGCGTTGAGCTTCTTGGTGAACTGGCTCTTCTTGTGAGCGGCCTGGTTCTTGTGAATGATACCGTAAGCAGCAGCCTGGTCGATCTTCTTGACGGCGTTCTTGTAAGCGGCCTGAGCAGCCTCCATGTCGCCTGCCTCCAGAGCAGCGTTGTACTTCTTGATCTCGGTCTTGAGCTGGGTCTTGACCATCTTGTTCTGCAGCGTCTTCGCAGCAATAACGCGAACGCGCTTTTTCGCGGACTTGATATTCGGCACGATTTACACCTCCCTTTCCTGAATATTGACTTTTATGACATTGAGCACGCGCGACTGAGAGGGTTCGCACGTGTTTCATCCATAGACCATAGTATTATAGCACGCTTTGAGAAAAATTGCAAGAGGTTTTTGAAAAAAATTGCAAAACTTTTCACATTTTTTTGTAAAACCGCTCGGTCACTCTCGTTTTTGCTTTGCGTTGAAGGTCCCTTCGTATTCGCCAAGGAAATCCTCCGCGCATTTGAACATGGTGACGACGGCCTCGTCGTCTCGGAAGGCGAAGATGGCGCGCAGATTGCCGAAATAGCGATCGATGATCTGTACCCGCAGCGCCAGCTTTTGCTCCTCGCGCCAAGCAGCTGACACGGCTGCATCGTAGAGGAATCCGTCTGTTGTGCGCACACCGCCTGTGTCGTTGGAATAGCCGAACTGCGGAAATTTACAAAATTCATTGCGGCAGAGCCCGAAGGGGAGCTCCTTTTCACCCTGCGCGTTGACGTAGCGCAGCACACCGCCATCGCCCTCAAAGGTGAAGGTAAATTCGGTAATGCCGGTGCGGTTGGTAGCGCAGAGGTAGGTCTTGCCGTTGAGCTTATCGGCAAAGGGAACGTATGCCTTGCCCGTTGCCGTCAACAGCTTGAGATCACTTGTCTGCGCGGCAAGTGCCTCCTCGGCCGCAGCGTCGCGGGGCAGGGGAGTCTCCTTCATGCGATAAACGACAAGATCCAGCAGAGGACGCAAAATAGCGTCGTAGCCCTTGGGATTGCCCTGCAGATCTGCGGTGCAGCAGAAGATGAAATCCAAGGCGGGGAAACACAACGTCAGCTGCCCACCCATGCCGACAAAGGCAAAGCCGTCGTTCTCGCAGTGCCAGATCTGATAACCGTAACCGTGGGTGAGGACGGCAAGCCAGCCGTCTTCGTCATTGTCAACCAGCGCAGAGGTCGCCTGCTTGAGGTACGCCGCGTTCATCAACCGTTTGCCCTGCCAGATACCGCCGTTCATGACAAAACGACCGAATGACATCATGTCCCGCGTGGTGCAGACCAGCGCACTGTCGCCCCAAGTATCGCCGTTGGGTGTTTTGAGCATGGTAGCGGTCTTGAAGGTGCCGAGATGGCGGAAAATTCGTTCGCTCAAAAAGTCGAACAGAGACATTCCCGACAACCGCTCGACCAACGCCGAGAGTACCTGGCTGCCGGCACTGTCATACTGCCAGATGGTGCGGGAGGGACGCAGCGCATTGCTGTTGTTCAGATACAGATGGGTGCGGTCGGGGTCGCCCGCAGTGAACCAAGGGGGACTGATGTGGCACGTCTCCATCATCAGCATCTCGCGGATGGTCTGTCGCATCAGCTGTGGGGGCAGATCCTTGTCGATCTTGTCGGGGAAGTAGGAGACGATGGGGTCGTCCAGTGATAGCTTGCCGTCTTCCTCCAAAAGTCCGATGGCAATGCTGACATAGCTTTTGGTCTGTGAATACATCCGATGACAAAAATCGCGGTGGAACGGCGCCCAATAATATTCCGCGAGCAGCTGCTCTCCCTTCATCATCAGAACGCTGTGCATGGCAAGCCCCGAGCGGGCAAGGCTCCTGAAAAACTCAACCAGATGAAATGAGGATATTCCCGCCTGTTCGGGAGTGATCTTTTCGAACATGGTAAGCCTCCTTGCGTAATGCTTGATTTATTTGAGCGCGAAAAGCAAGCTTGTCGGGTCGGCGTAACGAGACCGTTTTTTCATTCGATCCCGACCCTCACCAAATCGGGAAACGCCGAGAAAAGGAAACCAAACAAGCGCATATAGAAAAATTATACCACGCACCGTGAAAAAAAGCAAGATACTTTTTCCGTAAATGTGTCCGGTAAAAAATCACGATTTCATTCAATGAAATTTTTTGCCGTATTTTTGGTTATTTTTACTCCCGATGCGAATTTTTAAGAAAAATAACGATTTTTTTTGCAAAAACCTCTTGACAAACGGCTAAAAAAGTGATACAATGATAAACTGCATTAAAATCGCCTACTTTCGGGAACTTTTGTGCAAAATGCGAAACAACCCCGCCTGCACCGGGTGAAATTTCGTCGGTTTGACGTTTGTGAGAAATCGAGAACTTTTGATATATAAAGTGAAGTTTCTTGTGAATGTCGCCGAGTTCCCGCGGAAATGCCGATCGGCTCAGACGCGCATTCCGTAAGCGGCAAGAACTTGAATGGAGTGATTGTATTCAATGATCAACGTGAAAGAACACAAGCTCGGTCAGAACGTAAGAATGAGCTTTTCCAGATCCCGTAATTCTCTGGAATTGCCCAATCTGGTGGAAATCCAGACAAAATCCTTTAAGTGGTTCCTGGAGGAAGGACTTGCGGAGGTCCTGCGCGACGTCTCCCCCATCACCGACTATTCGGGAAATCTGTCCATCGACTTCCTTTCCTATTCTTTGGACACCAAGCCCAAGTACACCATCGAGGAGTGCAAGGAGCGTGATGCAAACTACGCCGCACCCCTGAAGGTCAAGGTCCGCTTGACCAATAAGCAGACCGATAACGTGACGGAAAGTGATATTTTTATGGGTGAGTTCCCCTTGATGACCGAGACGGGTACCTTCGTCATCAACGGCGCGGAGCGTGTTATCGTTTCGCAGATCATCCGTTCCCCCGGTATGTATTATGCATCCGACATCGATAAAACGGGTAAGCATACCTATACCACACAGGTCATCCCCTACCGCGGTGCATGGCTGGAATATGAGACCGATATCAGCGGCGTTATGTACGTCCGTATCGATAAAAACAGAAAAATGCCCTTGACCATGTTCATCCGTGCGCTGGGCGTAGAGTCCCGCGAGGATATTTATGCCCTGTTTGGCGAGGACGATCATCTGACGGTCACCTTTGAGAAGGACGAGTCCGAAATGCTGGCGGAGCGCGATCATTCCACCCCCGGCGTCGAGGCGCTCAAGGAGATCTATAAAAAGCTGCGTCCCGGCGAGCCTGCGCTGGTCGAGTCCGCACAGCTTTTGATCAATAACTATTTCTTCGATCCCAAGAGATATGATATCGCTCCCGTGGGTCGATTCAAATTCGATAAGAAAATGGCGATCGCTCCCCGTATTGCGGGTCGCCGCATTGCCGCCGATATCGTCAGCCCTCTGACGGGTGAGGTGCTTTATGAGGCGGGGACGGTGCTGACCGAGGAGATGGCGCGTGCCGTGCAGAATGCCGCCGTCAATGAGGTCATGCTTACGCTGGATAACGGCGAGACCATCAAGGTTCTGGGTAACAATACCATCGAGCCCGAGCATCTGATCGGCTGCGATCTGAAGGATTGCGGTGTCCGTGAGAAGGTGCGCACCGCCGTGATGCTGGAGATCATGGAGGCTGCCGGCGGAGACATTGATGAGATCCGCGCCATGTCTAAGGCTCGTATTGCCGAGCTGTGCCCCAAGCATATTACAAAAGATGATATTTTCGCGACCGTCAGCTATCTGCTCAACCTGATGCACGGCGTGGGTGAGGTGGACGATATCGACCACCTTGGCAACCGCCGCATCCGTTCGGTCGGTGAGCAGCTGCAAAATCAGCTCCGCATCGGTTTTTCCCGTATGGACAAGATCGTCAAGGAGCGCATGACCACGCAGGATAACGACAAGCTGACCCCCCAGCAGCTGATCAACATCCGTCCTGTGACCACGGTCATCCGTGAGTTCTTCGGATCGTCTCAGCTGTCGCAGTTCATGGACCAGAATAACCCGCTGGCTGAGCTGACCCATAAAAGACGTCTGTCTGCACTGGGTCCCGGCGGTCTGACCCGTGACCGCGCCTCCTTTGACGTCCGTGACGTTCACTATACGCACTACGGTCGTATGTGCCCCATCGAGACCCCCGAGGGTCCGAACATCGGTCTGATCTCTTATCTGACCACCTACGCCCGTATCAGCGATTACGGCTTTATTGAGGTGCCTTACCGCCGCGTTAAGCACGTCAAGGACGAGACCACAGGCGAGATCGTCAGCTATGTGACCGATGAGATCGACTACATGACCGCTGACGTCGAGGATAAGTATGTCGTCGCGCAGGCCAACGAACCGGTTGCCGACGACGGCAGATTGCTCAACAAGAAGGTCACCGCCCGCGACAGAGCGGAGATCCTTGAGATCGACGCATCAAGCGTCGATTATATGGACGTTTCCCCCAAGATGGTGGTGTCCGTCGCGACTGCTTGTATCCCCTTCCTTGAGAACGACGATAACTCCCGTGCACTGATGGGCTCGAACATGCAGAAACAGGCTGTGCCGCTGATGGTGACCGATTCGCCCATCGTTGCAACGGGTATGGAGTACAAGGCTGCCGTAGACTCCGGTGTCGTGGTCGTGGCGAAAAATGCCGGCTGCGTCGAAAGAGTGGAGGCATCCAAGATCGTTGTCGTTTGCGAGGACGGTCACAAGGACGTTTACGATCTGATCAAGTTCAAGCGTACCAACCAGGGTACCTGCTTTAACCAGCGCCCCGTTGTCCGCAAGGGACAGATGGTCGAGGCGGGTCAGGTCATTGCCGATGGCCCTGCTACCGATAACGGCGAGATCGCACTGGGTAAGAACGCGCTGATCGGCTTTATGACCTGGGAGGGTTATAACTACGAGGACGCAGTCCTGCTCAACGAGCGTATGGTTCGCGATGACGTGTATACGTCTTTGCATATTGAAGAATACACGCACGAGGCCAGAGACACCAAGCTCGGCCCGGAGGAGATCACTCGCGAGATTCCCAACGTCGGTGACGACGCGCTCAAGGATCTGAACGGTGAGGGTATCGTCAAGATCGGTACCGAGGTTCGCTCGGGCGATATTCTGGTCGGTAAGATCACTCCCAAGGGCGAGACCGAGCTGACCGCAGAGGAAAGACTTCTGCGCGCCATTTTCGGTGAGAAGGCAAGAGAGGTGCGCGACACCTCCCTGCGTTTGCAGCACGGTGAGACCGGTATCGTCGTTGACGTTAAGGTATTTTCGCACGATCGTGGCGACGAGCTGCCTGCAGGCGTCAATAAGGTCGTTCGCGTGTATATCGCACAAAAGAGAAAAATTTCCGTCGGTGACAAAATGGCAGGTCGCCACGGTAACAAGGGTGTCGTTTCCCGTATTCTGCCGCCCGAGGATATGCCCTTCCTGCCCGACGGTACGCCGTTGGATATCGTGCTCAACCCGCTGGGCGTGCCTTCCCGTATGAACATTGGTCAGGTGCTTGAGGTTCACCTCGGCATTGCTGCACGTAAGCTGGGCTGGAAGATCGAGACGCCTGTGTTTGACGGCGCCAACGAGAAGGACATCAGCGAGTGCTTGGCTGCTGCCGGCGTTTACCGCGATATCTTCCCGCAGGAGAACCCCGAGGGTAAGACGCAGTATGAGGAGATCACGGACGAGGAGGGAAACAAGTCCATCCGTCCGCTCACCGCAGAGCAGCTTGCCGATCACGAATATATGGAAACCCTTCGCGCAGAGAAGAGACTCAAGCTGTGCGACGGTAAGACCGTGCTTTACGACGGTCGTACGGGCGAGCCCTTTGACAACCCCGTCACGGTCGGTATTATGTATTATTTGAAACTTCACCACCTGGTCGACGATAAGATCCACGCCCGCTCCAACGGTCCTTACGCGCTGGTTACCCAGCAGCCCTTGGGTGGTAAGGCGCAGTTCGGCGGTCAGCGTTTCGGTGAGATGGAGGTCTGGGCACTGGAGGCGTACGGCGCTGCTTACACGTTGCAGGAGATCCTGACGGTCAAGTCGGACGACGTCAACGGTCGTCGCCGTGCTTACGAGGCAATCATCAAGGGACAGAATATTCCCACGCCCGGCGTTCCCGAATCCTTCAAGGTTTTGGTCAAGGAGCTGCAGTCGTTGGCTCTGGATGTCCGTGTGCTCAACGCACAGGGTGAGGAGATCCAGCTCTCGACGTTGTGCAACGATGATGAACCCGTGCCTTATGCAAAGGCAGACGTGGCCGCGATCGAAGAGGCAATCGGTCAGACGGTTGAAACCGACGAGATGCATGATTCCTTCTTCATCGATCACGATGAGAGCAGCGAGGATGATCTTGGCGACGAGGACGGCGATGCCTTCTACGGCACCTACGACAGCGAGGATGACGACGGCGATGATTACGATGAATATGATGAATAAGGGAGAGTGTGAGAATGGCTTTGGAGCGTAACGAATTTTCTGCGATTAAAATAGGTCTGGCGTCTCCGGACATGATCCGCGAGTGGTCTTACGGCGAGGTTACCAAGCCCGAGACGATCAACTACAGAACCCTCAAGGCAGAGGTCGGCGGCCTGTTCTGCGAGCGCATTTTCGGCCCGACCAAGGATGGCGCTTGTATGTGCGGAAAGTACAAAAATTCGCACAACAAGGAGGTCATCAAATGCGAAAAATGCGGCGTCGATGTCACCACCAAAAAGGTGCGCCGCGAGCGTATGGGACACATTGAGCTTGCCTGCCCCGTATCGCACATCTGGTATTTTAAGGCAATTCCTTCTCGCATGGCGCTGATTCTGGATATTTCCCCCAAGCTGCTCGAGCAGGTGCTCTACTTTGCCGAAAACGTCGTACTGGATCCCGGCACGACGCCGCTGCAAAAGGGCACGGTGCTCTCCGAAAAGCAGATGGTCGAGTATCGCGAGATGTATGCCAATGCATTCCGCGTCGGTATGGGCGCGGAGGCGATCCGCGAGCTTTTGCAGGGGATTGACGTTGGCGAGCTGTCCAAGCAGCTCAAGACCGACCTGATCACGGCGACCGGTCAGAAAAAGACCCGTATCATTAAGAGACTGGAGGTCGTTGAGGCCTTCCGCAAGTCGGGCAACCGTCTGGATTGGATGATCCTTGATGTGGTTCCCGTGCTGCCCCCGGACATCCGTCCCATGGTGCAGCTGGACGGTGGCCGCTTTGCTGCCTCCGATATCAACGAGCTGTATCGCCGTGTGCTCAGCCGTAACAACCGTCTGAAAAAGCTCTTGGAGATCCGCACCCCCGAGATCGTGGTGCGCAACGAGAAGAGAATGCTGCAGGAGGCAGTGGACGCGCTGATCGACAACGGTCGCCGCGGCAAGCCCGTCACGGGCCCGTCCAATCGCGCACTCAAGTCGCTCTCCGAGATGCTCAGAGGTAAGCAGGGACGTTTCCGTCAGAACCTGCTTGGTAAGCGTGTTGACTATTCCGGTCGTTCGGTTATCGTCGTCGGCCCGAATCTGAAGATCTATCAGTGCGGTCTGCCTAAGGAAATGGCGATTGAGCTGTTCAAGCCCTTCGTCATCAAGAGATTGGTCGAGATGCAAAAGGCGACCAACGTCCGTGACGCACAGAAGAAGATCGATAAAGCATATGAAAATCCCTGCGTCTGGGACGCACTGGAGAACGTCATCAAGGAGCATCCCGTGCTGCTCAACCGCGCACCGACGCTGCACCGTCTGTCCATTCAAGCGTTCGAGCCCGTGCTGGTTGAGGGTCGTGCCATCAAGCTGCACCCGCTGGTCTGCCCTGCGTTCAACGCCGACTTCGACGGTGACCAGATGCCGGTTCACGTGCCGCTGTCCGCAGAGGCACAGGCAGAGGCGCGTTTCCTGATGCTCTCCGCCAATAACCTGCTCAAGCCCATGGACGGTAAAGCCGTGACCATTCCCTCGCAGGATATGATCCTTGGCTCTTATTATCTGACCATGATCAAGAAGGGCGAGCCCGGTGAGGGCAGCGCCTTCCGCGATTTCGACGAGGCGATGATGGCTTACGCCAACGGTGAGCTCGGACTTCACGCCGAGTGCCGTGTTCGCGTTACCAAGGAGATCGACGGTGAGATGCGCTCCCGCGTTATTACGACTACGCTGGGTCGTCTGATCTTCAACCGTCCCATCCCGCAGGATCTGGGCTTTGTCGATCGTTCCGACCCGAACGATCTTGACAAGCAGTTTGAGCCCGAGATCAGCTTTGTCATCAAGAAAAAGCAGCTCGGTCAGATCATCGACTACTGCATCAAGCAGCATGGCGTGGCAGTTTGTGCCGATATGCTGGATGAGATCAAGTCGATGGGCTACAAGTATTCTACCCGCGCATCCTTCTCCATCTCGGTGTACGATATGACCATTCCCGAGGAGAAACCCGCTTACCTTGCCGAGGCACAGAAGAGAGTGGATACCATCTACCGCCACTTCTTGCGCGGTGAGTTGTCCGAGGAGGAACGCTATAATAACGTCGTCAATATCTGGCGTCAGACCACCAACGATGTTACGGCTGCCCTGCAGAACAGCTTTTCCGAGTTCAACCCGATCAAGATCATGTCTGACTCGGGTGCCCGTGGTTCGATTGCGCAGATGCGCCAGCTGGCAGGTATGCGCGGACTGATGTTCGCAACCGACGGTAAGACCATCGAGATCCCGATCAAGTCCAACTTCCGCGAAGGTATGAAGATCCTGGAGTATTTCATGGGTGCGCGCGGATCGCGTAAGTCGCTGTCCGATACCGCACTTCGTACCGCAGACTCGGGTTATCTGACCCGCCGTCTGGTCGACGTTTCGCATAACGTCATCATCCGCGAGGAGAAGTGCGACACCACCAAGGGCGCATGGATCAACGCGATCATTGACGAGAGAGATAAGAACGTGCTGGAGTCCCTGGAGGACCGTATCATTGGTCGATATACCATCGGCGCCGTGGTTGATCCAACAACGGGCGAGGTCATCGTCGGCGACGACGAGATGATCACCGAGGAGCAGGCAAAGGCCATCGTCAAGGCAGGTATCGATAAGGTGTATATCCGCACCGTTATCCAGTGCCATGCCAAGGACGGTATTTGTGCACGCTGCTACGGTGCCGACCTGGCATCGGGCTTGCCCGTCAACGTCGGTGAGGCGGTCGGTATCATTGCCGCACAGTCCATCGGTGAGCCGGGTACGCAGCTGACCATGAGAACCTTCCACTCCGGTGGTGTCGCGGGCTCGGATATCACGCAGGGTCTGCCCCGCGTTGAGGAGCTGTTTGAGGCTCGTCAGCCCAAGAAACCTGCTATCATGACGGAGCATTCCGGTATTGCCCGTATTCAGATGGGTGAGGTTCCCGGTATCAACGAGGTTCACATCCATTCCGAGGAGACCGACGAGCTGGTCAAGTACGTGATTCCTTACGGTATGCGTTTGTCTATCATGGACGGTGAGCACGTCACGCGCGGTCAGGGTCTGACCGAGGGTAACAAGGCGCCCGCCGACATTATGAGAATCCTGGGTCTGGATGCCGTATATGAATATGTAATCAAGGAGACGCAGCGCGTCTACCGTTCGCAGTCCTGTAACGTCAATGACAAGCACATTGAGATCATCGCCCGCCAGATGACGCGCAAGATGCGCATCGAGGACAGCGGTGACACCGATCTTTTGCAGGGCGTTCTGGTCAACATTGACGAGCTTGAGGATGCCAACAAGGAGATCGAGGCTCGCGTGGCTGCGGGCGAGGATCTGCTCAAGCCCGCTGTCGCAAGCCCTGTGCTGTTGGGTATCACCAAGGCGGCACTGCAAACGACGTCCTTTATGTCTGCTGCCTCCTTCCAGGAGACCACCAAGGTGCTCACTGAGGCTGCCATTTGCGGTAAGGTCGATACGCTGTGCGGTCTGAAGGAGAATGTCATTATCGGTAAGCTGATTCCTGCAGGTACGGGTCTGCTCTGCTATCGCGGCGTGGATGTCCTGCCGACGCCCCACACCGAGGACGACGTAGATGATATCTCCGATGCCGATATCGTACTTCCTGCCGTGGAGGATACGCCCGCTGAGGCAGTTGCTGCGCAGGCGTAAGGATTTGCGTGTTATACCCAAGCCCTTTTTGCCCGAGCCTTTTTCGCCTCCGTTTGGGGGCTATCCCCAAATGATTGATGCTGAAACTACCATCCTACAAAACGATGAAGAGTTTTGGAGGATTCACAAGGAACTTTTTTCAAAAAGTTCCTTGTGCGGGGCTTGGGGCAGCGCCCCAACTCCTTTGTTTCTTACAAAACATTCCGAAAACGGCAAGAGTTCTCTCCGCGGCGCTGAATAAATGGGATTAAATGCGTCAAATAATCCATCGCGGTGAGCCGCATTTTGTGTAAAAGAGAGAAATTTCAAGAATGCTTGACAAATGACGCGAGGAATGTTATAATAATAGCGTCTGTGTAACGGGATAACTATGCCAATTTTCCTGTGACACGGCGTTGAATTTGTGACAGCCACATACCGAATGAACTTTCGGGTGCTGTAAATAAACATTAAATTTTCAAAGAAGGAGGAACCGAGAGACAATGCCAACCTTTAACCAGCTCGTCAGACAGGGCCGCACCGATAAGCAGTACAAGTCGAAGGCGCCCGTTCTTCAGCATGGATTCAACACGCTGACGAATAAAATGACGGACCAGAGCAACCCTCAGAAAAGAGGCGTTTGCACCAAGGTTTCCACGACTACCCCGAAAAAGCCGAACTCTGCTCTTCGTAAGATCGCAAGAGTCCGTCTGACCAACGGTATCGAGGCAACCACCTATCTCCCCGGCATCGGACACAACCTGCAGGAGCACAGCGTCGTCCTCATCAGAGGCGGACGTGTACGTGACCTCCCCGGTGTTCGTTACCACATCATCCGCGGTACCCTGGATGCTCAGGGCGTTGCAAACCGTAACCAGAGCCGTTCCAAGTACGGCGCAAAGAGACCTAAGAAGAAGTAATCTTTCTGCGGTCGGGTATCATTTCAAACCGTTCGCAGTCAAGCCCACCCAAGGGTTAGTTAGAGTTCCTAAATTTAATGTTTATGTTACTTCACCTAACTCTTTGAAAGTGCTTACAGAAGAATGCTTTTGAGTACCTGTGAATTCATCTTATAATTAATGAAGGAGGGAAGTACAGTGCCGAGAAGAGGTCGTATATCCAAAAGAGACGTATTGCCGGATCCGCTTTACGGTTCCAAGCTGGTAACCAAGCTGATCAACAATGTTAT
Organism: Clostridia bacterium; assembly: GCA_017456145.1. Taxonomy (GTDB): domain Bacteria; phylum Bacillota; class Clostridia; order Oscillospirales; family CAG-272; genus SIG644. The sequence continues at coordinate 40,986 of JAFTJZ010000024.1, forward strand.
GTATGACGGCAAGAAAGGCGTAGCGCAGAAGATCGTGTATGAAGCCTTCTCCGCTATCGAAGAAAAGCTGGGTGAGAACCCGCTTGAGGTTTTCCAGGCAGGCCTTGAGAACATCATGCCTGTGTTGGAGGTTAAGGCACGCCGTGTAGGTGGTTCCACCTATCAGGTGCCTATGGAAGTCCGTGCGGATCGCCGCCAGACCCTGGGTCTGCGTTGGCTGATCGACGCCGCAAGAAAGCGCGGCGAGTCCACCATGGCTGAAAGACTGGCCGGTGAGATCATGGACGCAAAGAACAGTGCAGGATCTGCCTTTAAGAAGAAGGAAGAGACGCACAGAATGGCAGAGGCCAACAAGGCGTTTGCTCATTACAGATATTGATATTAACGGAGGTTTATCATGGCAAGAGAATATACCCTTGAAAACACCCGAAATATCGGTATTATGGCGCACATCGATGCCGGTAAGACCCATAAGATGGGTGAAACCCACGACGGTGGTGCAACCATGGACTGGATGGAGCAGGAGCAGGAGAGAGGTATCACCATCACCTCCGCTGCTACCACCTGCTACTGGAAGGGTCATCGTATCAACATTATCGATACCCCCGGTCACGTTGACTTTACCGTAGAGGTTGAGCGTTCGCTCCGCGTACTGGACGGTGCTGTTACCGTTCTGTGTGCAAAGGGCGGCGTTGAGCCCCAGTCTGAGACCGTTTGGCGTCAGGCTGATAAGTACCGCGTTCCCCGTATGTGCTACGTCAACAAGATGGACATTATGGGCGCGGATTTCTATCGCGTTGTCGGTATGCTGAAGGAAAGATTGCACGCAAATGCAGTGCCGATCCAGCTGCCTATCGGCTGCGAGTCCTCCTTCCGTGGTATCATCGACCTGATGAACATGGAGGCTGACGTTTACTACGACGAGCTGGGTAAGGACGTTCGCGTCGAGCCCATCCCCGACGATATGCTTGAAAAAGCACAGGAATATCGCAACGCAATGGTCGAGTCCATCTGCGAGACCGACGAGGAGCTGTTTGAGCGCTACTGCATGGAAGAGGAAATCACCGTGGACGAGCTCAAGGTCGCTCTGCGTAAGGCTTGCATCGATAACAAGATTGTGCCCGTCGTTTGCGGTTCTTCCTACAAGAACAAGGGCGTTCAGAAGATGATCGACGCTGTCGTTGACTTCATGCCCGCTCCGACCGACGTTCCCGCAATCAACGGTGTCAACCCCGATACCGGTGAGGAGGAGGCACGTCACTCTTCCGATGATGAGCCCTTTGCAGCACTGGCATTCAAGATCGCAACCGACCCCTACGTCGGAAAGCTCTGTTTCTTCCGCGTATACTCCGGTTCCGTTTCTACCGGTACCAACGTGTACAACTCCAGCAAGGGTAAGAAGGAAAGATTCGGTCGTATCCTGCAGATGCATGCCAACGAGCGTTCCGACCTTGAGGTCGTCTACGCAGGTGACATTGCAGCTGTCGTTTCTACCAAGTACACCACCACCGGTGACACCTTCTGTGACGAGGCTCACCCCGTCATTCTGGAGTCTATGGAGTTCCCTGAGCCTGTTATTCGTCAGGCCGTCGAGCCCAAGACCCGCGCAGGTCAGGAAAAGATGGGTATTGCTCTGGCAAAGCTGGCAGAGGAGGACCCCACCTTCCGCACCTACACCGACGACGAGACCGGTCAGACCATCATCGCCGGCATGGGCGAGCTGCACCTTGAGATCATCGTAGACAGACTTCTGCGTGAGTTCAAGGTCGAGGCTAACATCGGTAAGCCGCAGGTCGCATACAAGGAGACCATCCGCAAGAAGGTCGACTATGAGTGCAAGTACAAGAAACAGTCCGGTGGTTCCGGTCAGTACGCACACGTCAAGATCATTCTTGAGCCCAACGAGCCCGGTAAGGGTTATGAGTTTGTCAACGCTGTCACGGGCGGTGCAATTCCGAAGGAGTTCATTGAGCCCACCAACCAGGGTATCCAAGGCGCAATGCAGAGCGGTGTCCTGGCAGGCTATAACGTCGTTGACGTAAAGGTCACCCTGTACGACGGTTCTTATCACGAGGTCGACTCCTCCGAGATGGCATTCAAGATCGCCGGTTCCATGGCGTTCAAGGAGGCTATGAAGCTGGCGGATCCCGTGCTGACCGAGCCGCTGATGAAGGTCACCACCATTACCCCCGAGGACTATATGGGCGCAGTTATCGGCGACTTCAACTCCCGCCGTGGTGCGATCCAGTCTCAGGAGGTCAACAACGGCACTTGCGACGTGGTTACGTTCGTACCGCTGTCCGAGATGTTCGGTTATGCAACCGATCTGCGTTCCAAGACGCAGGGTCGTGCGCAGTATTCCATGGAGCCCTCTCACTTTGAGCAGGTTCCGAAGTCCATCCAGGAGAAGATCATCGCAGAGCGCGCAAAGCGCTGATGAACGTCTGTTGAGGACATCCCGACGCACCGCTGTGTGAGTCAATATAACTTTATTAAAGTTAAAAATCAAAATAAAATCAAATCAAAAACAATTTACGGAGGAAATTCAAAATGGCAAAGGCTACATTTGAACGCAACAAGCCCCATGTAAACATTGGTACCATCGGTCACGTTGACCACGGTAAGACCACTCTGACCGCAGCGATCACCAAGACGCTGGCTCTGAAGACCGCAGGCGCAGTTGAGGCTATGGCTTACGATCAGATCGACAATGCTCCCGAGGAGAGAGCAAGAGGTATCACAATCAACACCCGTCACGTTGAGTACGAGACTGACAACCGTCACTACGCTCACGTTGACTGCCCCGGCCACGC